>JAEETJ010000009.1 GCA_016290295.1 Bacteroidales bacterium
AGCGAAAAAGATTGCCGGCTATTACACATTTGAATTATTTTTATATTTTTGCAGGCAAAATGCCTTGAAATATGGCCACTAACTACAACAAGGATCATCATAATGCAACACCTCATTACAATGGTAATATTTCCGCCTTAACCACAGATTATCTTAGAACAGAAATAACCCCATTGGCAAAGTTTTTCCGTTATGACAAACTGAACAGGATAAAACACATGGAGACATGCATACCAAACTCTTCTCCAATATGGCTATGTGTAACCAATCAATATGAGACGGGATACTGCTATGACCATAACGGCAATATTCTTTCACTTCAGAGGTATGACGACAATGCCAATATCATGCATGACATCAGTTATCAGTATTCAGTGGACAGAAACCGTCTGAATGCCATAACCGCTACAGGGCTGAATTCGAGCACATACCGATACGATGCCATCGGCAACCTTACACAAGACACAGGCGTGGGGTTAGAAATCTCATGGAATGCGGCGGGCAAGGTTGATACTATCTGGAAAAACGACAGTGTGCTGAGCACCTTCAGTTACAGCGCCACGGGACAAAGGCAGATAAAAAAAACAGGCAAAATTACAGACTATTACATTCATGACGCATCTGGCAATATAATGTGCATATACAGGCAATCCTTGTATTCGTTAGAAACCATTGAACGACCAATATACGGAAATAAGAGATTGGGAATAATACGGCAACCTGTTGATTTGTTTTCCAGTGGAGATTCTTTCATACCGAATTCCACCATTGGCATGAGGCAGTATGAATTGACCGATCACTTGGGCAATGTGATGGCCACCATTCTCGACCGCCGCCAACCATATTCTACTGGAGATTCCACATACAAACCATACGTTATCAGCACCACAGATTATTATCCCTTTGGTTATCCTATTTCTAACCGAAGTACCAACATCGGGGGATATCGGTACTTCTTCAACGGGCAAGAAGGTGATAATGAGGTGTTTGGAGAAGTGGCGAATTTTGGCTACGAATTCCGGCAATATGACAGTCGTTTGGCTCGCTGGTGGGGCATTGACCCAAAGTGGAACGAGTACTCAGGGGTAAGTCCGTATGTGTTTTGTAATGGGAGTCCGATAATGTTGATGGATTTTAAGGGGACCGAGGCATGGAAACCAGAGATTACAGAAAGTGGAGATATTCGATTAAACGCAGAAGATGGAGACAATCTTAATTCTTTAACGGAATTTTTAGGCGGTAAAAATGGGATTTTTTCACAACGTAAAATAAAAAAAATGTGGGACGAGCGAGATTCTCAAGATAATGTCGTCTTGCCCGAAAATATTTTCACAACTGCTATAAAGAATGCTCATAAATTGGGATATCCAAGTGAAGATGAGATTGTTCAACTTTCAGACATGAAATTTAGACAGAAAGGATATAAAACAAACTATAATTGCTTTGGTGCGGCTATTAGTGCCGCTTGCGGAGATCCTATTGGCGAGTACAAAACAAATGATTTGGATGCAGAGTTGGAATATGGGAAATGGTATAGTACAATTACTCCAGTGTTTGGAAAAACATTAATTAGATTTGCCAAGGGTAAGAATGCTTCCCATGCAGCGATCTTTTTTGGAAAGGATCATTCTGGTACCACATACGTTTTCACGAAAAATGGATATTATTCGGAACCACAAATAATGGAGCTTAATCAGGTTGAGAATATTCCAAATTACGGGCCTGTAACTCCCTTGAAGACTAAAACCGATCGTCTTAAAGGAGATAGTGGAATGTACAATTATGGAAAACCCAAACGATAGTATTTTGTCAGCGATAAATTACGATGGAATGAGGAAAACTCTATCTTAAATTTTATTATGAAGCACTTGTTTTTTCTTTTGTTTTTGTTATTGTTTGTCGGTCGATGTTTTTCCCAACCGTATGCATTATTGTTGCAAAATAAGACTTCTTCTAAATGGGACACAATATGCTTATTTGAACATAACGATTTGGTGATAACAAATCATGGCGAGATTGAATTTCGGAATTCATCGTGCCTTCCTGTCACATATTCAGGTCATAGTATCTTGTATTTTGTCTTTCCTGATGAAACATATTTTCTGATTGAAACTCAAACTATTTATACAAATACCGGTTGTAAATATCCTTGCATTCTTGTCAATAGAGATTCTATCAGACAACAAAAATATATTATTGATATTCCTCATAATCAAGATACTACGAGTTGGAGCTGTTTCGTAAAAAAATGGAATGAGGGAAGCTCTAATTCACGTTTGAATGAAAAACCGTATATGGAAATAGGATTATCTTACATTGTTTACGCAGGAGATACTATTAATTTATATGACGATTGTCATAGGAAAAATGGCAAATGGATTGTATATACTATAAACAATACTTTTCGAAAGGATTCGACAACTTTTCTTTTGCCGTTTGATGTAGATGTTTTAGCAGAACAGTATTTTGAAAATGGTAAAAAAAATGGTTGTTGGACAGGATTTTATCATGATGGAAGAAAGTGTTTTACATGTGTGTTTTCGAATGATTTATTGGTTAAGGGTATTTTCTATAAAGAAGACGGAAGAATTAGATACAAATATCTGTATATGAAAAATGGTGTATTTGTGTTCAGAGATTATACTGACAAACGAAAAAAAATTAATATAACCCAAGAAGAGCTATCAGTATGGTTACATTTGTCGACATAGCGACAAGCTCGATTATAAAACATATAATTGGTAAAAATCATTATCTTTGCCCCATGAACCTACCTCTCACATACCGCCCAAAATCACCTGGTACCAATATCGGGGGATATCGGTACTTTTTTAACGGGCAAGAGGGTGATAATGAGGTGTTTGGGGAAGTGGCGAATTTTGGCTATGAGTTCCGGCAATACGACAGCCGTTTGGCTCGCTGGTGGAGTGTTGACCCGAAGTGGAGCGAGTATCCAGGCGTTAGTCCGTTTGTGTTCTGCAATGGGAGTCCGATAATGCTGATGGACCCTGATGGAGAGGAAAATTTATATGCATTTCATTATGCTCAACGTAAGCTTTTAAACAAGGTTGAATCTGTAAGGGATATTACTACTGATTCATGGTATGGATACAATCCAGGACAGCACAAAACATTAACAGAGCAAGATCCTCAACGGGAATCATGCTTTGGTATAGTATGGCATGCCTACATGAAATCCGGAGGTGAAATAACCTCATATCTACAAACAGGTTTTTCAGACAAGAATAATTCTTTCAATGGAAGAAATATAGCAAAGAGATGGTTTAAGGAAGGGAATAAAACAAGCCATGAGAATCCCAATGATTTGAGCAGATCTTTTGAGACAGATATTATGAAAGGAGAGATTGGAGATATTGTATTTATGTCTGGTCATGCTGCTATGTTGGCAGAACTGCCTGAACAATTTGAACGAGATGGCATGTCTTTTGTAAAAATGAAAGTATATACCACAACGACATACGAAGGGTTTATAGAAGAAACTATAACATTTAGCCTTGACAATAAGAATGTTACCAGTGGTTGGTCAGACTTTGAAGGGTATGGACAATTACACCATTCACAAGGAAAAGGCAATCCTGAACTAGAGCAATGATAACTATGAAAAACATCAGATTCCCATTTATATCGTTTTTTTTTCTGCCATTTATGCTGTTTTCTCAAACACATACAGCAACATATGGAGATAAGAAATATATGGTTTGTACCGATAAGGGTTTTTATACACATTGTTATGCCAAACATGATTTACCCGATGGAAAGTGGATGTTTTATCATCCGGACACAAAAAAACTTGCAGTGGTAGCTAATGTGAAAAACAGAAAATGGAATGGACTATATTACACATATTTCGAAAACGGATCTTTAGCAACAATAACCAATTATCAAGAAGATAAGCGTATAGGAGAGTGTCGAGCTTATTGGCGTAATGGGCAAATGCATTTTAAGGAATATAACCCTAATGGCTTCTTTATAGCATACGATACACTTGGGGAAATCATTCGGCACGAAAGTTATTCTTCGGATTTCTCCCAAAGAAAAAAATTCAAACCAATTTATCCAAATGAACTCATCAAGGACAATATCCCTAATGATTGTACAGATACGATTTTTTATGATGATTTACGATACGAACTAATCCATCATATAAGAAACAATGTCAACTTGTTTGAGATCCAAAGCACTGCAAAAGACGTTTTGTCAGAAATAAAAACTCAAACAGACACTATACGTCTTTATATTGGTATTTCGAGAAATAAATTGCTGGAAAGTCTTGGCATGGATTTTTACATAATGACCGAATCATACATAGATTATGTACTTGATGTCCAAAACAACGTTTTGGTGAAAATTTCAGAAACACCTTCCTATGTTTTACGCTGTTATTTTAAGAACGATGTCGTTTATAAAATAATTATTGTTACAAGTGCTGAGTCTTTATCGTACCGCTCGGTATGTCTAATCTTGAAAGAAATGTACTCTATCTAATATTTATCTTTGCCCCATGAACCCACACTCTAACGAATTTTGGATTCGTACCGCCAAGTAGAGATAAAAGAAGAAAATAGTAATGTATATGTTTTTTTTGTATTTTTGCAGTGTAAAAATAAAAGAATAATGACATCAATGGCATTGAATAATCTTTGGACATATTTGCAGGGACTTGCCCTTTCGCAGAGTGATAAAAAGTGGTTGGCCGACAGATTGACTATGTCTGCCAATACAACTTCTGCCGAAGAGCGTAAAGCTCACTTTTTAGAGCTGGCGGGATGTTGGTCTGAATCTGAAGAGGGTGAGGAGTATTATCAAATGATGAAGCACCGCAATGATAGTCGTCCTTTCAACCGCGATGTCAACCTTGACGATTAAATTATTATGAAAGGTTTTATTCTTGATACTGACACATGGATTGAATTCTTCCGTCATCGCGGTGGGGTGTATAAACATATAGCTGAAACACCTGTCATGCAAATTTTTGCATCAGAGGTTACTATTGCAGAACTTACTTACGGTGCTCTTCACAGCAAAGCTGTAGAACGGCATCTGCAAGAGCCAAAAGAAATTGAAGAAACCTTCACAGTGCTTCCTCTTGGCAACTGGGCTCGCGATTATGCGGAAATCCGTCAAAGCCTTGTCAGTCAAGGCATGATTGTTGGAGACTTTGATATTATTATTGGAGTTACAGCCCGTCGATATGGGTTGACGGTTGTCACTCACAATATCAAGCATTTTGAGAAAATGCCAGGAGTACAGTGCGTTGATTGGGTAGAGTAAATAATTGCGTCAAGACACCGATTGTTGAATAAGTTTAGGCGATATTTTTTTTTGTATTTTTGATGCGTCAAAAAAGCCTTAAAAAACTGGAAAAATATATACAACTGCATCAAGAATGACTGCAAAGACAACTCATTACCAATCTTTTATACCCCAAAGTACCAACATTGGGGAATATCGGTACTTTTTTAACGGGCAAGAAGCTGATAATGAGGTATTTGGAGAAAAAAGTCTTTTCGCCTTCGAATACCGTATGCACGATGCCCGTTTAGGCCGTTTCTGGAGTGTTGATCCCCTGGCGGCAAATTACCCGTGGAACAGCACGTATGCGTTTTGTGAGAACACTCCAATATGGGCAAGAGAACTAGAAGGTTTAGAGGCTGACAAATCATATTCTGGATCCGGTTGGGGACATGGCATTCGCAGACAAATTGCCCGAGTGTTAAATGTGGATGAGAATATAAGTAGTATAGTTGGTGCAGGCATAAACTCCATGCTTCAGTCAGACCAAGTGAATGTTACTGGAGATGCTTTGAACAAAATTAAAAACGATCCGAAAATGCGGGAATTCGAGCAAAATTATTTACAAATTGTACAATCAGATAGCAGATTTGGAAAACAGGATTTTAAGGTAAAATATAAAGATTGTGTGTCATTTGGAGGAGAAAGGGCAACTGAACCAATGAAAGATCAATTTTTCGACCCTCTGAATCCTAAGTATAAGGATACTTGGAAAGTTGCCGCAAATGAATTGACTTGGTTGATAAGACACGTAAATGTGACGACCAACGTATATGTTTCAAAGACAGGGGATGTCAGAATGTATCACAGTTTTACAGATACTTTTGATCTTCGCCCTTCACCTGGGAGAAGTATAGAATATAATATAGCTACAACGATATTAGGTTTTATATATCACGATGTTATTGGAGGTAATGATAAAATGACCGTGAAGGCATCTTGGACATCCGAGCACCCCAAAAAATAAACAGCATAAAATGAAATATAAAGTCATAATTATATGTCTTATAACATTGCTTTTGTGTGGTTGTAGAAACACGTGGCATAAATTCACAGAATGGGTTTGGCATAGAGTAGAAAAAGAGATGGAAAAACAGTATGGCAAACCTCGAACCACATTTTACACATGTCCATACGCTCCAAATCAAGTGCCTCGAATGCCTGTTTACAAACCAATATGTTTGATGAAATGTTACGATGAGACTGAGTGGGGATTAAGCACTTCTGCAAAAATTTACACATCATTTGGTGATTACTTTCCTATAGATTTCATGTATGGAGATAGCCTATGCTTAATTTTTCATTGTTCAGAATATATTTACAGCTCTTTTTGTGATAGTATGGTATTTCATCATCCAGAGCTATGGGTTCAATTGAGAATACCTGATTTGGCTGTGTCTGAATATTATGATAAAAAGACTTTTGAAAAGAGTGTGGGGTATGGCATTGTTGACAAGATGGTTTCACCAGACTATTACTATAAACTCTTCCTTGATGACGAAAACGCATTGCCTTGGATTTCTGATAGTATAAGAAAAGCATCAAAATAGCTTTGCCTTGATTTCCACTATGACCATACTCTTTACGTACCACCCAATCAAAAATCCACTAAAAACCTGATACTGATATGCTAACAAAATATCTTGGAAGTATCCCTTTTAGTTTTGTAACTCACGACTACCGCCTAAATTTTTCATGTCAGCTATAATATGGTCCTGTTTCGCATTGATGGAAGTTGCACTCCGTCAGGAGTGCAGGGCTCGGTAGAAATGCCGTATCTCCATATATTCTTTTCGCACGCCAGAGGTGTGCGGGCTTAATTCCAGAGAATGAAACATGCTTTATGCCCGCAGACCTAAAGGCCTGCGATAAATTCTTGGTGTATCCTTCCGTTTCTACCGAGCCCGGCAGGCCTAGCAGCCTGCCTATGATATGTCATATCCCTCTGTTTACCCCGTCAGGGGTTTCATATCAATAGAAGATTGGCATTATTCCGTATGTTCGCGTCGCGAGTGTGGTATGCTCCGAAGCACAACATTTGACCGATGCGAAAGGGAAAAAACATAGATGATGCTGTAAATCTCTCGCTATAAATTTAGATTTTAACAAGACTAAAAGTGATAATTCCGAAATCATTTAATAAAAAGCAAGACCCAAAGGGATATTATCGACTTTTTTTGTCAAGATGTGTTTGTGTTCAAGAATTATATGTAACTTTGCAAAATTATTAGATGATAGTTCTATTATTATTTTAACCTAAAAATATTTTCAGTCATGAGTACCAGCGGTATTATTTCCATCATCGTCGTTGTGGTGATTTTAGTGCTTTTCATTATTTTAGTCAGCTATATCAAAGCCCCGCCACAGATTGCCTATATCATCAGTGGTTTGTCTAAACAGCCGCGAACCTACATCGGTAAAGGCGGTATCCGTATTCCTTTTTTCGAGCGTCTCGACAAGGTGTTTCTGGGACAAGTGACAGTGGATGTGAAGACCAGTCGCAGTGTGCCGACCAATGACTTTATCAACGTGCGGGTGGATGCAGTGACCAAATTGCGTGTGATTCCTTCACCGGAAGGTATCCGTCTGGCAGCCAAGAACTTCATCAATATGGATGATAAGAAAATGGCAGAGCAGGTGCAGGACAGCTTGGAAGGTAACATGCGTGAGGTGATCGGCTCCATGTCGTTGAAAGACATTAATATAGATCGTGACCGTTTTTCTGATGAAATCGCCAAGAAAGCAAGTCCCGATATGGCTAAATTAGGCTTGGAAATCCTTTCTTGCAATATCCAGAATGTAGTGGATGACAATGGTCTGATTGTGGACTTGGGTGCTGATAATACTTTTGCCATCAAAAAAACCGCAGCTATCACCAAAGCTAATGCAGAAAAGGAAATAGCTCAGGCTCAAGCGATTGCCAGAAAAGAGGCCAATGATACAGAAGTGGCAAGTGAACAGTCCATTGCTGAACGTCAACAGCAATTGGCACTGAAGAAAGCCGAATTGAAGATCGAACAGGATACCCGTCAGGCAGATGCGGATATGGCATACGCTATTCAGCAGCAGATACAGCAGGCCGTGGTGAACCGTGAGACCATCAATGCCAAGATTGAGCAGACCAAGCGTGAGCAGGAACTGACTGCTGAGCAGGTGCGTATCCGTGAAAATGAGCTGAAAGCTACCGTCAACAAGGAGGCGGATGCTTTGAAGTATCAGACAGAGGTGGATGCAGCCGCAGAGTTGGAGAAAAAGAAAAGAGCCGCAGAGGCTAATGCATACGCCGCAGAGATGGACGCCAAGGCAGAAGTGGCTCGTGCGGAAGCCAAACGTACGGCAATGATTTTAGAGGCTGAAGGTATCAAGGCCCAGGGAGAAGCTGAAGCATACGCTATTCAACAAAAAGGTTTGGCGGAAGCAGAAGCTATGCAGAAAAAGGCTGAGGCTTTTGAGAAATACGGTAAGGCCGCTATCACCGATATGGTGGTGAAGGTGCTGCCGGATATGGCACGCGCAACGGCAGAACCTATAAAAGCTATTGATAATCTAAGCATTTATGCCTCCGACGGCAATGGCGTAACCAATGTTACCAACAGCGTTCCAGTGATGCTGAAACAAACTTTTGACGTGGTGAAGGATGCTACAGGCGTGGATATGAGCGAGATTATCAAGAATAACCAGCGTATCAAAATTGATGACGACTCACAAGTGACGGTGAAGAAATAGTGTCACATTTTTGGACTTGGATTCAAAAAAAATCCGTAAGTTTGCAAGCTAATATTAAGTATGAATATCTTAAATAGAAATAATGGAAAAAGAACAAGTTAAGCAGGACAATACTTCCCACAATAAAAGCAAACTTAAAGTCGGCATCTTCTGCATCGCGGCAGTAGTGATTTTCTATCTGGGCGCTTGTTTCTTCAAAGGCGTTTCCGCTTTTGGCAAGAAAACGTATTACTATGCCGTTTTTGAGAATACTGGCGGTCTGCAGGAAAGTAACGCGGTGATGCTCAATGGCTACAAAATCGGCCAGGTGACCAAGGTCTCCCTCCTTTCCGATAACCCTGTTCGCCTGTGCGCTGAGCTGATGATTACGGAACCGGTGAATATTCCCAAAGATTCCAAAGTGCAGGTGGCTCCTAAAGACTTACTGGGGGGTACGGTTGTCAATATCCTCTTCGGCAATGATACGCAGATGCTACAGGCGAAAGATACGATGGCAACATACGTGGTGCCTCAAATGACCGATGGCATCGATGGTCTGAAAGCCCAGTTGGCCAGCATCCTGACTTCCGTGGATACCATTGCCTTGTCGTTGAAAGATGTGATGTCGCCCGAAGGTGGTGCGCAAGATTTGAAAGGCACCTTGGCTAATTTGGAGGCTACAACCGCCAATTTGAATTCTATTTTGGGTAATAACAAGGAAAAAGTGGGTAAGTTGGTGACGAATCTTGAACAATTCAGCCATACGCTTCAAGAAGCCGGCCCGCAATTGGAAACTATCGTGAACAATTTCGACAAGATTTCCGATTCGATAGCTAAAGCTAATGTGACACAGCTGATTAATGACGCGCAACAGGCTATCGGTGATGTTCAGCTTATCGTGGAAAAAGTACAGAAGGGTGATGGTACATTGGGACAGCTGGTCACTAACGATACACTTTATAGCAATCTGGAGAACTCTCTGCATAGCTTGGATGAACTGCTGAAAGACCTGAAAGCCAACCCGAAGAAGTATATCAATGTCACGGTTTTCGGCAAGAAAGAAAAGAAAGAGAAAAATTAGCCAATTAGTTAATTAGCAAATTAGTTAATGTGCAAATGAATTAAATACTACCCTGGCTTTTGGCTACCCCCTCTAAAAGAAGGAGAATTGAATTTTGAAATACTAACCCCTAATCACTATCCCCTAATCCCTGAAACCTAAAATCAAAAAATATAATTATGAAAAAAACTATGATTATCATCGCCACTTGTGTGCTAAGTTTATCGGTGGTTTTATCCGCTTGTAAATCAAAGAAAACTGAAGAAAAAACAGAAGAAGTCAAAAGCGAGATGCAGTTGAAAGTTGAAGAATTCGCTCCCGTTGATTTGACAGCTGACTTGTCGGATTTGACCGAAAACGAGAAACAGATTGTTCAAATCTTTATTGAAATTGCTGATATTATGGATGATTTGTTCTGGAAACAGACCTTTGGCGACAAAACCATCCTCGATACTATCCAAGACCAGTGGGTCCGCGACTTTGTGGCCATCAACTATGGTCCTTGGGAAAGATTGAACAGCAACAAGAGCTTTGTGCCAGGCTATGGCGAGAAACCGCTGGGTTGCCAATATTATCCTGAAGATATGACTTTGGAAGAGTTTGACGCATTGGCAGATCCTGATAAGAACAGCCTTTACACTGTTCTCCGCAGAGATGAGAATGGCGCCTTGAAGGTGGTTTGGTACAAGGATGAGTATAAAGAAGAATTGACCAAGGTTTGTGAGTTGCTGGACAAAGCCATCGCATTGGCTGAGGATGAAGGCTTGAAGAATTATCTGATTGAACGCAAGAAAGCTTTCGAGACCGATGATTATTTCAACAGCGACATGGTTTGGATGGACATGAAGAACAGCAAGTTGGACTTTGTGGTTGGTCCTATCGAAAATTATGATGATATGCTGCGCGAAGGCAAGGCTACTTACGAAGCTTTTGTACTGATTAAAGATGATCAGAAGAGCAATGACCTGGCGAAGTTTGTGTCTATGCTTCCTGAATTGCAGAAGCAGCTGCCTGGCGATGACAAATATAAGACTTTCGTGCCGGGAACTTCTTCCGATATGAATGTGTATAATGTGGTTTATTATGCCGGTGACTGCAATTCTGGTAGCAAGACTATCGCTATCAACCTGCCCAACGATGACCGTGTGCAGGCTCAGAAGGGTGCCCGTCGTCTGCAACTGGCTAACGCACAGCATGCCAAATTCGATAAAATCATGATGCCTATTGGTGAGCTGATTATGGAACCTGCTCAGCAGCAATATCTTAAGTTTGACGCTTTCTTCTGGAATGTCACTTTCCACGAAGTTGCTCATGGCTTGGGTATCAAGCAGACTATCAACGGAAAGGGTAGTGTGGATGAAGCTATGAAGACTGAAAAATCGACTTGGGAAGAAGCTAAAGCTGATATCTTGGGTCTGTTCTTAGTGAACACATTGATTGACAAAGGCGAAATCACCAATATCACTGCCGAAGATGCTATCACCACTTACATTGTGGGACTCTTGCGTTCGGTACGTTTCGGTGCTGGCGAGGCTCATGGCAAGGCCAATATGATGTGCTATAACTTCTTCGTAAATGAAGGTGCTTTCACTCGTAATGCTGATGGTACTTATCATATTGATTTTGAGAAAGCTAAATCTGCAATCTACAACTGGGGTGCTTTGATTCTGAAGACCCAGGGCGAAGGCGATTTTGAGTTCGCTAAACAATACACTGCTGAAAATGCTTCTGTCTCAGCTGATTTGCAAAACGATCTGGATAGAATCAACAATTCTGGCATTCCAAGAGACATTATCTATAATCAGGGTTGGGATGTGTTAAACCGCTAAGTATGAAGCTGTTTTTAGTACCGACTCCGATAGGCAATATGGAAGACATCACCCTCAGGGCTTTAAGGGTCCTGAGGGAGGTGGATTTCGTGCTTTGCGAAGATACGCGTACGACCAAGAACCTGCTGAAACATTACGAGATAGAACAGCGTTGCATGGCCTATCACATTCATAATGAACATCAGCAGCTGAAACAGATTATCGCCCAAATCAAGACTTCGCAGAGTGTTGCCTTGGTGTCCGATGCTGGTACGCCGGGCATTTCCGACCCGGGTTTCTTGCTACTGCGTGAGTGTGTCGCGGAGGGTATCGAGGTGGAGTGTCTGCCTGGTGCTACCGCCTTGATTCCGGCTGTGGTCAACTCGGGACTGCCCTGCGACAGTTTCTATTTCAATGGCTTTCTTCCACATAAGAAAGGCAAAGAGAGCACTTTGCGTCGTTTGTCGGAAATGAAGGAGACGGTTGTCTTTTACGAGTCACCGCATCGCTTGGCCAAAACATTGGTGATGATGCAGTCTTTCTTCGCAGAAGATACGCCGATATCAATTTCCCGTGAGCTGACCAAAATCCACGAGGAGAACTTCAGAGGCACCTTAGCCGACGCTATTGCCCATTTCCCTGTGGACAAGGAAGTGAAGGGGGAGATTGTGGTCGTTGTCGGGGGAAGAAGTTGACAATTAACAGTTTACAATTAACAATTAATAATTAAGAACTATTATCAGATTGCCTCGGAGAGGCAAAATTTCAATAACCCCACATGAGCGAAGCGTAGTGTGGGGAGTACCAAACAGATCAACCTCATGGATTCCAACGCCTTAAACAAACTAACCTACGGGGTATATGTGATTGCCTCGGGAAATGAAAAGGAAAAGAATGCTTTTATCGCTACAGTGGCGGTGCAGGTGACCTCACAGCCTGTGCAAATTGCGATAGCCTGCAATAAGAACAATTATACTGCCGAATTCATTGAGAAATTCGGGAACTTCTCTGTCTCTGTGATAAAAAGGGAATATGCCCCCGCTTTGTTGGGCAATTTTGGTTTCCAAAGTGGCAGAGATATTGACAAATTCGCCAAATATGAATGCATCTATGGCCAAAATACGGGTGTTCCGATTGTGACGGAGGACTGTTTGGCATGGTTTGAGTGCAAGTTGACCCAGAAAATGGATGTCGGCAGCCACATTTTGTATATTGGAGAGGTAGTGGATGCCAAGACTTTGACGCTGAATGAGTCACCGCTGACTTACGCCTATTACCATGAGGTGAAGAGGGGTGTGGCTCCCGCTAATGCGCCTCACGGGGCTCCAAAACCCATGGAAACAACTGAAAATCAGAATAATCAGCCCAATCAAATTAATAACAATCAAAATTCTACAGCTATGAAAAAATATGTTTGCTCTGTATGTGGTTATGTGTATGACCCTGAAAAAGGTGATCCCGATAGCGGTATCGCCCCTGGCACTGCTTTTGAAGATATTCCGGATGACTGGACTTGCCCCCTCTGTGGCGTAGGCAAATCCGATTTTGAACCCGCCGAATAAACTGAAAACTGAAAGTTGAAAGTTAATTCCCCTTCTATTAGAAGGGGTGCCCGAAGGGCGGGGTAGTGACATAAACAAAATCCATGAATCCTGTAATCTCGTAATCCTGTAATCCTGTAATCCTGTAATCCTGTAATCCTCCTAACCCTCCTAACCCTCCTAACCTTTCTAACCCCCTAAAAAACCTAAAAATGTACAACAAACGCGAAATTGTAAAAGACATCTACTACGTCGGCGTAAATGACCGGCAGAAAAAACTGTTTGAAAACTATATTCCGATTCCCAATGGTGTAGCCTATAATTCATATCTGATTATGGATGAAAAGGTTACGCTGATTGACACCGTGGATGTGTCCATGGCTGGCTTGTTCATGGGCAAGCTGGAAGCGGTTCTGCAGGGACGTAAGATTGACTACTTGGTGGTGAATCACATGGAGCCCGACCATGCTGGCTCTATCGGTCTGCTGAAACAGCTGTATCCGGATTTGTGCATTATCGGTAATGCCAAGACTTTCGGGATGCTGAACGGCTATTATCCGCAATTGGCAGGTTGCCAACAGCTGGTGGTCAAGGAAGGGGAAAGCGTTTCTTTAGGCAAGCGCAAACTAACCTTCTATATGGCTCCCATGGTGCACTGGCCGGAGGTGATGGTGGCCTACGAGGATACTGACAAGATTTTGTTCTCGGCCGATGCTTTCGGAACTTTTGGTACGCTGGATGGCGACTATCTTGATGAAAATATCAATACGGACAAATATTGGGATGACATGCGCCGTTATTATGCCTGCATTGTGGGTAAGTTTGGCACAGCCACCCAAGCGGCCATCAAGAAGCTGAGTGCTTTGGAAATTCGTCTTATTTGCTCAACTCATGGTCCAGTGCTGAAACAAAACATCGCTAAGGTGGTGGGTTTGTTTGACAAGTGGAGTCGCTACGAGGCAGAAGAAAAGGGTTTGGTGATTGCTTACGCTTCCATGTATGGCAATACCCAGCAGCTGGCTGAAGCCGCTGCTGAGGGTGCAGTGGCAGCCGGTCTCAAGAATGTGGTGGTGTATAATGTTTCAGAAACCGATGCCTCCTACATCTTGGCGGATATTTTCAGATATAATGGTGTGATTTTGGCCGCCCCGACCTATATGAATGAGATTTATCCCTTGATGGACAGCCTGATGCACAAGATTGAGCAACGTGGCATCCTCAATCGTTCGTTGGGCCTGATGGGCAGTTGTACCTGGGCTGGCGGTGCCTTGAAGAAGCTGACCGCCTTTGCAGAGGCTGTGAAATGGGAACTGGTTTCCAATCCTGTGGATAACAAGCAGGGCGTTTCCGCCGATGATTACCAGAAGGCCTTTGACCTGGGCAAGGCCATGGGCACAAAATTGTTGCAATAAACCTGTTTTAGAGACAGAAAATGCCCCTTCTGAAAAATGTAGGGCTGTCACATCGTGGCAGCCGCAAAACAGAAATGCATTGCCTCTCTACAAAACAAACAATATGAATAACGTCATTTTATCATTGGGCAGCAACCTTGGCGACCGCGATTTTTACCTTGCGGCGGCCCGGCAATTGTTGGAACTGAGGGTAGGGGAGCCGACCCGTCTGTCGCCTGTGATAGAAACCAGATCCTGGGGCTATGATTCCCATGATTACCTGAATCAGGTAGTGGAGTATGCCACAGAATTGGAACCGATGGAGTTATTGCGAGTGCTGAAGGAAATTGAGGTTGCGTTAGGGCGGCCGGCAGAAAGCAAAACCAAAGCCGGAACGCAGGATTACAAGGACCGAACGATAGATATCGATATTCTGTATTATGAAAATGTTGAAATGGACACGCCAGAACTGACTATCCCACACCCGAGAATCCAGGAAAGACCATTTATCCAAGAACTACTCAAACAGTTGAAAACTGAAAACTGAAAATTGAAAACTGAAAGTTGAAAATTAAGAACTAAGAACTAAGAACTAAGAACTCAGAATTAAACAATTAAACACTTCAACAAATAAACATTCTTAACTCTTAATTCTTAGTTCTTAACTCAATTGGCACATTAGCACATTAACTCATTAGCACATTGAAATAATGT
Source organism: Bacteroidales bacterium (assembly GCA_016290295.1). Taxonomy (GTDB): domain Bacteria; phylum Bacteroidota; class Bacteroidia; order Bacteroidales; family WCHB1-69; genus RUG11690. The sequence goes on from JAEETJ010000009.1 coordinate 15,533, forward strand.
ATCAATATATCGTCATAGAAGGTTGTATCGGGGCGGGGAAAACCACCCTGTCGGAGATGCTGGCGGAAGACTTGAACGCTGAGCTGGTGTTGGAGCGTTTTGCCGACAACAGCTTCCTGCCCAAATTCTACAAAGACCCGCTGCATTACGCTTTCCCCGTGGAAATGACGTTCCTTACCGACCGCTATCAGCAGCTGAAACAGTTGCTGTCGCAGCGTGATATGTTCAAGGATTTGGTGATTAGCGATTATTTTATCGACAAGTGTATCATTTTCTCCAAAAATAACCTTCAGCCTGACGAATACAGTCTTTACACCAAGGTGTACGACATCATCTCCACTTACCTTCCGAAGCCTGATTTGCTGATATATCTGTACAACAATACCGATCGTCTGTTGCGGAATATTGCCAAGCGAGGACGCAGTTACGAGCAGGAAATCACCGCCGATTACCTCAATAACATTCAGGACAGCTATATGACCTATCTGAAGCAGCATCCCAACCTTCCGATTTTGATTGTGGAGGCCCGTGATTTGGACTTTGTGCAGAATCCTGCTGATTATCAGAAAATCAAAGACCTTCTGAATCAGCAATACCCTGTGGGGATTACCAGGGTGACGTTTTAATGAATTTTTTTTGTGTTAATTTACATTGCATGAAAATGCAATTTTTTTGGGGAAGATTTAGAGGTTAATTAGTAAGTTCGTGAATTGTTTTAATGTGCATATAGCTTAACCTCTTCTTCTGGCAAGCCTGTTACTTCAGCAATGTCTTTAATGGAAATCCCAATTGAGAGTAATTTCTTTGCGGTATGAATCAATGTCATCTTCCGTCCTTCTTCTCTTCCTTCTTCTAAACCTTTCTCAATACCTTTTTCTATCCCTTTCTCATAGCCCTCATTAAAGCCTTCCGCTTTCCCCATCCTGTGATGGTATTCCATTGCATCTTTCACATCTTCGTACTCTAGTACGCTTTTCTCATACTCTTGTTTTTCCATGGCGTTCAGTTTTGATATTTTGCAGTTTTCGAACAGCTCGCGGAAAATGGTCTCTTCCTTGGGAATGTCCCCTTCTTTAAGTCGCCACATGTTCTTGATGACATAGCACCATTTCTGGCTTTCTTCGCTGAGCTGCTTGAAATTTATTTCGGTTGCAAATTTAGTCAAATCTATCAAAAGAAACGACATTTTGTCCGAAAAAATTTTGTTTTCGTCATCTTTTAGCATAACATGCTGAATGAATTTGTCCGATTCTTTTAGCTCTGGAATCTCAAAATCCAACAGCGCGATGGTTATGACCTTTGGGAAGCTGTATTTGCGGTCACCGACTTCCAATGACTCGCTGATGTGCCGTGAGGAGTAGGCGATGACTCTATCCTTGAAGAACTCTTGGCTAGCTTTCTGCATCTCCACGATGATGTGGTTGTTCTTCGGGTTGGCGCAGAGCACATCGAAGACCAAGCGTTTGTTGGTGTCGTTTGTCCCGAGTTGTTCCGTAGGCAGATATGTGAGGTCTTGCACTGGTCCGATATATGGTGGCAGGACAGCGTTGAGGAAGTGGATGAGGTTCTTTTTGTAGGGCTCGGTGCCGAAGAATCGCTTGAAAGCAAAGTCTGTCATGAGGTTGATGTTTTGGTTCTCTCTTTTCATGATTCTTTTTTTTTATTTGTATAAGTTGTTTTGATATAAAATATTTTGCAAAAATACAAATAAAAATAATATAAAATAATGTTTAGTAAAATTAAAATCGGTCAAAGTTTATGATGTAGCTCTTTTGGAAAAAATGTGTATTTCCTCTTTGTTTTCGGACGCAATAAATTTCATCCCTACAGTAAAAATTGTGTGTTTATGCATAATCCAGAAAATTTGTAAATTTCTTTTGTGACATCTATTATGGATGTCATTTTTTTACTTATTTTTGTGGCTAAAATCTATTGCATTTTTTATCGAAAGCTTAACAACGAAAATCTTAAATATAATGAAGAAAATTTTACTTTCCTGTTTTTTAATGCTGGTGATGCTGGTGGGTTATGCCCAATCACCGGAAATGTTCTCTTATCAGGCGGTGGTGCGTGACGCCTCGGGTAATTTGGTGAGCAACTCTCCCGTTGGGGTGAGGGTAAGCATCCTGAAAAACAGCGCCAGCGGGGTCTCCGTGTATTGCGAGACACATCATTTGAACACCAATACCAATGGTCTTCTGACCATGGAGATAGGTGGCGGCACGCTTGTGGGTGGTGATTTTGCCTCGATACAGTGGGGTGATGGTCCTTATTTCCTGAAGATGGAGACCGATGTGACGGGTGGCAGCAATTACACCATATCCGCCACCCAGCAATTGCTGAGTGTGCCTTACGCCTTGTATGCCAAATACGCGGGCAATGGTGGCGACACTACGGGTATGGCTGCCCTTACCGCTAGGGTGACACTGTTGGAGCAGATGGTGCTATACCCGCTGGTGAATACGCTGGAAGTAAATACTATTCTTACTCAGGGTGCGACAATAACAGGCGAGGTATTAAGCCATGGCGCCAGTCAGGTACTTGCGTGCGGTATCTGCTGGAGCACCGCCCAGCATCCGACATTGGCGGATAATCATAGCACGGAAACAGCCGGCTTGGGTACATTTACAAGCATAATCAATGGTTTGACGCCCAATACTACCTATTATGTGCGGGCCTACGCCACCAACAGCCAGGGTACGGCATACGGCAACGAGTTGAGCTTTACCACGGCAACGGGTAATGATGGTATCCCCTGCCCGGGAGCTGCCACGGTGACCGATATTGACAATAATGTATATAATACGGTGCAGATAGGAATCCAGTGCTGGATGAAGGAGAACTTGCGCACCACCCGTTATTTCAATGGCACAAGCATTCCGATGGGTAGTACATATAGTAACACAGAACCCTACCGTTATTATCCTAATAATGACCAATCCAATGTATCCACCTATGGTTATCTATATAATTGGAAGGCGGTGATGGGCAGCTCATCCTCCAGCAGTGCCAATCCAAGTGGAGTACAGGGCATTTGTCCCACTGGCTGGCATGTGCCAAGTGATGCGGAGTGGACACAGCTAACCAATTATGTGAGCAGCCAGAGCCAGTACCAGTGCAATGGTAGCAGCATAGCCAAGGCGTTGGCCTCCACTACGGGGTGGAATAGCAGTACAAACACTTGTGCAGTTGGTAACAATCTGACCTCCAACAATGCGACGGGTTTTTCGGCCCTTCCCGCTGGCTACTACTACTACGGCGCCTACTACCATTTCGGCAACTACGCCTACTTTTGGGGTGCTACGGAGTACAATGACAACTACGCATACTCCCGCGGCCTTATCTACGGTAGCGCCGGCGTGAACAGGGGCAACGACATCAAGTACAACGGGTTCTCAGTTCGTTGCCTTCGCGATTAGAGCAGACCGCAAAAGCGCGGAGCGCAAAAGCGGTCTAACAATCAATCCCGCCGTAAGGCGGGCGAAAAATGTAACAAATTCCGCCGGAATTCTGGGCGTTACGATTCCCGGAAGCGTGCGAACAAAATATTTATCGGGCAGCCCACTCTCTGATCAGGGGCCAGGTTTCAGTTGTCAGGGGTCAGTAATTCTCTGCTAATTGTTACCTTAAACCCGGAAAGGGGAGTTGTAACAGATGTCACTGCAGACTTTAGAGGTAGGTGGTGCCACAGTGCAGTGGTTGCTTTTTCGGCCCTTCCCGCTGGCAACTACAACAACGGCAACTACAACAATTTCGGCAACAACGCCAACTTTTGGAGTGCTACGGAGAACAATGACAACAACGCATACAACCGCAACCTTAACTACAATAACGCCAACGTGAACAGGAACAACAACAACAAGAACAACGGGTTCTCAGTTCGTTGCCTTCGCGATAAATAGGGAATTTGTTTAATCATGTAGAGACGCAAAATTTTGCGTCTCTACAAATTTTAAAATATCAGCTATGAAAATTGAGGAAATATTAAACATCGAATCCACCAACAAGGATTCCATCATCTTGTTCAAGGAGGGGATTTTTTTACGTGCATACGAGCAAAGTGCAATGCGTTTCACGGAGTATATCGCCAATTTCAAGGTGTTCAAAAAACATTATAAAATTGTGAATGCAGAGGTATGCTATTTGGGCTTTCCTTATTCCAATTTTAAGATACTTTTTGAGAAACATCACATTGATAAATATGCTGAGACAGAAAGGTTTGTAGTGGTACATGCATGTCCTTCCAAGCAGAATTTTGAAGCATGGAGAAGTAATATTCAGTTGCCAACAGTGGAGGATGTGAGTCCGCAAGTATTGTTTCGTCCGGATGTAAAACCTAAAGATTTAAAGAATCTTCAGGTATACAAGAGTGGTTACGATATTATGGTGGAGTTGCATCGCTATGCGGAAATTATGCCTCGTGCTCATCGTTATACCATAGGTGAGCACATCAAAAATGAGTCTATCAGTTTGGCAGTGAATACTTACCGTATCGGGCAGAACAGGGAAGTGGAACGAAACAAGTCGTATGCTGTTGAGAATATCGAGATTATTCGGCTTCTGCTGCGTTTGCTCACCGATTTGAAACAAATATCACAGAACTATTTTGTGATGATAAACCAACGTTTGGAATATTTATACTTGGGATTGTTGTGATGTATGGAATTCTTCAACAATGAAACTTTTTTGCGCGACTTGTGGCTTGCCTATTACGATGCGAGAAAGCACAAACGCAACACAATGAATGCCATGTCATTTGAACAAAATCTCGAACACAATATCTACATGTTGTACCGAGAGGTGGTTGAACGGCATTACAAACTTTCCCCCTCCATCTGTTTTATTATTAATGAGCCGGTGAAACGAGAGATTTTTGCCGCACATTTCCGCGACCGCATCATACATCACTACATCATCGGCAAACTCATGCCAGTGTTCGAAAATCAGTTTATCTACGACACTTATTCATGTCGTGTGGGGAAAGGTACATTATTCGGCATAAAGCGTTTGGAACATTTCTTGCGTGGTGCAACTGAAAACTTTACCAAGGATGCTTATATACTGAAATTGGATTTGAGTGGTTTCTTTATGAGTATCAACAAGAAAATCCTTTGGGATATGGTAAGCCAGTTAATCAATCATAAATATTCGGCATACGATAAGGACCTGTTGTTATACCTGACAGAATTGGTGATTATGAATAATCCTACACAAGGATGTATTCTAAAAGGACACAAAAGTGACTGGGAGGGTTTGCCCTCCAACAAGAGCCTATTTTGTGCCAAAGCTGGTTGTGGTTTACCTATAGGAAACCTTACTTCACAGGTATTCGCGAATTATTATCTCACGCCATTTGACCGTTTTGTGAAGGAGACATTGAAAATGAAATACTATGGACGTTATGTGGACGATTTTTTTATCATTCACAATGATAAAGTCTTATTACAAAGATTGATACCCGTTATCAGACAGTATCTGGCTGACACTGTACAGGTGAATGTTCATCCTAAGAAAGTATATTTGCAGCCATGTATTCGGGGTGTTTCTTATTTGGGCTGTCACATTAAACCGTGGGGAAGGTTTCTTTCCTATCGAACACGGAAAAATATCATGGCGTTAGTCAATGAATTGAATACTATGGATTTTTCGATTCTTCATCAGGATGAGATAAATGTGGAGCGTTCACGTTGTGGTTCTTACTTTGGGCAACGAGAGCATTTCAAGATATATGACTATTTGGGAGAAGTGAAGTTGAGTTTGCCAGATGGGTATTTCCAATGAGTTGTCAAAGGGGGCGTGCTTGTGTTTTTGTCAATTGTTGGGGATTCCGCTGCACTCACAGATTGCTGGTTAGGCAGAAGATTCCGCCTGTCGCTAAGTTAGTCATCAATTATTGGAGGTTCCGCCAGCTTTGCTGGCGGAATGGTGGTGTATCATGGGAAATTTTATGACTTCGAAGAGGTTGCACGCACGAAGTGCAATTAACTCCACATAAGGCCGCAGGCCGCAATGTGGGGTAGAGGCATAGTACGTATGCCTTCCGCGGTGCGCTATACTCTTGCCCCGAAGCAGTGAACTTGCCCACCGCGGAAGGGGAATATGGCTTTATCTTCTTCCTGGCGCATTTAATGCCCGCATCAAATTCTTGGCCTTGCCGTTGTTCACCATTTTCATCACTTTGCGGGTTTCGTCAAACTGCTTAACCAAGCGGTTCACTTCGGAGATGTCGGTGCCGCTACCCATGGCGATACGTTTTTTGCGGGAGCCGTTAAGTACATCGGGATGCTCGCGTTCGTAAGGAGTCATGGACAAGATGATGGCTTCCACGCTCTTGAAGGCGTTGTCGTCAATATCCATATCCTTGATGGCTTTACCCATACCCGGAATCATTGACATCAGATCCTTGATGTTACCCATCTTCTTGATTTGGGCAATCTGATTCAGGAAGTCGTTGAAGTCGAACTGATTCTTAGCCAGTCGTTTCTGCAACTTGGCGGCTTCTTCCTCATCATATTGCAACTGGGCTTTTTCCACGAAGGAACGGATATCACCCATGCCTAAGATACGCTCTGCCAGACGGTCGGGATGGAAGACATCGAGGGCTTCCATTTTTTCGCCTTGGCCGATGAATTTGATGGGCTTGTTCACCACAGCCTTGATAGTCAAGGCGGCACCACCACGGGTGTCACCGTCCATTTTAGTCAAGATGACGCCGTCGAAGTTCAGCTTGTCATTGAAAGCTTTGGCGGTGTTGACGGCATCCTGACCGGTCATGGCATCTACCACGAAGAGGATTTCATGCGGGTTGACGGCATCTTTGATGTTGCCAATTTCGTCCATCATTTCCTGATCCACAGCCAAACGGCCGGCGGTATCGATGAGCACTACGTTATAGCCATATTCCTTGGCATATTTGACGGCGTTCTTGGCGATTTCCACAGGTTTTTTGCTGCCTTCTTCGGTATAAACCGGCACCTCGATTTGCTCACCCAAGACTTTCAACTGGTCGATAGCGGCGGGACGATACACGTCACAAGCTACCAACAATGGTTTCTTGTTGCGCTTCTTCTTGAGCATATTGGCCAGCTTGGCGGCGTGGGTAGTCTTACCAGAACCTTGCAGACCGGCCATCAGGATGATGGAAGGATCACTTTTGAGGTTGATGTCGATGGCGTCATGTCCCATCAGGTTGACCAACTCGTCGTAGGTGATCTTAACCATCAGCTGGCTGGGGGAAACGGCTTTGAGCACGTTCATACCCAGTGCTTTCTGCTTCACGGTGTCGGTGAAGTCCTTGGCGATTTTATAGCTTACATCGGCGTCCAATAGTGCTTTACGCACTTCCTTCATGGTCTCGGCCACATTGATTTCGGTAATGTAACCCTGACCTTTGATGATCTTAAACGCTCTTTCTAATCTGTCGGTTAAACTCTCAAACACGGTTTTTGAATTAGTTAATTAGTAAATTAGCAAATTAGTTAATGATTTAATATTCAACTAATTTGGCGTACTTTCGATGTTTCGTTTAGTTTTTGCAATAATAGAACAAAGAAGTTTTTTCAGTTCATGCACTTGAACTAGGAGCTCTTCTGCGGATGGGTAATTTTCTGCCTCGTTGCATAGTTGAAGCCAGTAGTCGGTTTCTTCAGCTTCTTTAGCAGCTACTTTCAGTTTGTGGATAAAGTCAAGTTTGCTTTCGGCGTTCTGGGCTTCATGGATGTTAGCACCTATTGAGGTTCCGGCTCGAATGAGTTGATTTGATATGGCATATTTCTTGCTTGCATCTAATTTATCACAATAATTCATGATATTTAATGCAAACGAGAAACTTTTATCCATAATGATATTATTTTTTGCCATATCCTAACTTACAATCATACACCCCAATAGATTAATTTGCTAATTAACTAATTTGCTAATTTGCTAATTCATTCTTTATAGCTTCTTCAATGAGGTTTACGAAGTCGGTGAGCGGCATGACGCCATTGTCGATGTTGCCGTGGCGGCGGACAGCGACGGTGCCATCAGCTTCTTCCTTCTCACCCACGATGAGCATGAAGGGAATCTTGCGGGTCTCGGCGTCACGAATCTTACGGCCGGTTTTCTCGCTACGGTCGTCGATGATGACACGGATATCCTTTTCTTCCAATGCAGCCTGAACTTTCTGGGCATAGTCCATATATTTCTCACTGATAGGCAGGATGATGACCTGCTCGGAAGTGAGCCACAAGGGGAAGTTGCCACCAGTATGTTCGAGCAATACGGCCACAAAACGCTCCATAGAGCCGAAGGGGGCACGGTGAATCATCACCGGACGTTTCTTCTGACCATCGGCATCGGTGTATTCCAAACCAAAACGCTCGGGCAGGTTGTAGTCAACCTGTACGGTGCCTAACTGCCATTCACGGCCGATAGCATCCTTCACCATAAAGTCAAGTTTCGGGCCATAGAAAGCGGCTTCGCCTTCCACTTCGATGGTATTCAGACCCTTTTCAGCAGCGGCTTCGATGATAGCACGCTGTGCTTTCTCCCAATTCTCGTCGGTACCGATGTACTTCTCTCTGTTGTTGGGGTCGCGCAGTGAAACCTGAGCCTTGTAGTTCTCGAATTTCAGCGTTTTGAAGATATAAAGGATAATGTCGATGACCTTGCAGAATTCCTCTTTAATCTGGTCGGAGGTGCAATAGAGGTGGGCATCATCCTGCGTAAAACCTCTAACTCTTGTCAAACCATGCAATTCACCACTTTGCTCATAACGGTAAACTGTACCGAACTCGGCCAGACGGAGAGGCAGTTCTTTGTAGGAACGTGGACGAGCAGCGTAAATCTGGCAGTGGTGAGGACAGTTCATCGGTTTCAGGAAGAACTCCTCGCCCTCTTGCGGGGTAGTGATGGGACGGAAAGAGTCCGCACCATATTTGGCATAGTGGCCAGAGGTCTTATAAAGGTTTACATTTCCGATATGCGGAGTGATAACCTGCTGATAACCATATTTTTTCTGTACTTTGCGGAGGAACTGTTCCAGACGGTCGCGCAGGGCAGCACCCTTAGGCAACCACAAGGGCAGACCTTGTCCCACAAGTGGTGAGAAGGTGAACAATTCCAGCTCACGACCTAATTTGCGGTGGTCGCGTTTGGCGGCTTCTTCCAACAAAACAAGATATTCATCCAATTCTTTCTTCTTCGGGAAGGTGATGGCATAGATACGGGTCAGCTGTTTGCGCTTCTCGTCGCCACGCCAGTAAGCACCGGCGGTTTTCAGCAGCTTGATGGCCTTGATGGAGGCGGTGTCGTACAAGTGCGGACCGCGGCAAAGGTCGGTGAAAGGACCGCTCTCATAGAAAGTAATGGTGCCATCTTCCAGGTCATTGATCAGCTCCAATTTGTATTCGTCGCCTTTCTTGGTAAAGTAGTCAAGAGCTTCGGCTTTGCTCACCTCGCGGCGCACGAATTTGATTTTCTGGGAGGCCAGCTCTTGCATTTTGGCTTCGATTTTCGGGAAGTCATCGGAAGAGATGCTGTAATCCATGAAGTCGATGTCGTAGTAGAAGCCGTTTTCGATATGGGGGCCGATGCCGAACTTGACACCAGGATAAAGGCTTTCAATGGCGGCGGCCATCAAGTGGGCGGAGCTGTGCCAGAACACGCCCTTGCCGTCCTCGTCATTCCATGTCAGCAACTTCACTTCAGCGTCCTCATTGATGGGGCGGCTGAGCTCCACAATCTGATTGTTGACATTGGCAGCCAATACGTTGCGTGCCAATCCTTCGCTGATGCTGCTGGCAATCTCGTAAGGCGTAACACCTTGGTTGTACTGTTTGACAGAACCGTCAGGTAATGTAATATTAATCATATTTAGATTGTTTTAAATAAAGTTTGCAAAGATACGAAATTTTTCAATGTGCCGATGAAATTAATGTGTATCTTTGCTGAACATTTTGTAAATCATAAATGCGTATTAATTTATGAGAAAGTTTTTTATCTTAGGCTTGTTTTTTTCAGTATCATCAGCATTATTTTTGACTTCTTGCAAAAAGGAAAAGAAAAACGACAACGATAAAGAATATCCTTCCACAGCAGTGATTCTCCGTAATGCTGTGTCCGACATAGACGGTAATTCTTACGATGCGGTTTAGATTGGCTCTCAGATATGGATGGCGGAGAATCTGCGTACCTCCCGATATGCTGATGGTGCCGAAATCCCATTAGGACCCAGTTCCAGCACAACTTCACCATACCGTTATAACCCCAATAATGATGTCAACAACGTTTCCACTTACGGTTACTTGTACAACTGGCCTGCGATAATGCATGGGGAAAGCGGAAGTGATGCCAATCCCAGCGGGGTTCAAGGCATTTGTCCTAATGGCTGGCATGTGCCGAGTATTGCGGAGTGGAAACAATTGACCGATTATGTGGGGAGCCAGAGTCAGTATATATGCGGGAATGATACAAGCTATATTGCCAAGGCGATATCAGCCACTACAGGATGGTATAATAGTATGGAACCGTGTGCGGTGGGCAATGATTTGAGTGCGAATAACGCGACTGGTTTTTCTGCCCTTCCCGCAGGTGATTTCCGCGATGGATATTATAATTTTTTCGGTGAGACTGCCTCTTTCTGGAGTGCTACTGATTTCAGTGGTTCTGATTATGGTATTCCTTTCACCCGCGTGTATTATCTTTTCCTATACCTTCATTCTGCCAATGTGGAAGAAAGCGGTTTCGTGAAGGATTATGGTCTTTCGGTTCGTTGTGTCCGCGATTAGAGCGGGTAGCAGGTTACAGCTAGAATACAAAATTCAAGAATATAGGAACCCTCATCTATTGTGCATCATCCATTGTGCATTGTCACTTATCAATTTCTTTGATGCGTCTTGCAACAGCCTGTGTGTCGGGATGATTCTTTCCGTATGTGGCTTCCAGCTGTTTTAAGGCACGGCGATAATAAACCAGTGCTTTGGGGTAATCAGATAATTGCTGGTCCAAATACTGGGCCGCCTCTAACTGCCACGTCACATTGGCATTATCAATGGTCGCCCGTGTCGCAAGATAGTAGGCGACAGAGTCGGTCTGGTTCATCTTCCGGAAGGTCTCGATTTTGTCAGTACAAAGTTGGGCGAGATGCTGCTGTTGCCATTGCTCATAGAGAATGCTGGAATCCAGAGCCTGCTTGCGCTTATCCAATTTTCCCAGTTCCTTTTCATTGGCTATCCTTAGGGCATTCAGCGTTGCGATGTCGGCCAATATATCTCCTTTGCTGTTTATCAGTGAATCGGCCTTGGTCAGTTCCCCGTTCATGATGAAAAAACAAAGCTGGAGTTGGAAACTGTCTATCATGTCAAAGTCCATTTCGGCATAGCGTCTGGACATTTCTTTCACCAGCTTTTCATTGGATTTGTCATCGTACAGCTGTTGGATTTTCTGGTAGTATTCGTCTTCGGTCAACTTGTTAATTTTCAGGAGTGAGTCCAGTTCTTCTTCCCGTTGGCGCAGCTGTTTCCGCAGGGTGCTCTCTATTTTCCGCTGGGTCTCTATTTGGTCTTGCAACTTCTTCTCAGGCGTTTCCATCGTGATGACCAGTGGGTTGGCGGAATAGGTGTATTCTTTCTTCAACACCTCAGGATCAGTGAGGACAAAGCCCTGTTTCAGCACATTGTTCAAGTAAAATTTTTTGTCAGGAAGTGTTAGGCTGAAGTTACCGTCGGCATCGCTTACGGTGGAGTGCCCGTTCAGAAGCATGATGGATGCTCCACTCAGTCGTGTGCCGGGAATCAGTTGACCGTTTTTGTCCAAGCGGCCCTTGGTCTTCACATAGCCTTTCTGTATGGTCTGTGCGGTGGCGCATGTGAAAGCGAAAAGGATAAAAAGGACAAAAAAAGACTTCTTCATAATTTTTTCAGAATAAATTCAAAGGCTGAATAAAAGATTATTGATTTTGCATTTTTTGATTGATTTCTTCAATCTTGTTGAGTATCTTTTTGGTTTCAGCGTGGTCCTCTCCGTATATTTTTTTTCTGATTTCCAGAGCTATCTGATAGTATTCCAGTGCTTTGGCATAGTCTTTGTCGGTCAGGTAGGCTAAACCGATATTGCTGTATCCCGTTGCCACATATTGGTGGTTTTCTCCGTATGTCGCTTTCCAGATGGTCAATGCCTTCTGGTAATATTGTATGGCCTTGGTTGTTTTTCCGTAGTTGTTATACAAATTGCCGATAACATTGTAACTGACAGCTACTTCCGGATGGTTTTTCCCATATAATGCTTCTTCAATAACCAAATTTTTCTGATAATATTTGATGGCGTTTGCATAGTCTTTCTGAGTGGAATAAACGAAACAGATGTTTCTATAACTTTGGGCCACTGCGGAGTGGTCTTTCCCGAAAACAGCTTTCCTGATTTCTAGCGCTTTTTCCTGACATGTCAAGGCTTGGGCATATTCTTTTTGTTTGGTGTAGGCCAGTCCCATGTTGTTGTAACAGGTGGCGACCATGGGGTGATTCTCTCCGTAGGTAGCCAGGAATGTGGGCAGCGCTTTTTGATAGTATTCCAATGCTTGTGCATAGTCCTTTTGGAGATATTGTATGTAGCCGATGTTATTGTAACAAGCCGCCAAATCAGAATGATTTTCCCCATAGATGGATTTGTTGATGTTTAAGGCTTCTTGATAAAATTCCATTGCATGGGCATAGTCCCCTGTTTGCTCTAAGATACCGCCTACGTTGACATAAATGGTGGCTATGGCAGGGTGCTTTTCGTCAAAAATCGGTTGCAATATGTCTAAGGCTTGCTGGAAGAACTCCATTGCTTTGGGATAATCTTTCTGATATTTGTATATCAAACCAATGTTGTTGTATGCTATGGCGATGTTGGGATGGGGTGTCTCTCCATAAAAAGATTTCAGTACGTCCACACAAGTCTGGTAATATTCCAATGCCTGAGCCAACTTCCACTGGTCGGCATAAACATTGGCGATATTGTTGTAGCTGCTGGCCAATTCGGGATTGCCTTCTTCGGAAATGTTCTTTCTGATGTTCAATGCTTTCTGAAAATAGTTCAAAGCTTCGTCCAAGTGTCCCTGTCGTTTGTAAACGTCAGCGATATTGTTGTAGCAGGTCGCCACGTATGAATTGTTCTCTCCTAATTCTTTTACCCATATATCCAATGCTTTCTGATAGTTCTCCATGGCTTTTGCATGATTGCCCATGGCATTGTAAATGTACCCGATGTTATTGTATTCTCCCGCAGTCTGAGAATTTTGTTCTCCATATATGTTTTTGAAGATATTCAGAGACAGTTTGTAATATTCCAACGCTTTGGAATAGTCGCCTTTGGCCATGTAGATAGAGCCGATATTGTTGTAACTGCTTGATACTTTGGGATGATTCTTTCCGTATTGCGCCAACGATTGCCTCAATGCGCGCTGATAGTATGCCATGGCTTTGTCATATTGCGCCAGGTAATTGTCGAGCAGCTGGCCGGCTTCCATTTGCCATTCCACGTTGGTGGTGTCGAGGCTTGCCCGCAGCTCGAGATAGTAGGCGGCAGAGTCGTTCTGGTGTTTCAGCTTGAAGATTTCGGCTTTGCCAAAGCAGCGCATGGCGATATCCTCCATCAGCCATTGCGAATAGGAGATGCTGGAATCCAACTGGGCATGGCGACGCTCCAACTCTTTCTGCTCCTGTGTATTGGCTTGTTTGATTTGGTGCAGCTCTTTGATGTCTGACGACAGATTGCCCTTGGTCTTCAGCATGGAGTCGGCTCGGGTCAGTTCCCCATTCAGAATAAAAACGCTGAGTTGTTGCTGGAATTGATCCATCAGGTCATAATCCAGCTCGGCATAGCGTTGCGACATTTGTTTGACCAAATTTTCATTGGCATCATCATCATATAATCGCTGTAAGGCGGCATAGTATTCCTCTTCATTTAATTTGTTCAGTGCCCGAAGAGAGTCCAGCTCTGCTTCCCGTATACGCAGTTGTTGCCGCAAGGTGTTTTCTATTTTCCGCTGGGCATTCAGCTGATCTTTTAATTGTTGCTGGGGTGTTTCCATGGAAATCACCAGCGGATTGGTGGAATAGGCGTACTGCTTCTGCAACATCTCCGGGTCGGTAAGGACATATCCTTGCTTTTGAACTTTGTTCAGGTAGAAATTTTTGTCAGGAATGGTCAAACTGAAATTGCCGTTGGCATCGCTGACGGTGGAGTGCCCGTTCAGAAGTATGATGGATGCACCGCTTAGGCGTGTGCCGGGAATCAGCTGCCCATTTTGGCCTATTCGTCCCTTGGTTTTCACATGGCCTTTTTGGGTGCTTTGGGCAGAGGATAGGGTAGCGGTAAAAATGAAAATGGTTATAATGAGAATAAGTCTGTTCATAAAATATTGATTTACTTGATATTATGTTATTTTGTGAAAATATGATAGCTGTCACCGCAAGGCATATAAATGCTGTCCTCGTGCAAGGGTATGCTGGCGGAAACAGGATAGGTTTTCTTTTGTGATTCTAAGGGAATACTGAAACTGACAAGACCGGTTTCATCGGAAATGACAGTATGTCCATCAATCATCACTTCAATATTTGAAAGGTATTGTTCTGTATTGGGATTATAAATTCTGAATTTGATTTGACCAAATACCATTGGGTCGCGGGCAATGTGAACAGTCATGTTTTTTGTCAAAATCATGCTGGTATCGGTCGTCTGGAAATTAGGACAGGTCACTGTCAGGTGGACTTTCTTGTTGAGGAATTTATGGGGAATATTCTTGAAAATGAGTTGTTCATCCATCGTATGGAGGGTGTCCGTTTCTGTTTTGTTGTCAAGTTCCAGAGTTACCACTGCGTCTTTCAATGGTGGCAGATTATTGTTGTGAGTGGAAGTCTCATGTAACGAGACACAGGCGTCTATGGGTTGGTTGTTGACTTTTACGGCGATCAATGCTGCTACAACAAGCATAATTCCCGCTGTCCAGGCTATGATTTTGCGTATAAGCTGTCTTTTGTGTCGCTTCCAAATGGTGTCGAATTCCACATTCAGCAGTTTGGAGATGAGTTGCACATAGGCACGTTCTCTGTTCAGCCAAGGGAAAGGATAAATTTTCTCATGGATGTTGGCCCCGAGTATTTCGGGTAGCCCGAGTGTGTTTACTACAGGGTTGAAGCATTCCGTGTCTGGATTTCCACTATGAGGTTCTCCCTCCACAATGAAGAAGTGGATGTCTTTCGTTCTGCCCAGCTGGTGGAAGAATTCTATTTCTTTTCCCACCCAATCCGATTTTGCTGAATTGGGCGAGCATATCACAATCAGGTTCCGAGAGGCTGTCAGTCTTTCTTGTAGTTCTTGCGAAAGGCCACCGGGCTGAATGTCGGTGGGCGCAAAAAACACAGGTTTAATAGGAATTCGCTCCCATCCGTGCTCACTACAGAGGGTGGATGGCATGCGGTAATGCTCCAGTTTCCGTTGTAGTCGTTTTCCCCATTCAATGTCTTTGGAATTATAACTGATAAAGGCAAAATACTTGAATTCCTGTGCTTTCATTAAGCCGAATATTTGCAGGTGAATACTGTTTTTTTAGGAAAAAACTTTGATTAATACAGAATAAGCATGCAAAGATAATCATTTTTTTCAAATTGAAGAATGAAATGCAGGGACTTTTGGAGCGATGTGATATGGATGTATTTCCCCTGGTAGCACAATATATGACATGAAAATCCCGTTTGATGACAACGCTTATCAAAAAAAATTGTAATTTTGCAGTTTATTAGCATCGGAATGCGTAGATATTTTTTCGTCATCGGCCTGATACTCTGTTGTTTCGCCTCCTTGGGGCAGAAGCAGAAGAAGGGTTTTGACTTCCGTTTGTGGGAGGATTCGCTGATCAATCTGCGCGAACAGGTGATGAATGGAGCCTCCGAAACCGAGCGTCTGAGCCGCAATGAGGATTTTATGTATCTGTTAGAGAATGTTTTGCAAGAAGAAGGCTCGTTTAAGTTTACCTGGGATTCGGTGAAGAATTTCTCTGTGGTGACTTCTCCCGACAAATTATTCAAGCTGTTCACCTGGTACATCATCAAGGATGATTACAGTTATGAGAATTTTGGCCTTATGCAGGTGTATAGCTCCACCCGTAAGCATTATATGGTCATTCCTCTATATGACAAACGTTATTCCATAGACTATCCCAAAACGTATGTGGGGAATCACAATCGTTGGTATGGGGCTGTGTATTATAAGGTGATTCCGGTGGAGAGTGGCGAAAAGACCTATTACACATTGCTGGGTTGGAATGGCAATGATTTGTTTACCAATGAGAAAATTATAGAAGTACTTCATTTTAAGAACGATATGACACCTGTCTTCGGGGCTAACATCTTCAAAAAATATACTGAAAAATGCAGTCGTGTCATCATCAGCTATTCAAAGGATGCTTCCATGAGCCTGAATTATGAGTATCAGTCATATAATGTGGGCACAGGCAAGCGTGATCCCAAAACCAAACAGGTGATTTATGACAAGGTGTATGCAAAGATGATTGTTTTTGATGAGTTGGTGCCATTGAGTGAGGGAGTGCCGAATTTGCCATCGTTTATGGTGCCGGAATCTAGTCTGAATCAGGGTTTTGTCATTGAGAAAGGCAAGTGGCTGTTTGTCAAGAGTGTTAATCGACGTAATCCCGACAAGCCTATGCCGAATCATGAGCTGAAAAATAGAAAAATATACGTCCCCAATAACTAAACTATGCTATATCCGTTAAAATTCAAGCCTTTCTTTAAGGATAAAATATGGGGTGGTGACAAGATTAAGAAGATTTTGCATCGCCCTGTTGCTGATATGAAAAACTGTGGCGAAAGCTGGGAAATCTCTGCCATCGAGGACAATGTGTCGGTGGTCGCCAATGGTTTTTTCGCAGATGATAATGATTTAAATGAGCTGATAGAGGTGTATATGGGTGAGCTGTTGGGAGATAAGGTGTATGATAAATATGGGTTAGGTTTTCCGCTGTTAATCAAGTATATAGATGCTACAGATGACTTGTCGGTGCAAGTGCATCCGGATGACAAGTTGGCCCAGGAACGCTATGGTATGAATGGTAAGACGGAGATGTGGTATGTGATTCAAGCGGATGAAGGAGCGGGTTTGTATGTCGGCTTCCAAGATGGAGTTACCCGTGACCAATATTGGGATGCTGTGGAGTCTGGTACCATTGACCAGTTGCTGTGTTTCTACCCGGTGAAAAAAGGTGATTTGTTCTTTATCCCCGCAGGCACGGTTCATGCCATTGGCAAGGGTGTGCTGTTGGCTGAAATCCAGCAGCCATCGGATGTGACTTATCGTATTTTTGACTGGAATAGGGTAGATGAGCAGGGCAACAGCCGCGAACTGCACGTGGACGAAGCATTTGATGCTATTCATTTTGAGGGTGAACCTATTCAGAATGAATCAGATGCTTCTAATGCCGAGACGTCGCATGAATCGTCTTCCACAACCCCAGCGGATGATACTGTGAAAAACACACTTCCTGCTGGCAAAATCAATTACGAAGAGAAATTTAACACTACCAGCAAATTGTTGCGTTCGGATTTTTTCAACCTGAATGAGATATATTTTGAAAAACCGTTGAAGAAGACCTACACGGAAATCGACTCCTTCATCATATACATGTGTATTGAAGGCCATGTTCACACTTTCACCGACGACGAGCAGTTTGAGCTCCGCACTGGCGAGGTGTTGCTGGTACCCGCCTGCATCTCCGAGTTGAATCTCATTCCCGAAGGAAAGAGCAGGTTGCTGGAGGTGTACCTTTAGGTTGCAGGTTGCAGAAGTCAGATAGCTAAGTCAATTAATCTTTCACGCAGCGTACGGAATAGCCATATCCATACATGAAACTATCGAAGCTTTCCACGCTAGTATTTTGTGCACTGATATATCGGTAGTACACATTATTTCCGGAACTTTTGGTAGCTGTCCAGAAGTATGCGATATTGCCGAATCCGTCGAAACTCTCGGAAAAATTTCTGCCGACGGGGAATGCCGAAAAACCAGTGGCGTTGTTTGTGCTCTGGTCATAACATACAGCACATTCATTGCCACCAGACATTTGCCACCCATGATCCGACGCCAACGCTTTCGCAATACTATTGCTTGAACTGTTGCACACAAACTCGCTTTGGTTTCCCACGTAGTCGGTCATTTGTGTCCATTCCGCATCACTCGGCACATGCCAACCTGTGGGGCAAACTCCTTGCACTCCGCTAGGATTGGCCGCACTGCCATTTGAACCATATACCACAGCTGGCCAATTATAGAGATAACCGTAGGTATTTGCATCTCCATTAGGTGGTGTGCATCTGGATGGAGAGTAATCAGACGGACCTACCGGAATGGCAGCACCATTGGCAAAATGAGTAGTATGCAAGTTCTCAGCCATCCATATTTGGTTGCCGAGTTGTACTGCATCGTAACTGTTTCCGTCATAATCAGTAACAGCATTATGAATAATCACTGCAGTGGAAGGATTCTGTTGGTTGCCACCGCCACCTCCAGGATTCTCTGTGTTTCCGTTATAGTTATCTGGCTTTATATCGTTTTTTTTGCATGAAACCAGTGCGATGCAGCATAAAAATGCTGTCATAACAATTAAATTTCTTCTTCTCATGTTATTGGGGCTTAATTATTTTGGTGCAAAAATATAAAAAAAACAATTAATTACGCTAAGTCTAAAGAAAAAAACGCCCTCATCGAGCGTTTTTTTCTTTCTTTGAAAGAAGAAGTCTAAAACCGCAACGCAAACTTTTTTTGCTCCGGCTCATCCTCAAGATTCCATCTCCTCATATTTCGCCCGCAGTTTCTCCCGCAGCGATTTCGACACAGGTTTGGTGGGACGGAACACCATGGGCGATTCGGGATGGAAGTGTGTGTCGCCCTCGCCAAGTGAATACATCAAATAGCTATCATCGCTGTAATCCCACTGGAAGACGCAGTTTCCCTCCTTGTATTCAGCGCTTTTGTCTCGGCACGGTGCTTTTGAGCATGAAGAATCGTCTGAACAGCGTTTCCAACAACGCTTGCGGTAGTTGGCATGGTCCTCCGTTGTGGGTTGTGCGTGCCCCACCACGCAGAGTTCCGCTCTCCATTCGTCAATTACCTCCACGATGTCACCTGGCTGGAATCGGATTTTGTCGGGTGTGCGACCTTTGAAATGGCGTTCGCACTTGTAGTCGAGCAGGCACTCGTCGTTAGGCTGTCCGTCAGCGGTGTAGGTGCGCATCGACTGGACACCCCACCATTTCGTCACATCCAGTTCGTATTCTGTGATTCTGTATGCCAATACAATGTTGTGCCCGTACCGTTTCTCGTCGTCGCGGTATTCTTCGTTCTCGGCAATGTATTTCAACCGTTCCCTCTCATACTCTTGGCACTCTTTCACATCTTTGCGCATCTGCGTCTCCGCCTTTGTCAAGGTGGAGAACAGTCCCAGGTCGTATGTTTGGGTTTCCCTAAGCGGATAATGCCCTTTGTTATGGGTGTAAATCCTGATTAATTCAAAAATGGTTTTCATAATATTAAAATTGCTTTTTCCTTCAATACCGATTCTCAAGCCGGATTCTATTTAATATTGTCAATGCCTCTTGTACATCAGATGTTTTTTCTCGTTCTTCTTCCATCCCGCATCCGATTTGTATTTTGAGAAATAGATGACGATGTCTGCGTCTGACTTATACTGGCAGAAGTAGATTTTGACATCAGCGTCTGATTTGTACTCGCAAAAGTACCAAATCCCTGAATTGTCGCTGGCTTCCGATTTGTACTTGGTCTCATACACTACCAGGTCGGCATCCGATTTATACTGACACACATATACTTTCACATCGGCATCGGACTTGTACTGGCATGAATATACTTTCTGGGCGAAGACACCTGTTGATATTACGGCGGTTGCGATAAACAATACGAAAAGGCTGATTAATTTCTTCATAAGACTTGTTTTTACGAGTGCAAAGATACTTATTTTTCTCGAATAAAAAAAGACCGCCCTTGTGGAGCGGTCTTTTTTTTCAAAGAGAAATCAACGATTATTGTTCGTTTTTCTCTAAGTCTTCTTTCAGAGACTGAAGAATGTTCAAGTCACCCAAAGTGGTCTTTTCAGCATTGCTTTCGTTCACTTTGTTGATGTCTTTTTGTTTCTTCTTTTCTTCAGCCTTGATGCGTTTCTCTTCGTCTTCCTTGGTCTCCTGCCATACTTTTGTATGAGACAGGGTGATCTTCTTGGCTTCCTTAGAGAATTCGATAACTCTGAAAGGCAGAACTTCGTCAACCTTAGCGTTTGACTTGTCTTCCTTCATCAGGCCACGGTTGAAAGCGAAACCTTCGATACCGTAAGGCAGAGCAACGATAGCACCCTTGTCGGTCATGCTGGTGATGGTACCTTCGTGGATAGAACCAACGGTGAATACGGTTTCGAAAACATCCCAAGGATTCTCTTCGAGCTGTTTGTGACCCAAGCTCAGACGGCGGTTTTCAGTGTCCACTTCAAGAACAACAACCTCGATGGGTTCGCCGATCTTGGTGAATTCAGCCGGATGTTTGATTTTCTTGGACCATGACAGGTCGGAGATGTGAATTAGACCGTCAACACCTTCTTCGAGTTCAACAAAGATACCGAAGTTAGTGAAGTTGCGAACGGTAGCGGTATGTTTTGAGCCAACAGGATATTTGGTCAGAATGTCTGCCCAAGGATCCGGAATCAGCTGTTTGATACCGAGAGACATCTTTCTTTCTTCGCGGTCGAGAGTCAATACAACAGCTTCCACTTCGTCACCAACTTTCAGGAAGTCGTGAGCGGTACGCAGGTGCTGTGACCATGACATTTCAGAAACGTGGATCAAACCTTCAACGCCGGGCAGAATCTCAACGAATGCGCCGTAGTCAGCGATAACCACCACTTTACCTTTAACCTTGTCACCCACTTTGAGGTTGGGATCAAGAGCGTCCCAAGGATGCGGAGTCAGCTGTTTCAAGCCGAGAGCGATACGTTTCTTGTTTTCGTCGAAGTCGAGGATAACCACGTTGATCTTCTGGTCGAGCTGAACGATTTCTTCGGGATGGATAATACGTCCCCATGACAGGTCGGTGATGTGGATCAAACCGTCTACGCCACCGAGGTCGATGAACACACCGTAAGAGGTGATGTTCTTGACAGTACCTTCCAGAATCTGACCTTTTTCGAGACCAGCGATAATCTGAGCTTTCTGGGCTTCGATAACGTCTTCGATAAGGGCTTTGTGAGAAACAACCACATTTTTGTACTCGTGGTTGATCTTGACAACCTTGAATTCCATGGTTTTGTCAACAAATACGTCGTAGTCGCGGATGGGCTTAACGTCGATTTGTGAACCGGGCAAGAAGGCTTCGATGCCGAATACGTCAACGATCAAGCCACCTTTGGTTCTGCTTTTAACATAACCGGTGATGATTTCCTGGTTGTCGTAAGCTTCGTTAACACGCTGCCATGATTTGAGGATGCGGGCTTTCTTGTGAGAAAGCTGCAACTGACCATTGGCATCTTCTTGGCTTTCTACGTAAACTTCGATTTTGTCACCGATTTTGAGGTCGGGGTTGTAACGAAGTTCGGAAGCGGCGATAACACCATCAGATTTGAAACCGATGTTCACCACGATTTCGCGGCTGTTGATAGATACTACAGTACCTTCGATAACAGCTTGTTCGTCGATGGATTTGAAAGACTTGGTGTAAGCTTCTTCCAGTTTTTCTTTTTCTTGGTCATCATACTTGTGACCTTTTTTGTCCAAAGAGGACCAATCAAAATTGTCCAGTGAGCCGTATTCGTTCTGGATAGTGGGCATGGTGCGAGGTTTCTTTTCCACTTCGGGAAGTTCCTCTGCAACGGGTGCAGCCTTCTCCTGAGCTTCTGCAACGGGAGCTTGTTCAACTTGATTTTCTTCAGCAGCAGGAGCTTGTTCTGCTACGGGTTCCTGGTTTTCTAATAATTCTTCTGACATTTTGTTTTTTAACGACCTGAATGTTGCAGGTCTTTTTTTAGGTTTTACAATGAGGTTAACTGTCTGTAACACAATTTAAAGAGCCTCTTTCAAATTGGGCTGCAAAAATACGAAAATTTTTTGAGATACAGCTGCTTAAATTTAAATTTATTTAGCCAATGATAATTAGGGGGGAGTTTCGCACTTCGTGCTCAAGGGGAGTGCTTCGCAGGGGAGTCTCACGCTGTACGTTCGAGGGGAGTTTTAATGTGCCAATGATAAAAGTTGAAAGTTGAAAGTTGAAAACTGAAAGTTATATTTTAAAATTCCTGACCCCTGACCCCTGACCCCTGATTCCTGATCACTGCATGCCCGCATAAACACAAACCCCATACAGTCCGGCGGTTTCGGTGCGCAAACGCCTTGAACCCAACTTGATGGCTTTGTAGCCGTTCTGTTCCGCCAAAGTTATTTCCTCGGGACTGAAATCCCCCTCGGGACCTATCAGCAAAATAACATCCTTGTCTTTGAGCTCCTGTTGGGCAAACTCTTCATGGTTATGTTCGTCGCACCAGGCAATATAGCGATGCTCTATGGTATTGTTGTTGATTATAAAATCTTTGTAATCAATTATTTGCATCAAAGGAATAAGGCTTGTGTTCGATTGCTTGATGGCGGAGATGGCTATGCGTTGCAGTCGATCCAAGTCTATTTTTGTCCTTTCAGAGTGCTCACACCTGATGAAGCTCAGTTGTTCGATGCCTATTTCAATGCTTTTCTCCACCAGCCATTCTATACGGTCGGCATTTTTGGTGGGGGCAATGGCCAGATGGAAGCAATGCTTCCTCATGGCATATTGCTCTTCAATCTCGAGAATTTGCACGGTACAATGGCCCGGGGAGGTATCCATGATTTGCACCGTTGCTCTTCGGCCTTGACCGTCGGTAACATAGATTTTGTCACCTGTTTTTTTGCGAAGGGCTTTCACGCAATGTTTTGCTTCCTCGGGGAGTAGTTCGAAAACGGGATGTGACAGATCCGGATGATAGAAAAACTGCATAATCGCTGTAGATTATTGGGGCTTGCCAAGCAGGCGGAACATGTTTTTCTTGTAGGCTTCCACACCAGGTTGGTCGAAGGGGTTGATGTCCAGCAGATAGCCACCCAAAGCGCAGCTGAATTCAAAGAAATAGATGAGTTGTCCTAAGTTGTTTTCGTCCACTTTGGGAACTATCAGTCGCAGGTTGGGAACCTTGCCGTCCACATGGGCCATACGAGTTCCTTCTTCAGCCGTGAGGTTGATTTCCTGAATGGATTTGCCTAAGAGATAGTTGAGCTTGTCAAGGTTCTCTGCATCTTCTGGAATGGGTACCTGGAAGCGTGATTGCTGGATGGAAAGCACGGTTTCAAACAGGTGACGCTCACCTTCCTGGATATACTGACCCAAAGAGTGCAGGTCGGTGGAAAAAGTGGCTCCTGTGGGGAAGATGCCCTTGCCTTCTTTGCCTTCGCTTTCGCCGAAAAGTTGCTTGTACCATTCGATAAAGAAAGCCAGCTTTGGATTGTAGGCCACCATTAATTCTATTTTCTTGCCGCTTTGATATAGCAGGTAGCGTATCAGGGCGTATTGTTGGGCGATATTGTCGTTCAGATTGGTTTGTGACAGCAATTCATGACGCATGGCGCGAGCACCGGCAATCAGCTGGCGAATGTCGAAGCCTGCCACAGCGATAGGCAGTAAGCCGACGGGGGTAAGCACAGAATAACGGCCACCTACGTCATCAGGGATCACGAAAGTCTCGTAACCATTGGCGTCTGCCATCTGTTTCAGGGCTCCACGGGTTTTGTCGGTGATGGCCACAATACGCTGTTTGGCCCATTCTTTGCCATACTTGTCCTCGCAATGTTTTTTCAAAATTCTGAAGGCTATGGCCGGCTCGGTGGTGGTGCCAGATTTGGAGATGACAATCAGGGAATAATCCTTATGGTCGAGCACTTCCAGCAATTCGCAAAGGTTGTCTTCGCTGATATTGTTACCTGCGTATGTGACGTATGGGGCATGGTTGTCGCTGAAGGGACTGAAGCCTTTGTAGCTGTGTTGCAAGGCTTCAATTACGGCACGGGCACCAAGATATGAGCCGCCGATGCCAATGACCACGACAATCTCTGATTGGCGTTCCAGGCGGTTGGCACAGCTCTGGATTTGATTGAGCAAAACTTCGTCAGTTTCTTCCGGCAAATCAAGCCAACCAAGGAAATCGTTGCCTTTACCACTTTTTGTGGTCAGTTGTTGGTAGACTTTCGAGATTTCTTCCTGATGTTGTTGCATGTCAGCATCAGAAAACAATAGATTTTGACTGTAATTGAATTGTATCATAGCTTTTGTTTTTTGATTATCGCGATTATTCGGGTATTACTTCGAAGTTGCGTCTGGTTTTCCTTTCTATTCTTTTCTCTTGGGTCTGGCCCCAGTCGAAGACTAAACCTACTTGTACGTTGGCATTGTTGGCGTTAAGGATAGCGCGTTGTATGCTTTTGCTATTAATGAAGCCGAATATATTGTCGGTAACGACATACAAGTGGAATATTTTCAAGTTGAATCCCACACCCAAGCCGAGGTTGGTGTAACTTCTTTTGGCCACCGTATAGCTTACACAAAGGTCGAAATAGTTAAGGAAATTACCATTCCATGCCACAGTGAAAGAGGGTATGAATTGCTTGTTGACGATTCTGCCTTGGAACAGGGCGGAGAGACGGTGATGCTTGCCCAGGTTGCAGTAGCCCTCCACCAAAAAACGGGCGGCAAGAACACTTGTATAAGATTTTATGTTAGTTTTTTCAATAGGAAAAAACTTATGGACCACGTCGAGCACTGATTCGGATTCGCCCGAATATTGTTCCATTACATCCTGGAGAATGCCGTTGAAAACGAGATTGCCATCATGATAATTGGGATTTGCCTCATTAACAGTACCGTAAGTTCTCTTGCAATTGTGATTCCATCGGATAAAGCCTAAATCCAATACGGAAGCGGCAACTCCAAACATGTTGTTGATACGGTAGGTCATGCCAAAATCAAGGGCAGCTCCCATATTTTTAAAGGATTTGCCCAGGTTATTCATGATGTTTTCTGTTTCGAAATTGAAATTCAGATCTCCATTTGGACTCATTCCAATGCTATATGGAATGGCCGTTGAAGTATAGTATTCAATACCATAGTTCATGGTCAAGGTATAGTCTTCCGGGTCTGTATAGAGTGTGGCATTTGCTTTCCTTGTTTTGATGTTGGCAATGCCAAAAAGCAGCTTAGGTCGGAAACCGAGATAAAGGCAGGAATTGATATCCACTTGCATTCCTAATGCAAATTCCTGATAGGCGTTCATACTTAATCTGAGTTCGGGACGTGCCGGATTCTTTGGCCCGAGATAACTCATATTGCCATGTACGGGAAGTGCGATAAGGTCTTTGTTGTAGCTGCAGTACTCGTCCATACGGATACGATAACTGAAAGAAAAACGTATGGGCTTGGTTCTGAAACCAAAATCAATAATATTGACAGCCACGTTGGTATTCAACATGTTTTTTTTATTCGACAGCTTACTGACAAAATTATTGAGATTGATGTTGATATTCCCGTTGTTGTTGGAAACATAAATGTTTTTGTACCGTGCACTGGTATTGGTTAAGGCTGCATTGACATGGCTGATGCCAGGAATGCCTACATAACCATTGTATTGCAGATGCATTGAGGGGTTATAGTAGTCAGAATAGGGATTCAAACGCATAAAATGGAGCGTGATTCCATCTTGGGCCGCTAAAGTCCATGCCAAAGTGCTGACAATTATAAGTAGAATGTATTTTTTCATCTTTTAAAAATTAATTGTTGAATAGGATACTTTAGCACCCATTGCGATATTAACATATTGCGAATCAGTGATTTCAACAGTATTTCCATTGGTGGTGATGTGGAAATTGAAAATCACTTTGTCCGACTGGATGATTTTTTGTGCATTCTCATTTGTGAATTCAATATAAATGGGTTCGTTTACGTATGGAACACCGTTGTAGGAACCATGTATCTGAACGTTATTCAAATTCAATTGATATTTTTCACCATTTTTGGTATTCAGGAATTCGATGGTGGGTGTCAAGTCAAAAGGAAATGCATTAGTCAGCGCAATCCTGATAGTGATTTTCTCTATAGACTGGGAGGCGATCACATTGAAAGCTTCATACAGTGAGCTTTCCAAAGTGTCGTGATATACCGCATTGTCAACAGACAAATTGGTGGGGATTTCGGTCTTGATTTTCAAACTTAAGGATGAATTCTCATCCACGTTAATATCTCCGGCAGCGAAGCCATCAGGGTTGACATTGAGGTCGCCTCGTAATTTCAGCGCGTTAATGTCGCGATTGAATGTGATGGGCTGCAGATTGGTTTCTGCCACTTGCACATACTGGTTGGCGGAGAGGGGAGAGAATAAGGAAACAGGACTGGAAATCAATGGGTGAGTGCCACTTTGTTCTCCCTGCAAGCTGAGTTCATTGAGGGAACCTCCAATAGTACATAAACTATTTTTGCTAAACAGGCTTGCTTTGGCATTATTGAATTGGATGTGGTCGAATTGGAATTTGTTAAGTGGCAGTGAGAATCCCATGGTTTGGTCTAATTCCACTTCAACAGGACTAAATTGTGCGGTAAGACTTTGAATGACAAAATTGGTTAAGGAGCTGTGGCATTCGTAGCTGATTTGATAAACCGGAACATCGGCGCTGACCGTAATAGTGGCACCGATGATGAGTGTTCCCATCGCATTGGGCATTATTTTGTGGTTACTGAGGTTTATGCTTTGTTGATGTTGTGTATTGCTAAAATTCAATTGGATGGGATTGCCGCTCATATCAGTGATATTTTCGCTTGTCAGAATGGCTGTATAATCGAAATTGGCGGATGTGATATTGAAGGACAGGGTCAGAATACCTGATTTGATGGTGGCGGATTTGACTAACACATCTTCGCTGCTCAGGTTGATGGGTAGCAATTCTGTAACTTGGAAAGTGGGAAGTGTGTCAATATACACCACACCTGTCGAGTCATAGGTCTTGTCTTGGATTTCAAAAATGTGTCTCATGGATACAAGTTCATTGGCCTCACGCTCAATGATAATTTTGAAGACCCCATTTTCTCCTGCTTGCAAATATTGCACACTGTCCATCCTGTCTAACAGCTGATCCAAGCCGATTTTCTTATTGATAATGGGAATTCCCCATTCTCCATCAGCATCAATATGGTCATGAGTGAAAAGATTATCATGACAAGATGATAGAGAAAAAACTGAAAACATCAGTATAAAGTAAAAGAGAAGATGATGACGTTTCATTGTGGTAATTTTTTGCAATAATAGTGAATTATCTTTTATTATCAAAAGGTTTTCTGAAAAAAATTAATAGATGAGGCTGATATTTCCTTTTTTGATAATAGTCTCATCATTAATACAGGTTCCTTTCAGATAGTAATCATAAACGCCCTGTTCACAATGCATTCCTCTGAAGGTCCCATCCCATCCTTTGTCTAAGCTGCTGCTTTCAAAGATGAGCTCGCCCCAACGGTTGTATATACGAAGAGTGAATTCTTTGAGTATGCTGCTCCGCACGTATAAAACATCGTTCTTGCCATCTCCGTTAGGAGTAAAAGTGTTGGGTACAAATACCAGCGGCTCATCACATTCGAGAGGCAGTACCTCGATGGTTACTTTTTTTGACAGAGTGCAGCCGTATTCGTCGGTGACAGTGACAGTGTAGGTTGTGGTTTCGAGAGGTGTCGCATTGGTCTCGGAATTGTTAGGGTTTGAGAGTCCTGTTGTGGGTGTCCATTGGTAGCTGTAGTTGCCGCTGTAACTGGTGGACTGCAACTGGGTGACAGTATTGGCAATGATGCTGCATTCGGAGCACCAGGCTTCCAAACCTTCGGCGAAAGTTCCAATGCGTTTGGTGACGGGAATGGAAGCTGTGGCAGTGCATCCATATTCATTGGTAACGGTGACTGTGTATGTGATTGAATAAGCGGGGTGAATCCAGGGACTGTTGCTGTTACTTCCGCTCCCAATTCCGTCTAAAGGCTGCCATTGGTATTGCAAATTGTTGCCGCCGGTAGCATGAATCATGAGTTGGATGCTGTCTTCGAAACAGATTCTTGCGGGCTGTGTTTCTTCAATGTTTACAGCGGAAATATGAACAGTGATGTCTTTTTCGATGGTACAAAGCAGGCCTTCCACTTTGAGATAATAGTGCGTGTCTTCTGTAGGGCTAACGTTGATTTGTTGCTGGTTTTCGGAAAAGGGATTGCTGTAATCGGGATGCAGTGACCAGACGATATGTGTTGGGCTTCCTGATGTGACGTTGAATTGGAGGTCGATATTGCTTCCAAGGCAGAGTGTGGTATCTGAGATGGGGCTGATTTGCAAATTCTCGACGTTGACACTTTGGTAGAGTGTGTCAGAGCAGAAGGGAGTGCTGATAATCAGTTGATAGGTTGTGGTGGTGGTAGGAGTTGCTATGGGGTTAGAGATTTGAGGGTTGCTGAGTGTGTTTTCTGGTGTCCAATGATATTGGATGTCTGTGCCTCCAGAGGGGGCTATTCCGATTTGGACAAATTCTCCGTTACAAATACCTTTGGGAGCCAAGGTCTGCGAGCTGCCCGTTAATACCAGGATGTTTTTGCTGATGGAATCCAATATGTTACAGCTGCTATTATCACTGATGGTGAGGGTTACTTGATAAATGCCTCCCTGGGTGTATTGGTGCCACGGCGTCCTCTCTTCTGATGTAGTACCATCGCCAAAATCCCAGTGGAATTGTGTCCACTGGCTATGTGTTTGTGAATTGTTGACGAAGAAGACCGTGTCAGGGTAACAGACAATGGAGGGGGCTACGAAATCGGCGATGATGAGTGGTAGGTTGAAGTCCATTTTGACAACGCCCAGGTTGCAGTTGGTGCTGCCGTTGACTTCACTCCAAGCACCAGGGGTGGTGGGGAAGTTGTCATCACCACCACAACCGGCGCAGATGGCCTGGTAAATCTTGCCTTTCTTGTCGAAGCGGCTGGTGCCGCCGTCCACGTGCTCACGAGAGTGCGGGCTGCCGAAGAATGTCGCATAAACCGGTGTGTTGCCGTCCTCGCGCAGACAGATAAAGTAATAGTCGCTGCCATCGGTGGTGACTTGGTGGGCGTCAGGGGTGATGGGCAATCCTTGGGTGCCACCGAAACCGTTGAGCTGGTGACTGCCCCAGCCGGACATATAGACCGTGTTGCAAAGGTCAACCAGCAGAGCTGTAGGGGATATGTCGGGACCGCTGCCACCTCCCACACCGTAGGCTGTGGACCAAATGATGCTGTCAAGGGTAGGGGTGAAGTGTGTGATAAACTGTCCTCCCCCTGCTTGTCCGTATAGTGTGTTCTGCATCCAGCTGTTGCCTGCAGCCTTGGTCTGTCCGAAAATGTAAGGGTGGTTGTTGCGGTTGAGTTTCAGCAGATAGCTTTGGTCGTAGTCGCCTTTGCCGATGTAGGTGCAGTGCAGCAATTGGTCGCCATTTTCGCTGATGTGAGCTACAAAACCATCGCAGATGCCCCCTCCGTATGTGCCTTGGACGGCTGTGGCTGATACGGGCAGGTCAGCAGTGTTGGTGCCCCCGCATAGATAAATGCTGTTGTCGCTGGCTAAGTCCATACTATAGCAGGCCTCGTCACCGACACCGCCAATATAGGAAGACCATATCAGATGAGAAAGAGATTGGTCCATTTTTAAGACGACCCCGTCTTTGTTGCCATTATTCTGGGTTTGGAAACTGCCTGCAGTGACGGGAAAGTCGGTTGAGTAGGTGCAACTGACCACATACACGTTGCTCTGCTCATCCACAATGATTTCACCTCTGGATTCGTCGGCATAGTTTTTTCTGAGTGGACTACCGGTATTCAGACCGTCATTGCTGCTTCCACCAATAAAAGTGGATGCTAATAGACTGTCGCCATCGGCACTGAATTTGGTTATGAAAATGTCGGTTCCATTGGGGAATTGGACGGAATTGTTCACATTGACGGGAACACCACCATTGAAGCTGTTGTCGTATGCTTGCGCTGTGGTGGGAAAAGTGTAGGAGCCTGTGGTTCCAAAGACATACAATTCGTCATTCTCATTGACAAACATGCTATGGGGACACTCTGCCGCGGTGCCTCCCAAGTAGGTGGAGTAATACAGCTGGCTACCAGTGGAGTCAAATTTGGAAATGGCCACATCACAGGATCCACCCGCATAATCCACCTGGTAGTGATGTCCCACTTGGGTTGGATAGCCGACTCCGAAGGCGATACCTCCTCCATACAGGTTGCCGTGTTTGTCGTAAGTTGCGGTAAAACCCCAGTTGTCGGCTGATGAACCACTATAGGATGAAAAAATCAGCACGGGGTCAATAACCAATTCTTTGCTTCTGTCGTAATTTCCCAGTTGAAAGGAAATGGTGTTTTTGCGTAGTACAAATCTGCATTCCACCTCCTGCACTTTGCCGTTTTTGTCCATCTGATAGGTATAAGGTGCCAACTCTATGGTCTGGCCGATATCCGTATGGATAATCAGATTACCGTTGCTGATACTCAGGTTATTCACACCTGCATATTCGATTTGGATGTCGTTGGGATTGGCACCGGCAGATAGGTGAAACTCGTATTTCAATTGTTGCTCATGCTGGTATAAGACAAGCTTGATGCCTTGGTAGAGTTGTTGATATGTTAATTCTTGATATAAAGGTACTTGTGCTACCCATTTGCCTTTTTGCTTGCCTAAAAAATAATTGTGATGATAGCTTTTTTGTTTGTTGCCTATGACTTCAGTATTGTTCTGGCAACCTTTGAAAATCATCTGATAAGCGGCGGCGTTGATGTGGCCGTCGGCATGCAAAGTAGGATCCAGTTTGGCTTCGTTAAAGCGTGACAGCTGTGTGGGGTCCAAAAAAACGAAGGTGAGTCGGTCATTTTCGGCAAACAAGGCTCCGCCATTCAGTTTGGCCTTGTAGAGAACCTGCTGCTCCCATTGCCCTTTGTTGGCGACAAACTCTAAATTCCGTGCCGCCACGGTATCCCGTTTATGGCAATATCCATTTACAATGCAAGCTATTGTAAGTATGCACAAAAGGAGGGTTTGTCTGAAATAAGAGCACCTCATTTAGGATTATTTAAAGTGCAAATATACAAAAATCTATTGAATCAATAAAATATATTGTATTTTTGCAGTTGGAAAAATAAATGGATGATTGTGTATGTCTGAACCATTTTTGCTATGACTACTGCCGACACTTTTTTTGATGTTAAACCTACGGAATTCTCGCTGACTGCTGGCCGAATCCTGATATCGGTACCGTTTTACAACGATCCGTTCTTCAATAGAACGGTGGTGCTGCTGACGGATTATGACGAAAAGTCATGTGCGGGGCTGGTGCTCAACAAGTCGTCAAAATTGTCGGTGCGAAAGGTGATTAGTGAAATTAAGGTGGATGACAAATTGCACATTGGCGGACCCGTGATGCCTGATGGTATCTTCTGTATTCATAATTTTGAAAATTCCAAGGCGGCCTCTAAGCTGCTGCCTGGCATATATGTCGGCTCGGATGAGGTGCTGATATCGCTGATAGAGCACAAGGCTATTCCAACCATGAAATACCGCTTCTTTGTAGGATATTCTGGCTGGTCTCCAGGACAGTTGGAGGGAGAACTGAACAAGAATATGTGGGTGATTGGTGCTGCTACCCCCGAGTTGGTCTTCGACACGCCGATTTCTAAAATCTGGGAGACTGCAGTGCGTAATCTTGGCGATGACTACCTCCACTGGCTGAAACTCCCCAAAGTCATTGCTAGTAATTAGGTGGTAGGTGGTAGGTGGTAGGTAGTAGGTAGTAGGTAGTAGGTAGTAGGTAGTAGGGATTTTTGTAGGTCTGTCATATCATGGCAGCCGGAGAGGATATAGGTTACAGGTAGTAGGTAGTAGGTAGTAGGTAGTAGGGGATAGGAATTAGGGAATTGTGTTTAGTTTTCAGTTTTCAGTTTTCCGTTTTCCGTTTTCAATTTTTTTCCGTATTTTCTGCAAAATGATGTCGTATCGTTGTAGCTTCCAGGGGCTGGTACTCAGGTATTTGGGTGGTACTTCGGAGGCAAAGCGCTCTATCACAATGTCTTTGCGCAAACGCTTGACTGTCTCCACCATGAGGTCGATATATTCGTCCATGCTGAAGCGGTAGAAATCTTCGGGATGCTCCTGAAACTCTTGCTCCATAGCCGTTCCTTTGATGATTTGCAGCTGGTGGAATTTGATGCTGTTGAGGGGCATTTGGTTGATGAGTGGAATGCCGTTCAGCCAGTCTTCTGGGGTTTCTCCAGGCAAACCGATGATAAAATGTGCACCGGTGTGAATGCCTCGTGAAGCGGTTTGTGCTACGGCCCGTTGTGCGGTGGCGAAGTCATGGCCGCGGTTGATGCGTCGCAGAGTACGGTCATAGCAGCTTTCAATGCCGTATTCAATGCTGATGAAGGCTTGTTGTTTTAGACTGGCAATATAGTTCAGTTTTTCCTCGTCAACGCAGTCGGGGCGGGTGCCAATGATGAGCCCTTTTATTTTTGGGTGTGACAGGGCTGTCTCATATAATTTCTGTAGTTGTGCTAAAGGTGCATGGGTGTTTGAAAACGCTTGGAAATAAGCTAAATATCCTTGGCTTTCACGGCCTCGCTGCCGATGGAATTCAATGCCGTCGTTAATCTGTTGGAGGATATCTTTTTCGGATGAACAGTAGCGTGGCACGAAGGCGTTGTTGAGACAGTAGGTGCAGCCGCCAATACATACAGTACCGTCACGGTTGGGACAGCTGAATCCCGCGTCAATTGGCAGTTTCAGCACAGGTTCGCCGAAACGGTCAATGAGGAATTGTTTGTAAGTATAGTAGTGGTCTGACATCATGAAAGGTGTTAATGAACACAATAATTTTATGGCAAAAATACGGAAAAAATAAATTCGTTGAAATCGCATTTGCCACATTCGCTGCATACCCTCACACGGGACGACGAATTAACATGTGGCATAGCTACATTCGCCGCATAGCATGAATGACGTAGCCCCACACCATTTTGTCCCAGGGAAAAATCCATTGTCGATTTGATTTTTATTTATTGAACAATAATTTGTATAATATATCGTTATAAATTTAATATTAATCAAAAAAAATAAACACTATGAAAGAAAATAAGACAACACCAAACACCTTTGCTCGCATATATATTCATACGGTATTTACTGTGAAAAACAGAGACTCATTAATATCTGATTTATGGCGTGATAGATTATATTCGTACATGAGCTCAATTATTTCCAATAATGGTAATAATGTTATAGCTATAGGTGGAATGCCGGATCATTTGCATATTTTGCTTAGCATGCATAACACCACAATACCATTGTCAGATTTGATGCGTTTGGTCAAGGGTGATAGCTCCCGATGGATTAACGAAAATAAATTGTCTGTACGTAGATTTGGTTGGCAACCAGGGTATGGCGCATTTTCTTGTGGACCTAAAGATATTGATGTTATTGCGAATTATATCAGAAATCAGGAGAAACATCATGCCAACAAAAAATTTGTTGACGAATATAAACAATTGTTGATTCGAGAGGGTGTGAAATTTGATGAAAAATTTATTTTCTATTCGATTGAATAATGGTGGCGTACCTACGGCACGCTGTAATATCCCACATATCATCGTTTGCTATGCGGGGGTTGCGGTTTTGCCGCAGGAATGCGGGATTGTTGTTTGTGTCCGTTATTTATGGGTGATTTTCCCTAACATTTCCCACAATAATTTGGTGGGGAGGCCCATCACGTTGTAGAACGAACCATCGATGGCTTCGATGCCGATATAGCCGATCCATTCCTGCACGCCGTAGGCACCGGCCTTGTCAAAAGGCTTGTATTGCTGCACGTAATGGTTGATTTCTTCGTCGCTGAGCTGGCTGAAACGGACCTCGGTTTTGCGATGCGAGGTAATGCTGCGCTTCGGTGTGGCCACCGTCAAACCACTGATGACCGTGTGAGTCTTGCCCGACAATTCCTGCAACATAGCTACTGCATCAGCTTCATCTTTCGGCTTCTCCAAGATTTCATGACCTAACACCACAATGGTGTCGCAGGCAATGAAAATCGTGTTAGAGGCATAATCGCTCATTTTTATAGGAGACAGCTTGAGCTTCGACAGGTATTCCGCCACCTCCACAGGATTGTCGGTGTCAGGGTGCTTCTCAACCACATTGGTGGGCAGGTACTCGAAGTTAATGCCCATGCCCGCCAGCAGTTCGTGCCGGCGGGGCGATTTCGAGCAGAGATATACTTTATATTTCTTCAGTTCGTCTAATAACATAATAGCATTACAGCTGTTTTATAGCCATAATATTACAGCCATTTTACAAGATTGAAGTCCATATCGTGCGGCAACATCGGGTTGGCGGGGATGATACGGATGGAGTAGTCCATCATGCCTGCGTCCTTGGGTTCAATCGTACACGTGAAAGTGGCGATACCATGCTGATTGTCAGTGCATTCGAATGGTACCTTCTGATAAAATACCCGTTTGTCGTTTTCGAGTTTGGAGCATACCAACTCTACTTTCAGGTCTTCAGCATGCAATGAACCCATTCTCAGTCGTACAGTGGTGACAATCTTGTCGCCCAAGGTGAAACTTGCCTCTCTTGGCTCCGACTGTGTGGCTTCTATCACTTCAATGCCATCCCAGCCAGTGATGACCTTCTCTTTCCATCTTACCAAATTGAAAGTGTTTTCTAAATTATTATCTGTTAATAATTTATGCTGTTTTTCCAATTTGTGGTAGTATTTTTCGTAATAGTCATCCAGCTGGCGTTTCATGGTGAAATGCGGAGAAATCTTATAGAAGCAGTTCTTCATCATTTTCACCCAGTCGTATGGAATATTCTTTTCATCACGGCGATAGAAGCAAGGCGCAATCTGGTCTTCAATCATCGAATAGATGGTGGTAGCGTCCAATTGGTCTTGCAGGCCGTTGTCGGTATAGGTAATCTGTTCGTTGATAGCCCAGCCGGCGCCTTCTTTGTATCCTTCTGCCCACCAGCCATCGAGTACGCTGAAGTTGAGCACACCGTTCATAATGGCCTTTTCGCCGCTGGTGCCAGATGCTTCCAGGGGACGAGTCGGGGTATTCAACCAGACATCGCAGCCAGAGATGAGTTTCTTGGCCAGAATGATGTCGTAGTTTTCCAGGATGATGATTTTGCCGATGAAATCGGGCTTACGTGAGAATTCCAAGATGCGCTTAATGAGGTCCTGACCGGCTTTGTCGTGCGGGTGCGCTTTGCCAGCGAAAACAAACTGGACGGGCTGCTCAGGGTTGTTGAGCAGTCTTCTCAGTCGCTCCTCGTTGGTGAAGAGCAGGTGGGCACGCTTGTAGGTGGCGAAACGACGGGCGAAACCTATGGTCAGGGCATCTTTGCGGATGGCCTTCAAGGTATTCATTATCAGGTCAGGCGACTCGTTGCGGCGGCGCATCTGTGTTTCTAACGATACCTTGATATTGTCTATCAGTTCTTCACGGAGATCGTCTTTGATTTTCCAGATTTCAGCATCATCAACCTCATAAATTTTCTTCCAGATCTGGTCGTTAGATTGGTCTTTAATAAACTGGTTATTAAATAATTGCTTGTGGAATAACTGCCATTTTTTGTGGGCCCATGTAGGATAATGTACACCATTGGTAACATGACCGATGTGCAGTTCTTCGGGCAGATGGCCTTCGTACAGGAAGCTGAACATCTCGCGGCTGACACGGCCGTGGATGGCGCTCACACCATTGACTTCCTGTGACAGCTTGCAGGCTAAAATGCTCATGGAGAACTTGCTATAGATATCGTCAATGTTCTTGCGTCCCAAGCACATGAAGGCTGGCCAGTCGATGTTGCATTTTTCTGCGTAATAGGAAAAGTAGCGGCGCATCAGGTCTTCGCTGAAGCTGTCGTGGCCAGCGGGAACTGGTGTGTGCGTGGTGAACAAGGAGGAGCAACGAACTAATTCGATGGCTGTGCCGAAAGGTATCTGCTCTTCTTGCATGAAGGTGCGCAGACGTTCCAGGTTCAGGAAGGCCGCATGACCTTCGTTCAAATGGAAAATGGTGGGACGGATATTGAGTTTCTCCAGCACTCTCATACCGCCGATGCCTAAGAGAATCTCTTGTTTGAGACGGTTCTCAACATCGCCGCCATAGAGGGAGTTGGTTGTTCTTCTGTCTTCTTCAGTATTGTCGTTGAAATCTGTATCTAAGAGGAACAAGGGCACACGACCAACATCCACACGCCAAATACGGGCATATAGCATTCTGCCCGGAAGTGCCAAGCTGATGGTAATCCATTTGCCATCCTCGTCTTTGTATGGTTGGATGGGCAGTTTGGAGAAGCTCTGCGGCGGATACAAATTGATCTGGTCACCGATGGAGGATATCTGCTGGGTGAAGTAGCCGTAGCGGTACAGCAAGCCGATACCGACCATGTTGACATTGCAGTCGCTGGCCTCTTTGAGGTAATCGCCGGCCAACATGCCCAAACCGCCAGAGAAAATCTTGAGTTCGTTGCTGATACCAAATTCCATGCTGAAATAAGCCACCTGCTCCTCTTGGCGAGTGCGAGGCTCGTTCATATAGCGTTCAAAATCAGCATAAACGAAGTCCAATTTGGCGAGGTAGTCGCTGTCGTTCATCAGCTTTTCGATGCAGCTGTATGGCAATTCCTGCAGCAGATATACGGGGTTTTCTTCGTATTGCTGCCAGCGTTCTTTGCCAGCGGCTTCCTCGAACAGCTCGCGGGCTTCATAATTCCAGCTCCACCAGAGGTTCTGTGACAGTTTTTCCAGTTTCTTGAGCTGTTCCGGCAGTTTTGACTTGACGGAAATATGATGCCAAACTGGTTCGGGTTTCTGGAATTTCTCAACCAAAAGTCCCACTTTTGAGGTCTTGTTCCGGTATAAATCCGAACGGTCAAAGCTCTTGGAAAGAGCAATGTTATAGCAGTCTAAATAATTGTTATACAGATTTTCCCATAATGCTTGTTGGGCGATTTCGGTGGCTTTGGCACGGTTCTGTTCGGTTTCCTCGTTGTTGCAAGCAGTATGGTATAAAATGGCTTTGGCGATGCCATCGGTTACCTGTTCGTCGTTGTTATCGGTACGATGAATGACCGTTACGGCCTTCTGACCGGGGAAGTTGGCGGCAGCCCACTGGCCGAAACCGGCGTTGGTGGTAGTGATGGTGGGAATACCGAAGGCCACGCTTTCTAGTGGTGTATAACCCCATGGTTCATAGTATGATGGGAATACAGACAGGTCGATACCCGGAAGCATCTCGTAGTAGGTCATGTCGAAAATGCCATCTTCACCATTCAGATATACTGGAATGAAGAAAACCTTGACTTTCTGATCTGGTGCGTTATGCAAATTGTTGGCTATCAAATTTTTGACAACGGGGTCGTTGTAGCTGTCGTAGAGTGGGTGAGTGGTGAAATCATCCATGACGGGCTTGTCGCCGATGGGCTGGTTGAGTTTCGTCATCAGGTCGGTGCGCTTGCCGCTGGTGCCGGCGGGTACGGCGATGAAAGCCACCACCTCACGTTGCAGTTGCTTGTCCTCATTCAATTTGGCCAAGCCCTTGATGAACATGTCGATACCCTTGTTGTGAAACTCGTAGCGGCCGCTGTTGATGACCAGCAGGGCGTCGTCGCTGATGGTTTGCTGACACAGGGTAGAGGCCACTTTTAGCAGTTTCTGGCGGGCAGCGGAGCGCAAACGTTGGTACTCCTCATCTTGCGGCACGAAGTTGTTCTCGAAACCGTTGATGGTGACGGTATCCACGGGCTTGCCCAAGAATGCCTTGCATTCGATATTGGTGATGTCGCTCACTGTCGTGAAAGCGTCAGCGGTTTGGGCGGACAGGTATTCCAGTGAGAACTTGGACTGCACGCCAAAGCGGTTAGCGGACTCTTGCGGTTGGTATTGCTCGATATTGCCATAGAGGGGTAGTCCGTTGCCGGCGATGCAGCGACCCAAAACGGTGGCGTGGGTGGTGAACACGGTGGCCACTTGCGGGGCTTTCTGGCGCAGGTACAGGATGCCGGTGCCGGTCATCCATTCGTGGAACTGGGCCACGATTTTGTCCATGGAGGTGCAGTAGAACTGATAGAAGCTTTCGACGACTCTTCCGGCAGCATAGCCGAAGAGGGCGGGCTCGATATAGTCCCATTGTCCAGAGATGGAGTCCAGTTTATAGGTAAGCCATAATTGTGTCAGAATATCATTTTTCTTTTCAAAATAGGGCGTAAAATCCACTAATATGACTACGGGGTGACCGCTGACATTCCACCGGCCCACACGTATGCGGAGACCTTCCGCCTGGGCACTTTCGCGCCAGTTTTTGAATAAGCCGGGGTCCTCGATGAACTCCTGTCTTTTGTCATCCTCGCGCGACAGGTCGGGGCCGATGCAGATATAGTTGTTTTGGAATTGATTAACGGCTGTGAATGCTTTGGTGGAGAGAACGGTGTAAATACCACCGACTTTATTACAAATCTCCCAGCTGGTTTCAAATAGATAGTCAGGTTTGCTCATTATATATAGTATAGGTAAATTAAAACGGCAAAAATACAAAATTTTTTAATGTGCTAATGAGACAATTTAATTAGCACATTGGTTAAACAGTGAATTAGTAAATGGTTTTGATGTGCCAATTAAAAATTGTCAATTATCAATTGTTAATTGTTAACTGCATAGTTTCTCGCCCCAAAAATCGCACTGCCCACGCGGATCAGCGTGCTGCCTTCCTCAATGGCGATGGGGTAGTCCTCGCTCATGCCCATCGACAATTCCTTGAAGTCGGGATTGTTGCTGAAATATTTGGTTTTCAGTAGATTGAAGTATTCGTGCAGGGTGTGGAACTCGCGGTGGATTTGCTCTTGGTTATCGGTCAAGCTGGCCATGCCCATCACGCCACAAATTTTGATGTTTTGCAAATCGGCGAAGCCGGGGTCGTTGAGCATGGCCTCGCATTCGTCCAGCAGAAAGCCGAACTTGGTCTCTTCCTGTGCGATGTGGAATTGCAGGAGGCAGTTCAGTACCCGTTCATGCTTGATGGCGTGTTTGTTCACTTCCTTCAGCAGCTCGTAGCTGTCAATGCTGTGAATCAGGCTGACAAAAGGTGCGATATATTTGATTTTGTTGGTTTGCAGGTGACCGATGAGATGCCATTCAATATCTTTGGGCAGGTGCTCGTATTTGCCTTTCAGCTCTTGTGCCTTGTTCTCCCCGAAAATCCGTTGTCCCTCGTTGTACAGGGTCATGATGTCCTCTTCGGGCTTGGTCTTGGAGACCGCCACCAGTCGCACGCCTTCCGGCAGGTTATCTTTGATGTTGTGATATGCTTGTAAGTTCATTTTAGGTTACAGGTTACAGGTTACAGGGGTCAGATTATTAATTTGACGTGTTAGAGTTTAATTTTTTTGTTATTGTCATTATTATTTTTCCAATTTCAGATAAAAGATTCATTATAGGCTGTATTTCTGCCTCAGACAAATAGTTGATGTTGACGCATAGTATCAATTGTGTCTCCAATTCACATACAGAACCATTGGCAATATATAAGAATTGAAGATATTCTTTCTTTGAATTTCTACCAAAACCTTCGGCAATGTTAGAGGGAATGGATATTGCGGCTCTTCGCATCTGGTCACTCAGGGTGTAGGTTTCCTCTTTTGGTAATTTTTTGATTATTTTGTATAGAAATGTGGTCATCTTCATTGCCTTTTGCCAAACAATCAAATCCTTGTATGTATTAACTTTTATCATTAAGTATAAATCTTAAATTACTAATTTCTGAAACCTGTTCCCTGAAACCTATTTTCTGTCACCTGTCACCTGTAACCTGACCACTCCAATCCTCTGTCCCTTCTTCCCCGTCTGCAAGATATAGGTTCCATTGACGATTTTAGGCTCTTTCAGTACGGTGTGTGTATGGCCGCCCACGATAACATCAATACCTTTCACCTGACTGGCCAACATCATGTCATCGGGATTATCCTCGGTTCCGCAATCTAAACCTAAATGGGACAGGCAGATAACATAGTCGCATTTTTCCGTTTCACGGAGTTCTTTCACCATGCAGTCGGCCACGTCAATGGCGTTGAGATATTTGATGTCTTTGTAATTTTGGGGCGAAGTCAGTGCTTTGATGTCGGTGAGCAAACCAAAAATGCCAATTCGTTTGCCATCCATTTCAATGATGACATATTTTTTGACAATATTCTTCAGCTTTTTATTGAAAAACAAATAGTTGGCGCAGACAATGGGAAATTTGGCCTTGGCCAACTGCTTGGCTAACATTTTGCTACCATTGTCAAATTCGTGATTGCCTAATGCGGCTGCTTGATAGCCCAGCAGATTCATGAATTTGATTTCAGTGGCACCTTTGAAGAAGTTGAAATAGGGTGTGCCCTGAAAATAATCTCCCGCATCCAACAGAAGCACATTCTTGTTTTCTTGTCGCACCTGGTCGATGATGGCGGCACGACCATAAATGCCCCCTACCATAGAGCCGTCTTTGTCTTGCAGGGGCTCGATTTGACTGTGGGTATCATTGGTATGCAAAATCACAAGAGGCGTTTGTGCCGACACCTGGAATGCCACAAGTGCCCATATCAAGCATAGCGTGAAAAGTGCGAGTGTCTTTTTCATGATTATCTGGGTTGAGGAATAATGCTCATTCGATTGTCGTTTTTGCCGGTGACATTTTTGCCTTCAGCGGTCATCTTCTTGATGTGGTTGATGTAGGCGTCGCGTAGCACAATACCTGTATTTTCGACATGGCTGATTTCAATGTCTTTGAGTATGTCGTCACCACCAGTCACAATGAAATCCAGGGTGATCATACGGTAAATTTTGTTATTGTCGATTTCTTGGCCGTTAATGAGTGCCTTGTAGAAATAGTCGCCGGCATATTGTATGCTCACTTGCTGTGAATAAGGCTCGCATTTTTTTACTTTGAAGCGTTGGAAGATCTTCCTGACTTCGCTGCCTTTGATGTCGGCGATGACCAGGTTGTTCTCGAAGGGGGCAATCTCAAAGATGTTGCCAATAGTGATGTTTCCTGCCTGGAGCGAAGAGCGGATGCCGCCGAAGTTCAACAGTGAGAAATCCACGGCTTCTTTGTGTTTTTTCTGGCAGTACTCGTTACCAATTTCCACGAGAATGTCGGTCAGGAAGTTGGAAAGCGGGCTCTGGGGCCTCTCGCTTACCATGGTTTCGGGACAGTAGCCGATGACCACATTGGTTTTCTTTTCCAATTTTTTCTTTGATTTTTTCAATTCTTTCTGCAACTGGGGATTTTTGTATGTGCTGCAGTTGCCGTTGACGTTTTTCAGTTCATAGCCAACGACCTTGCTTTGCGCCGGGCAGAGCAAGGTCGTCATGCTGATGATCAGTATGAATGATAATATTTTACGCATCATTACTGATTATTTTTTTTCGTTTTTGTTGGGGTTGGCGGGTTTGACAATGTTTTCACGCATTTGTGTGTCTGCCTTGATGTTTTGCAGACGGTAGTAATCCATCACGCCTAAATTTCCATTTCTGAATGCGTCGGCGAGGGCGAGAGGCACTTCAGCTTCTGCCAAAATTACCTTGGCGCGGGCATCCTGGGCTTTGGCTTTGTTTTCTTGCTCCAAGGCCACAGCCATAGCACGGCGTTCCTCGGCCTTGGCTTGTGCGATGTTCTTGTCGGCATTGGCCTGGTCCATCTGCAGGATAGCACCGATGTTCTTACCTACATCGATATCAGCGATATCAATAGACAAGATCTCAAAAGCGGTACCTGAGTCCAAACCTTTGGATAACACTACTTTGGAGATGGAGTCGGGGTTCTCAAGCACTTCCTTGTGGTTGTCGGCGGAGCCGATGGCGGTAACAATACCTTCACCTACACGGGCGATGATGGTCTCTTCGCCGGCACCACCCACTAACTGCTTGATGTTGGTACGTACGGTCACTCTTGCTTTGGCAATCAGCTGGATACCATTCTTGGCCACGGCTGCCACAGGAGGAGTGTTGATGACTTTCGGGTTGACGGAAGTCTGGATAGCTTCCAGGATGTTACGTCCTGCCAAGTCGATGGCGGTAGCGGCTTTGAAATCCAGTGGAATGTTGGCTTTTTCAGCTGAAATTAGGGCGTTGACCACAGGAGTGATATGTCCACCTGCCAAATAGTGGGCCTCCAATTGGTCGCGGTTCAGCTTGATACCTGCCTTGGTGCCGGTAATCAGTGCGTTAACGATGGTTCCAGGTGGGACTTTTCTCCAGCGCATCAGGATTAATTGGACTAATGACACGTGTACGCCGTTGACTAAAGCGGTGAACCACAAGCGGATAGGTACCATCCACAAGAGGAAAATCAACAGGATGATACAGGCGATAATGATAATAATGGTAAAGGGTTCCATGGTGAATAATTATTTGAGTTTAACGGTTATTTTGTTGCCTTCTATTTTTAAAACAATGATTTCCTGATTTTCATCGATGAATTCATGGGCGGAGAACACCTCGGCAATCTCTCCATCGAAATTGGCTTTGCCGCCAGGTGCCAATCGTGATACGGTTACACCTTCGCTGCCAACCTTGATTTTGGCTTCATTCACTTCATTCATTTTGCTGTCTATCTGAGTATTAAGCATCAGCTTTTTCCATGTGCGTGAGCGTAGCATGAAATAGATACCAATGAGAATGCCGATAACGGTGACAATCAATGTGATATTGCCTGCCAGCACACCGTATTTGTAATAGGCTATGCCGATGCCTCCGGCGATGACCAAGGCACTGACGATGCCGACGATACCTCCGGGAATAACCAGAAATTCCAGCACCAAACCAAGGATGCCAATGAGAATGAGGGTGATGATGACTGCCCAGTTCATAACGCTTGGTGTTTAGTTGACTTTGACAATGAAGTAGTTCTTCTTGCCCTTCTGAACCAGAATGTATTTGTCGTTCAGCAGCATGTCGCTATTGACGGTGCAGCTGTCATTGACTTTGTTTTTGTTGATGCTTACGCCGTTGTCTTTCAGCATGCGGCGAGTTTCACCTTTGGAGGGGAAGATATTGGTGTTGTCAGCCAAGAAATCCACAATGCCGACACCATTGGTGATAAGGTCACGGGGAACTTCTACTTGCGGAACGCCATCAAAAACAGCCAAAAACATTTTTTCGGACAGGTTGGCCAGTCCTTCGGCGGTACCTTTGCCGAACAAAATTTCGGAGGCACTGACAGCAGCATCATAGTCGGCCTGTGAGTGAACCCGAACTGTCAGGTCTTTTGCCAGAGCTTTCTGCAATATGCGCAAGTGTGGTGCGGCCTCGTGCTCTTTCTCCATGGCTTCAATTTCTTCTTTGCTGTACAGCGTGAAAATACGGATGTATTTCTTGCTGTCCTCGTCGCTGCAATTGAACCAGAACTGATAGAAGGTATAGGGAGAGGTCTTTTCGGGGTCGAGCCAGATGTTGCCTTTTTCCGTCTTGCCGAATTTGCCACCGTCAGCTTTGGTGATAAGCGGGCAGGTGAGGGCGAAGGCCTCGCCATTGGTCTTGCGGCGGATCAGCTCGGTGCCGGTGGTGATATTGCCCCACTGGTCGCTGCCACCCATCTGCAATTTGCAGTCATAGTGCTGGTTCAGGTACAGGAAGTCGTAGCCTTGTACCAGCTGATACGAGAATTCGGTGAAGGACATGCCATCGCCTTCGCCGTTGAAGCGCTTCTTCACGGAATCCTTGGCCATCATGTAGTTGACAGTGATATGCTTGCCGATATCACGGATGAAATCCAAGAAGGAGAACTGGCTCATCCAGTCGTAGTTGTTGACAAGAATAGCAGCGTTGCCTCCTGTCTTGTTAAAGTCAAGGAATTTTTCCAGCTGTTTTCTGATACAAGCTTGGTTGTGACGTAAAGTGTCGGCATCCAGCAGGTTACGCTCTTGTGATTTGCCGGAGGGGTCTCCAATCATGCCAGTGGCGCCGCCGAGCAGCACGATGGGACGGTGACCACATTCCTGGAAATGCTTGAGCAGCATCACTCCCACAAGGTGACCGATATGCAGTGAATCCGCTGTCGGGTCAATGCCAACGTAAGCGGTAGTCATTTTTTTTGCTAATTGTTCTTCAGTGCCGGGCATCATGTCATGAATCATCCCGCGCCATTTCATCTCTTCAA
This sequence comes from Bacteroidales bacterium, assembly GCA_016290295.1. Taxonomy (GTDB): domain Bacteria; phylum Bacteroidota; class Bacteroidia; order Bacteroidales; family WCHB1-69; genus RUG11690. Next base: position 59,876 of record JAEETJ010000009.1, read on the forward strand.
TAAAATTTCCCATTTTCTATTTTTTTTCAGTTTGTTTCAATAGTTAACTTTTAGAAGTTAATAGTTAATAGTTAATAGTTAATAGTTAATAGTTGCGGAGTGAATATTACTTTCAGTTTTCCGTTTTCTATACTGACCCCTGATCACTATATGAAAAACTATCAACTATTAATTATTAATTGTCAATTGTCAATTGTCAATTGTCTCTCTCCCTCCTTCGCCTGTCTCAACGATACATACCACTTCCCGTCACGCTTCAGCACATTGGTGGATTCGTTGCCGGTCTTGCCATTGCACAGGTGGACGATGCATTTGCATAGTGCGGTGGAGTCGGTGAGCTGCTTTACCGTGATTTCATCCAGGGTGATATGGTCACAACCTTCAAACTTTTCGGGAGGGAAGGCATGTTGGAAGAAATTGATGACAGGCACGGATTCGGGAGTCACATATTTTTTTGCCTCATCAAAATGTCCGGTATATAAGCTCTCGGAGAATGCTTTGGTAATACTTTTCGGGGAATGATACGGATTTTTTGCGGTGTCACAGGAAATCCCTGCCAGCAAAATAATCAGTCCAACGAAAAAAATATTCAATCTTTTCATGAGTTATATATTAATAGTGTTATAGCTTGCAAAAATAATAATTTTTGTTGAATTGTGGAAGTGTCAGAAGGAGGTTTTTTAGTTTTTTTTGGTGCTTTAATCTTGCTGAATTGCTCTTTGAGGATACTGGGTTTCTGTTTTGTGAAGGTGCTGTTTGACTGAAATTTTAATCCGAATAACTCGGATTGTGTTAAAAAATCAAATTTAAATTAGTTGGATTGTATTATTTTGTGTAATCCGATTAATTTATTTTGTACTTTTGCCGCTGGTAATTATAAAAATCAATTTCAAGATGAGAACAAAGTACATTGATCTGATTTCACAGACTTACGAATTTCCGCAAGAAGAATTTAAAGTGGAAGATAATGAATTGATATTCAATACTGTTCCATTGATGGATATTATCAAGCAATACGGAACACCATTGAAAATTACCTATTTGCCGAAGATTTCGCAGAATATCCAGAAGGCCAGAAGATGGTTTAATGTGGCTATTGCAAAATCCGATTATCAGGGTGATTATCACTATTGCTATTGTACAAAAAGTTCCCATTTTGAGTTTATGTTGTCCGAAGTGCTGAAAAATGATGTGCATTTGGAGACTTCATCCGCATTTGATTTGAATCTGGTGGAGACTTTGCACGATATGGGTCAGTTCGAGAAAGACAATTATATTATATGTAATGGCTGCAAGAAGATGCAGTATATCGATAATATTGCGATGATGCTAGATAAGGGCTTTACCAATATAATCCCAGTTCTGGATAACAAACATGAGTTTACTTTATTGGATGCGACTTTGAACTCCAAATGTAAGGTGGGTATCAGAATCGCAGCTGAAGAGGAACCGAGATTTGAGTTTTATACTTCACGCTTGGGTATCCGATACAATGATATTATTCCTTTCTATGAGAGTAAGATTAAGAAGAATCCGAAGTTTGAATTGAAGATGTTGCACTTCTTTATCAATACCGGTATCCAGGATACAGCTTATTATTGGAATGAGTTGACTAAGTGCGTGAACTTGTATTGTGATTTGAAAAAGATTTGTCCTGAATTGGATTCCCTGAACATCGGTGGTGGTTTCCCGATTAAAAACTCTCTCGGTTTTGAATATGATTATGAGTACATGGCCGAAGAGATTGTGTCACAGATTAAACAGATTTGTGATCGTGAGGGAGTACGTGAACCGGATATATTTACGGAATTCGGTTCATATACCGTTGGTGAATCCAGTGCGGTTCTGTTCTCTATCTTGCAACAGAAAAGACAAAACGATCGTGAGTTGTGGAATATGATTGACAGTTCTTTCATGACTACTCTTCCGGATACTTGGGCTATCAATCAGCAGTTTATTATTCTTGCTATTAATCATTGGGATCGTGAGTATGAACGTGTTTTCTTGGGCGGTTTGACTTGCGACAGTCACGATTACTACAATTCTGAGGCTCATTTGAATGCGGTGTTCTTGCCAAAAATCCACCAGTCAGCTGACACAAATTTCGAAGGAACGGGCAAACCGACAGAAATCAATTATGATGAAGACCCCCAATATATCGGTTTGTTCCATACGGGTGCTTATCAGGAGGCGGTCGGTGGTTATGGCGGCATCCAGCATTGTATGTTGCCGGCTCCTAAACATATTATTATATATAGGGATGAGGATGGTGAGTTGTGCACCAAACTTTTCGCCAAGGAGCAGAGTTATAAATCCATGTTGAAGATTTTAGGGTACTAATCCGTATCGTTGGTGTCTTTTCCTCATACTATACGTCTTTCGCATACGAATTAATATTAAACCATCTTCGAGGGTAATTCGAAAATATGGAATATCTTGTATTCTATTGATATTGATTCCCCTGACGGGGAAAAGGATATCCCGCAGGGATTCAATCTCAATAGAACAAAGCACCACAACACATTTCCTATCCCGCAAGGGATTTAATATCAAAAAAATTATTTTTAGCGGTAAAATTCCCAAGTGTCGGTGTGACCATCGCGGTAGGTGAAGCTCCATTGCAGCTTATGCGAGGTCAGCGTGTCGAGATGGAACTTGTACTCGTAGTCGATGCTGCCGCCAACGGCCTTGATAATCTCTTTCGCTAACTCGTCGGCACGAGTTTTGTCGCAGCCTTTGCAGGATGTCTCCGCTACTTCCATGCTGAAACTCTCCTTGATGCCGGAGAAGTAAAAGTCTTTCTTGTTTAAGCGCCAGCGGCTGGGACTCACATAGTTGAACACATATGTAGCTGTGCCGCCATCTTTGAGTGTCGCCACATATACCTGACGGGCCGAGTCGATGGCCGTGCCGTTGGCTTGAAAATCCATCGTGCCGGTCTCATACACTTCAAGATGGTTGCCATGCAGGTCATAGTGAAAGCAGTGCGCATAGCTATAGCTTCCCGGCACTTTAGGCGTTTTTTTATGCGATTCCTCCTCAGTGATTTTCCACCAATCTTCATCAATATGGCTTAAAAACAAATAATACTCATGGGCAGGATCAGCTACCCAAGCATGCCTTTCTAAGTCAATGTATGATTTCCAGCCGAAATCATAGTATTCTTCAATGGGTAAAAAACCTCCACAGCCGCCATCCAAATCACGGGATTCAGGAATTCTGAAATCGCCCCAATTGCAGGTGAGCGTATCATTCGTGGCAAGATAAACCCATTTGCCGCTGTATTGGTTGTTCTCATATCCGTCGGCAACAATCTCCATGGCATCATAATAGATGCTGTCGTTATGCACTAAGTATGAATAGCTTGAGTGACCGAATAGGCGGGCGATAGGTTTGGCATTAATATAGGCCTTCATTTCGTAATGGGCATGGATAGTCCCGTAATCTGTGACATTCACAAGAAAATCATCATACCAGTTATTCTCGCTGTTCTCGTTGGAGTTGTATGTCACTACAGAATCAATGATAATCTGGCCTTTGATGTGGCAATACTCGTCTTTGCAACGTGAGCGTGCTTCTACCTGGTACACGGTAGGCGAGAATTTGGATACCTTGTCGAAGTGGATATAAAAGCGTTGAAAATTGTTGCCTCTGAAGCCCAATGGTTCAGGACGATACAGCCATTCGTCAGCCTTAGGCTCGTTTCCATAATCGTCCCATTCTTTTTTTGTGGACTCCGTCCACCAGGAATAGATGCCGTCGGTCGGTGCGGTGTCGGGGTTGATCACCGTGGTGGAAAGGTCGTAACGCTCCAGGAAAGTCTTTGTCGTTTTTTGCGCATAACTTGCTGGGAAACATAGCAGAATTGTCACCATTGCTGCCAGACTCAATGTTTTTCTGAAATGCCCTTTATTCATACATTAGATACTTTTTTTGCTATTGTTTCAAACGATGAACAGCTTTTTATACCCTTTGAAATTAACAACGGGCAAAGATACAATATTATTTTATGGATTGTTTTTTTAACTATTTTTGCATTTGCAAACCCAAAAATTGCATTCAGAATAACATTTATTACTAAAAGAAAGATAAGATGAGCTCAATAAAAGACAGAAAAGAACGCAGGTCGTGGTGGATGCAGTTCCTGATTAGTGTTGTTGGTACTGCTATTGGTGTGGGCTTGACCTTTGCCGGTAGCAAGATGGTGGAGAATAACAAGAAGGAAGAATTGCAGCGGATGATGGCCATCATGGTGATTCATGACATTGATGAATCGATCAACAGCTTGAAAACCTTGAAGGAGAATATGGAAACGGAGTATAATGCGACGGTATATGTCAGGGAGCATCTCAACCAGTTGGATTCCGTGCCGAATGACACTCTGAGTATGGCGCTTTCATTCATTGTTGAAGATGGAGAAGAATTCCGTTTCGACAATTCAAAAGAAAAAATCTTCCATAGCAGCCCCGACACATGGCAAAACTTAGGATGCATGAAGTTTATCGACAATGTGCAGTCTTGTTATTATTACCGTCAGACGTTTCAGGACATGTTTAACAAAGCAAGCACTTGGCAAAAACCGATATCTGTAAAAGTGTATGAAGAACTGAATAATGGTGACAGTAACTTGAGTCTGGAAGAAGTTCTGGATCAATACTATGCAAAAATGCGGAAGCTGTTGAAGGAAAATTTGGAGGATGAGCATGTGAAATATTTTATAGACTGTACACCCAGAAAGTTAGGTAGTATAGCTGGTTTATTAAAATACTGGACTCAGGTGAACGACGAGAATAAATTTCTGATGAGCATCACCGATGAAGAGATAGAAGAATATGTAAACAATATCAACACAAATGGTATCGCCGTAACAGTAAAGAGTCTGACAGGAACATGGAACTCGTCACCAATGGACGAATCGAACCAATTTGAATTCCGAAAGGACCATACTTACTCTTATGTGTCCATTGTTACATCACCGGCGAATATCAATTTTTCACAAGGAAAGCTAAAAAAGATTTATAAAGAAACTGGGACATGGGAGCTGAAAGGGGATTCGTTAATCACAAACCCTGACAGCGTTGATTTTGAAGTGGATGCCAGCAAGATGATCGTCCAGCCGGAAAAACAAGAGATGTTGGACAGTTGGGTTCAAATTTATAAGGAAGAGTCTTTAACACACTATCAGAATTGGATCAAGGAGGGTGACGCTCGGAGATCGTGGAGTGTCCGTCTCGACGCATCGCGCGACAAGCTGGAACTGAAGAATTACAGAAGTGTATATTATAAGCGGAGTAAATAATTTCTCTCCGTATCAATAAAATTTGTAAGTTTGCAGAAATTTTAAAACTACTATTATGGATTTAACTGGAAGAAGAGAAAGTTCGAATGTGGACGACCGTCGTCGCTTGAGCGGCAAAGCCATCGGTGGTATGGGTATCGGTGGTATGATTGTTATGGGATTGATTGTCTGGATTATGGGCGGCAATCCTTTGAGTGTAATACAAAACAGTAATTTGGGCAGTTCTTCTGGCCAGACCGAAGCATACGAACCTTCCGCTGAAGAAGAAGAACTGGCGACGTTCGCCAAGCAGATTCTGGCAGGTACCGAGGATGTGTGGACTGCTGAGTTCAAGAAGTTGGGCAAGACCTACGTTCCTCCGAAATTGGTGCTGTTTACAGGTAGTGTGCAGTCGGGCTGCGGTGGTGCCACTTCAGCTACAGGTCCGTTCTATTGCTCGGCTGACCAGTGCGTTTATTTGGACTTGTCCTTCTTTATGAATATGAAAAAACAGTTGGGTGCTGATGGCGATTTTGCATACGCATACGTTATTGCCCATGAGGTGGGACACCATGTGCAGTATTTGTTGGGCACCCTGAATGCCGCTCATCAGCAAATGAGTCGTGTGAGCAAGACGGAAAGCAACCAGATCAGTGTGCGACTGGAGCTGCAGGCCGACTTCTATGCTGGCATTTGGGCATACCACGATAACAAAATGTTTGGCTCCTTGCAGGATGGCGACATTGAGGAAGGTTTGAATGTGGCTTCCAAAATTGGCGACGATTACTTGCAGAAGAAAGCCCAGGGCTACGAAGTTCCCGATTCCTTTAACCATGGTCGGTCTGAACAGCGTGTGAAATGGCTGAAGAAAGGTCTCACCACCGGTGATATCAGAAATGGCGACACCTTCTCACCGGCATACTCACAGTTATAGTCCAACGTTTGGGCTCTCCTGTGCGTGCTTGCTTTGTTTATCGTCTACCTTTGCTTGGTACCTTACAGGCAATAGACCATCACTAATACTGGGGCTTACGCAAGTCCCCTTTTTTATTCCATCCAGGTATATTTAACCTCTACGATACCCCATTCGTTATTTTGTTTTTCAAGGAGAACTTCTCCGCCTTCGTACTTGAAACGGAAGTACACAAGTGCACGGCTCATGTCGGGATTGAAGATGATATGGTTGGCTTCTGGATAGGTTTCGTATTGCCAGTAACCTCCCCAATGTCCATAGAAAATGGTGGCGGCATTATTAATGAACCCCATTTTGTCAAAACTCTTTATTGTAGCGTGTGCAGGTTGCACGATTTTCTTTTCACCTATACCCATATGTTCTTCCCCTAAAAAGTTGTCTAAAAGTTTCTTATAATTCTCTGTTAGATACACGATTTTCTTGTCAGGGAAAAATACTGCTGGACGGAAATCAATGGCGGAATCCAGTGTGATAATGGGTATGTTGGTAAAAAGAGGCCAGCAAAAACCGTCACCATAACAAGGGCGTTTTCTTTTGTCTTTTAAAACCAATTGTATTGTTTCATTTTGATAAACAGTATCGTTGGGAGATGATTGGCGGATGCGGGCTACAAAGAAGGAGTCTCTTTCATGGGGCAGGATGATGCACTCCGCTTCGGAAATCTTCCATAAGGAGCCTTGGACAATATAATAAGGCTTGTCTTTGTAGTATGATACTCCTTTGTAATCAGACAGGAGAGGCTGGTAAAAAGCTCTGAACACTTTGTATGCTTCGGTGAGGTAAGGCGAGTCTTCTGTCGTTTCGGTAGACTCTACGTCGTTGGCCCAGTTCTCGAAGAACTGGTATAGCTCCTCGACGGATTGGTTTTCGTAGGCGTGCTGTAGCAGAGACTCTTGCTTTGAACTTTGTCCAGAAACCTTCACTACAACAGCAATTAATGCACAAAATAATGCTAATCTTAAAAGAAGTCTTTGGTGCAAGGGTTTACTGTTGGTACCTTTGGTTTCCATGGGGTGCTGTTGATGAATCGGAAGTGCAAATATACAAAATGTTTCGGGATAATGTGTTTCTTATCCTGATATTTGTTGCAGCCGCAGGCAAGCTGTCAGGAGTATAGCCCAGGCAAGTTGCGAGGAATGAGAGTTATCAGTAGAAAATATTCCTTATTTATAGTTAAAAATTCTTTATAAAATTGTTTTTACGTTTGAATTTTTTGTATCTTTGCAGGTGTGAAAAAGGAAATGTTATGACTAAAACTAATAAAAAAGAATTTACCACTAAAGTTCCGGAGTCATCTGTTTTATTTTTTTTAATCAAAATCTGTAAACAGTATTAAAATTAATACTATATTTGCACCACGAAAAAAAGGTAGTCATGAAGACCGGGAAAGTACGGGAGATTATTAAGATGCTGAAGGAGGATGGTTGGTACCTTGCCTATACCAAAGGTGATCACCGTCAATTCAGGCATCCAACCAAGAAGGGCAAAGTGACCGTAAACCAAAAGTTATCCGATGATCTTGATGCATACCTGATAGAAAGTATTTTCAAACAAGCAGGATGGAAATAATTCCAAAATTGCCTAAAAAACAAGAGCATGGAGCAAATAAAAGTACAAGTGGACTGGTGCGGCAAAAATTACGCATCCTATATTAATGACCCTCGCATTTGTGGTGTGGTGCTTTCAACGGCTAAAACGTTCGAAAAGCTTAAACAAGAAACAGAGGAAGGTGTTAAATTCCATATTGAGGCTTGCGTCGCAGATGGTGACTCTATTCCGGAAACTATTTGCAAAGGCGAGTATGAACTGGTGTATGAAAAACGGGTAAGTGCCATTCTTCATGAGGCTCAACAATATACAACACTTACTGCCCTTAGCCGTGTGACCGGCATACGGCATGCCCAGCTGTCACATTATGCCAACGCTGTGTCGCAACCCCGTCCAGAACAGAAAGCCCGTATATTTGAAGGACTTCACCGAATAGGAGAATCCTGTCTTGCCTTGCTGTCATAACGTATCAAAAATCATTTCTCATACGCACGTTTCCATGCAGTTGGTGGAAAATTGTGTATATTTGCATTTTAAACCATAATTAAATTTCGCGTCATGAAACAGTTGTCATTTCTTTTATTATCAGTGATTTTCTCTCTTATCGGGATAAGTAATTTGAATGCCGAAACCATCAAAGGTAACGGCAAAATTGTGACGAAAGAGATAGATGTCAGGGACTTTGATGAGATTACCCTCTCGATGCCGGCAACCGTCAAATTTACCCAAAGCGAGCAGTACAGTTGCAGTATCACTATTGATGAGAATCTCGTGCCGTTTGTCAGTATAAAAACTATTGGTGATGATTTGTCTATCAAACAGGTGCCCTCGAAGGACGGAAAACCTTTGCTGTCATTCTCGTTGGGAGATAAAGATGTGTCGGTGCCGAAGTATCAATATCCAACACTGCAATTCACTAAGTTTGAAATTAATATCAGTGCTCCGAGATTGGAGGATGTGAGGGTGAATGGTTCGGGAATATTCATTTTTGTGAATGGCTTTTCAGATTATAAATTAAATGCTGATGTTAATGGCAGTGGCCAGATAAAAAGTGAAAATGTATTGAAAGTTAGTGAATTGGATATAGAAATCGCTGGCTCGGGTTCTGTCGATTTTTCGCAAGTGACGGCAGACGAGGCAGAGGTTTCCTTGTCAGGTTCGGGCTATGCCACGCTTAATGGCTCGTTTGTAGAAGTGGATTTGAGATTGATGGGCTCGGGGAATATTACAGCGAAGGGGGATGTACAAATCGCCAAGACCAAGATTGCTGGCTCGGGAGATATCCATGTCGGAAATGTCTCAAAATTAGTGAAATACGATATCGCGGGTTCGGGAAATGTCTATTATTCCGGCGATGCGGAAATCCGTGGCTTTACAGCAGGCTCTGGTATAATCCAGAAAAAGTGATGGGATGTGCCGCAGGCATGAAATCCCATTAACCCCGCACAAGCGCGATAGTGCGCAGTGTGAGGGAGAGGATGATGAGTGCAAGGCAGGCGTGCGGAAGGCACGCTACAGTGGAGCCTCGAAGAGGCAGTATTTCAGTAACCCCAGATGTGAGTCTGGGGTGAAAGACGGCGACCACAGTATATTAGCCTCGAAGAGGCGACACTTGTGTAATGAAAGACAATTGACAATGAATGATATAGAGGAAAAAATCAAGCACCTGACCGAAGAGATCAACCAGCATAATTACAATTACTACATGCTGGACAATCCCACCATCAGCGACTATGACTTCGACCAGTTGCTGAACCAGCTGATTATGCTGGAAAAGCAATATCCTGAATATGCTTTGCCCGACAGCCCGACTCAAAGGGTGGGGGGCAGCGTGACCAAACAGTTCCGTACGGTGAAGCATGTGTTTCCGATGCTGTCACTGGGAAATACATATTCGGAAGAGGATTTGCTGGATTTTGACCGCCGTATCCATGAGCTGGTTAGCAGTGGGGTGGAGTATGTCTGTGAGTTGAAATATGATGGTTTGGCCATCAGTCTGGTTTATGAAAACGGACTTTTGGTACGTGCGGTCACCCGTGGTGATGGTGTGCAGGGTGATGATGTGACCGCCAATGTGAAGACTATTGGCACTATTCCCTTGAGGTTAAAAGGTGATTATCCTAATTTGATTGAGGTGCGTGGGGAGATCATCATGAACCATCAGAATTTTGAGCGTTTGAACCATGAACGGGAAGAAATAGGGGAGGCACCTTTCGCCAATCCGAGAAACGCCGCTTCGGGTACGCTGAAATTGCAGGATTCCGCCGAGGTGGCACGCCGTGGACTGGATTTCAAATTATATTTTGTGGTGGGACATCAGCATTATGCAGGAAACCATTATGATAGTTTGAATAAATTGCACGACTGGGGTTTTCGCAAACCCGATGTGATGGAAAAACGTATCGATATTAGCGGTGTGATTGATTTTATGCATGAATGGGATGTCAAGCGCAAATCCCTGCCTTTTGATACAGATGGTATAGTCATCAAGGTCAACGATTTTGCCATGCAACAGCAGATCGGTAGCACGGCTAAGAGTCCGCGCTGGGCCATAGCCTACAAGTTTAAGGCAGAGCGAGTGCCATCCAAATTGCTGAGTGTGGATTTTCAGGTGGGACGAACCGGTATTGTCACACCAGTGGCCAATCTGACACCCATACCACTGGGAGGCACTATCGTGAAAAGGGCTTCGCTGCACAATAAAGATATCATTGAAGCTTATGATATTCATGAAAATGATGTGCTTTATGTGGAAAAAGGCGGCGAGATTATCCCCAAAATCGTTGGGGTTGATGTCTCGCAACGAGAGTTGGACGCTCCTAAGGTGAAATTTATTACTGTTTGCCCTGAATGTGGAGCTGAATTGGTGCAAAATGAGGGCGAAAGCGGCACGTTTTGCCCAAATGAGCTGCACTGTCCTCCGCAAATTAAGGGTAAGTTAGAGCATTTTATCTCCCGAAAGGCCATGAACATTGATTCGCTTGGCGAAGGAAAGGTGGAGGTGCTGTTTGATAACGGTTTGGTGAGAACTCCCGCTGATTTTTACCATCTTTCATATGACCAGCTACTGGGACTTGAAAAGCGTATTCCTGCCGCTGATGGCAAGGCAGAACGTATTGTTAGCTTCCGTGAAAAGACTGTTGAGAATATCTTGAACGGTATCCAGAAGTCGAAGGAAGTCGGCTTTGAGCGTGTGCTCTTTGCCATTGGTATCCGTTATGTGGGGGAGACCACAGCCAAGAAGCTGGCACGGTATTTCAAGAACGTGGACGCTTTGGCCAATGCCACAGCAGAGGAACTGATGCAGGTGGATGATGTGGGTGAGCGTGTGGCAGGCTCCATCGTGGATTATTTCATGCAAACGGAGAATTTAGAGATGGTGATTGCCTTGAGAAATGCTGGTCTGCAATTCGAAATGTCCGCTGCCGAAACAGCCCAAGTGTCGGATAAATTAGCGGACAAATCCATCGTGGTGAGCGGTGTCTTCTCCATCCCGAGAGATGAAATCAAGCGTATGATTGAACAGCATGGAGGCAAAAATGTGTCGTCTATCTCCAAAAATACCGATTTTGTGTTGGCCGGCGAAAAAATGGGTCCCGAAAAACGTAATAAGGCACAAAAACTTAACATTCCGATCATCTCGGAAGAGGAGTTCTACGCGATGATATGATTTTGTCTGTAGAGACGCAATGAATTGCGTCTCTACAGCTGTTTTTGACGATATTTTAGATATAGAAGCCAAAGTCCTTAACAGAGGGACCTCTTTCTTTATTCTTTTTTGATGCATCTTACGCTATAGCCGTTGCAGCCGGATAGGTTTTGACATTCTTGCAGGCAGTCTCCGAAAAGCTGTATGGCTATGACTTGAAGATCGGGCTTGGGAGTCGACCAGTAGTAGGTTTCGCCTAACAGATTGCTGTAGCGGTGCATGAAAGCATCATAGAAGCCTGCTGGTAGAGATGTGAAGCCGCTCTCATTAGTGCCTGGCTCATAAAGCCAGTATAGAGGTGAGCGTAGCTGTTTGACCGTGAAAGTATGGAGCTCCGCAAAATCTTCTGCCGTTGGTAAAAGCCAACCATCCGGGCAAATGCCTTGCACGTTGCCATTGGCATCGGGTGTGGAATGCGAGCCTGTGTCTATGGCGGCAAACCAGTCGTATAGTCGGCCGAAAATGTTCACATTCTCTGCTGTGTTGGGGAATTCGTAGGCATGGTATTCATAAATCTGTTCAATGGGACGTCCATCGCTGTAATTCGTTGATTTTAAGTTTTCTATTGTCCAGCAATACTTGTTGATACGTATGGCGGGATAAGTGTTGCCGTTATAGTCAACCGCATCGGGACAAGGCAGGTATTTGGTGAACATAAGATGCAGATACACTATGCTGTCACAGCCGCAGGCAGTTTTTAGTTTGATTTCATATAAGCCTGTGTCTGTCAGGGTTAAGCCGGCATAGTGATACTCATCAAAGGGAGTGATGACACTGTCGGGGTGCAATTGTCGATATACAGGCAGGATGGTGAGCTTGAGAAAGGTGCTGTCGTCCATTAGTGAAACCAAGGTGTCATAGTAGATTCGCCTTTCTTCACTGGGCGAGGATGTGATGTGAAAACCGTGCTTGTCGTAATCTTGACCACTGCAAATGCTGTCCTCAATCCATATCAATTCCGGAACATAGCTTTTGGTAATTACTTTCAGCATAAGACTGTCTTTTATTAATCCACACACTGAATCTTGTATTGAAAGGTAATATTTGCCTGACATGTTGCTGTCAACGGGAATGAAAAACTGCGGATTTTGTTCATTTGAAGAAAAATCATGGGGGCCATCCCAGTGGTAGTCAATCTCATCAAGTGTGATGGCAAAAAGTTGGCACCAGCTGCTGTCTGCGAGTGTTTTGTAAGCGCTTCCATCATCAAACCAGACTTTTTTAATCAGTTGTTGTTCAATGACTTGTCCTTTGTAAATAAAGCTTGTACCACATTGGTCTGTCACTTTGAGATATACTGTGTCATGATGGGGTAGAGGAAGCTGGTAAAAATCTCCTACATGATTGGAATCCAGTAGGTTCCCATATTTGTCATGAATGGTGTAGAGGTAAGGCGGAATGCCGCCTTTGGCTCGGGTTCTCACAGTTGAGGCTGTGTCACCAATCTGACAGCAATAACTATAGAAATAATCGTATTGAAGCGGCTGTTTGAGAACTTTTACAATGGTGTCGCGGAAATGGCATAAGTGCTCTGCGTTGGTGTAGTTGTATTCGTCACACATTTCAATACGAATGTTACCTTCCAATGATATGTCAATGGTGTCACCGAGTTGATAATAGCCAGTGATTTTGTTGGGTAAACTGGGATTACCATAAACCCTGAAAACAGCCCTCGCAGTGGTGATGGTTGGCTCATTGGTGTATTGATTAAAACCATGTTGTTTATAATATCCTGCGAGAGGTATGATGCGTAACCCAGTGCAAGTTGGCTCTATTTGGTAAACAGCGGGTTCCGGTACATAATATTTGCCAATACCATAGTTGTTATTTCTGAAATTTTGATTCTTTTCAGTAGTATAACATCCAGAAACGTAGCGAAATGTGAATTTACCCATGGCAAGCATGTTTTCTATGGCAAGGTCTCCATGGTGATTGCTGATGGAAATATTGTTGTTGCTGTCCAGTCTGATCCATTGGTGTAGGTCTTCCTTGTAAACCATGGATATATTGCTGAATTGTCCAGGACTTTCTGTTATTTGAAATGTGTCTAAATCAGACAAGCCCGTGGAAAATGTATAATATTGGGTGAATTTGGAATAACCACAGTAATTTGCAGTTTCAACCAAACCATATATGTTGAAGGTTGAATTGCTTATGGTCTCTATAGGTTCCGAAGACACCGTGATGTCTTTTTCGTCGATGATACAATTCATGGCGTCCAATACTTTGAATTTGGCAGTTTTCCCATGGTAAATGCTGTCAAATTCAAAGCTGTATTGGTAGGATAAATCCCCACTGTAGGTGCCTGTAATACCTTGACTGATAATAGTATCCTCTGCGACATCTATGATGAAGTAGCGTACGTTTCTATTGCCGTCAATTCGACTGGTGAATAATCTGTTGTAATCATTATAGGGATAGAAATCATTGTCATAATATGTTTTTTTTACATCGAGGATGTGTCTTCCACACGAATCAGTATAGCTATAACTTAACTCCGGATAATTTTTGGTCCTTGTATTGTAATGAAAGGTGGTGTTGGGCTTTTGTAAGGTGACTGTATAACTTATTTGCCCATGACATTTTGTATCAAGTATTTGCAGTTTCAGTTCATGTCCCCATAAGTCGCAGTATTTTTCGGCCGCATTGATGCTGTGCTCTGTTCTTCCAAAGATAACATTCTTCCATTCGCTGGTATCTGCCTCATGGCCATTGAGGGCGGGGTCGATCCACCGGTATTGCCAGTATACTTTGCCGCTATCCTGTTGTTGTAATATATAATAAGCTGCGTTTCGGGCAAAATGACTATTTGCATTGCTGATTGTCAAATGATTGACATAAATATTATTGTGGTTATTGCCATTGTCATTATTGGCATAATCAGTTAAAGAACCAGTGCTTTCAATGTTTGGAGTACTCAATATTTGTACTTCGTAATCGGGCAGGGTATAGCCACAAGCATCTGAAAAAGTTAGCCGGTAATTGCCAGCAGCAAGGCTGTCAACATTATAATATTCATGAAAATCCATTTCGGCGGGATTGCTGCCGTTATGTTGCTGGTTGTCAAATATTTCTGTTTTGTAGGGCACGTAATGACTGCCATCATATTTCATGACTTTTACTGTATAAGGCATCTTGCCTCCTGTGATTCTCATTTGCACAATCCCTGTTGCTATGCAGGGTAAGCTGCGTACGATGCCAAATCTGTTTTCAAGCGTGAATTCTTGATTTAAAATACCCACATTGGGTTCGGTGTAGGAAGTGTTAATGTTTAATTCAAGTGTATCATATACAATAATATTAGCTCCGACACCAGGCTCCCCGGTATGATGCAATGCACTGACTATTCCTGTGTAATGTCCAGGAGGTAAGTTGCTGAAAACAGGAGAGATAGAATTCTCATTGCTGATGCTGTTTAGGGGTGAGAATAAGGTATACCGAATGTTAAACGTGTCCAGTTGACAATCCGCGGATTTTGTTAATTTAAATGTAATTTTTCCGTCGTTAAGACAAGTACAGTGTTGTATGTCCGCACTAAGCTGAATTTCACAATTATTTTGCGAAAAACCTACTGAAATCATTCCTATCAGGAATACCAAAAACAATGCAATAGCGTAATGAATGTTTGCCTTCATAATTTTTTACTTTTTATTTCGTTTAATCTAAAACCGTACGTTGGCAAAAATACAAATAGTTTTGAAAATAACAATAAAAAAATAAATATGTATTTACATTAACTTTTATTTTTGTTAACAGAATTTGTAAGGTGTGATAGGTCAGGATTTTTTGATAGTATTATTCACAAATCCCTGTTAGCTAATAAAATGAATTTAAGAATTTTTACGATAGGATATTCATTAAATTTGCAATTCGTATTATGTTAATATGGAAAAAATAATCATTGTCATTGCATTTATCGTTATTTTTCTGCTGCCGTTTGGCTATGCACAGGAAAACATTGACCCCAATGGCTATAATGTATTCTACTATCCGAATGGACAGAAGTCGAGTGAGGGTTTGCTCAAAGACGGGCAACCTGAAGGCTGGTGGAAATCCTATAACGAACAAGGTGTTTTGGTGTCGGAAGGAAACCGAAAGAACCATCAGCTGGACAGCACTTGGACATTTTACAACGACAAAGGTGATAAAACGCTGGTTGTCAATTTTAAGAATGGTATCAAGGATGGAGATAAAATTCAATATTTTGATAATGAATATGTGGTTGAACACTGGCAATCCGATACCATAAAGGGCGATGTGATTACTTATCATGTAGATGGTTGGCTGAAGAAAAAAACTCCTTATGAGGCGGGTGTGCCTCATGGCATGGAGAAAGAGTTCAATGACACGGGACTTGTGGTGGCCGTAGCCAATTATTACAGGGGTGTCCTTACCCGTCGCGAGAGGATTAACAGAACGGATAATTTCGGCTATAAACAAGGCAATTGGAAGTATTTCTGGCCGAATGGCAACTTGCAAATGGAGGTGACCTACCTGAATGGGAAAATACATGGTTTTCTTAAACGCTATGATGAGAATGGCAATTTTTTGTCTGTCGAGAAATATAATCATGACCAGTTGGTGGCAGATGCCAAGGAAACCAAGCAATTAGACAGAAAAGTGGCCTATCATTCCAATGGTCAGCCCTCGATTATCGCCACTTATTACAAGGGCGTTCCGGAAGGCTTCCGCCGTGAGTTTGACGAGGACGGTAAGGTGGTTAGAAGTTACGGCTATGAAGAAGGCTGGATGCGTTATGAGGGAGTGCTGGATATGAACGGCTTGCGCCAGGGTGTGTGGAAGGAATATTACAAGACTGGAGAACTTAGGTCACAAGGGAAATATGTGAATTCCAATCCTGTGGGACAGTGGAAATACTATTTCACGGATAAAACCGTTGAAATAGAAGGCGGCTACGATCAGAAAGGAAGAAAAACCGGTGATTGGTTGTGGTATTACGCCAATGGGGATACCATGATTTCGGCTCATTATGAGGCGGGTGAACTGGATGGCGAATACGTGGAATACGATGAACAGGGCAGGGTGGTGTCAAAAGGCAATTATTTGGAAGGCACCGAGGATGGACAATGGACTTATTACAATGGCGATTATTCGGAAAAAGGCAGCTACTATGACGGTATGCGTACAGGGGAATGGGTTACCCGTTATCCGAATGGTAAAGCCGCTTTTGTGATTCATTATGAACAAGATGTGATGCATGGAAAATATACTTCTTACTGGGAAAACGGAAGAGTGAAATTGACAGGCCGCTATGTGAGTGGTCTGCGTGACGGGGCCTGGTTCAAGTATAACGAGGAAGGAGAACTTTTTTTAACTACATTGTACAAAGATGGTAAAGAAATTAAATGGAATACTTACGAGATTAAAGATTGATAATCAATATTATATCCTTTCCTTGGCCCTGCTGTTGACGCTGGGCTTGTGGCTGTGTGGACTGCCATTGGCGGCACAGGAAAATGAGCCGATGGACAGCTTAACAGAAGTTGCTGTAAAAAACAGTCTGGATGAACAGAGTGCCAAGATGGATGAGATGCTCCACCTGTGGTATGTGCAGCGCGAGATTATTAGCGCTAACAGCGTGTTGGCAGAGCTGACGGATGATACAACAAACTTCTGCCACAATGATTCCTTGATGGCTGACAGATTGTCGAAGATTGTGACCGTTGTCCCCTTGGCATACAATGACAAAGTGGGCAGCTTTATTGAGCTGTATTCTATTCGCAGAAAGAAATCTTCGGCAGCTATGCTGGGTTTGGCACAGTATTATTTTCCTTGGATGCAGGCCATTTTTGACAAATATAATGTGCCGGAAGAACTGATTTATCTGACGATTATTGAATCGGGCTTGAATCCGTTAGCGGTTTCCAAAGCAGGTGCTACAGGCATCTGGCAGTTTATGTACCAGACGGGCAAATTGTATGGTTTGGAGGTGAACACTTTTGTAGATGATCGTCGCGACCCCTACAAGGCTACGGATGCAGCAGCAAGGCATTTAAGGGACTTGTATAATATGTTCGGCGACTGGGGTTTGGCCATCTCGGCTTACAATTGTGGGGCTGGCAATGTGCGAAAGGCTATCGCACGTTCGGGAGGCAAGCAGACTTTCTGGCAGGTAAGTCCATATCTACCACGCGAGACGCAAAATTATTTTCCGCTGTATATCGGTGCTTTATACCTGATGAAATACCATAATGATTATGGCATTCAGGCAGCGAAAATTGCCATTCCCAGTGCGGTAGATACTGTCATGGTTAACAAGGAAATGCATCTGGAACAGGTTTCAAGAGTGTTGAATATCGATTTGGATGAGCTGAAAATCCTGAATCCGCAATACAAACGACTGATTATTCCGGCTTATTCAAAACCTTATCCCATCAGACTGAGGGTGACGGATATGCTGCGTTTTATTGAATTGCAGGATTCAATCCATAATTATCACTATGATGAATATTTCACTCCGATGAAAGTTTATACCAGCCAATTTACTGGCAAGCCGTTGGCCGAGGGTGAAAGCAAAAAGATTTATTATTATGTGAAAAGTGGTGATAACCTTTCGAAGATTGCCGCTAAATACCATTTGTCAGTTGCGGAATTGAAGAAAATGAACAAGTTGAGTAGCAATAGTGTCAAGGTAAAACAGCGTCTGTTGGTGGGTTACGAGTATGTGGCCCCAGCAAAACCTGCGGTACAAGTGGAGCTGCCTCTTGTGTCGGATACATTGGTGGCACAGGATTCCACGGCCAACATGCTTCAAGCCCCGGAAATCAAGGAAGAACCCTCCACACCAGTGGTCTATTATGTAAAAAAAGGTGACACGATGACATCCATTGCCAATCGTTATCATACTACAGCTCGAAAAATTGCGGATTACAATAAAATCAGCAATATGAATGCCTTGAAGGTGGGGCAGAAATTGGTGATACCAAGGTGATTTTTAAAATTTTATCGTATTTTTGTCTTTTGTATTATTATACCTTAAAAAGGCGAAATGCTGATGAGACGTGGTGTCATATTGCTGATATTCAGTTTGTTTCTGCTTCCAATTGCGTTGCAGGGACAAAGTTGCAATATGCAAAATGGCAGTACTGTAACGCTTCCGCTTTCATGTCCTCAAAGTGTGTTTTTTTATGATCCTCCCGATCCTCCTGGTGATTGTGATTTTCAGTTAACGGAGAATGATTCTTTGATAACTCATGTTAGTTATAATGCTCCTTTGTGTGAAGGTGATACCATGGTATTAACTTGCACGAATCCAATTGATGGGGTTACATACCATTGGTGGGGACCAGAAAATTGGTCTGCTACTACCACGGTGCCAATTGTGATGATTCCCAATGTAAGCATGGCTAATGCAGGCCAATATTTCTTATCGTTGATGGGAGCAGGTATTACTGTTGATACGGCACATGTCAATGTTTTTGTTGCTGCACTTCCTGTAGTTACGCTGACTTCCAATCATGACACCATTTGTAGTCAAACTTCGGTGATACTTACTGCCAACGTGGCGAATAACACTTTTGTCAGATATTTATGGTTGTCAGGTAATGTAAGTGATACAACAAATTCAGAAGAAAATCCTTTAGAGGTAAGTCCACAAACTACCACGACTTATCGTGTGATTGCTACTAATGAATGGGAATGTACGAGTTCCACAAGCAAAACAATTACTGTACGTCCTTTGTCTGATGTATCTATATTAGGAGATTCCCTAATGTGTCTTGGAGATAGCATATTGTTAACAGCTTTGTTTGACAACTTTGATTGCAGTTGTCATTGGAATACAGGTGACACTTCACATGTAATATGGGTGTATCCGACAGAAGATGCTGATTATGAAGTAAGTGTGACTAATAATTATGGGTGTACATCCTCAGATACGAAACATGTCGATGTTCTTTATGGTACTCATAATGTGTTGACAGAAAGGGCCTGTGAGGTTTATATATGGCATGACCAGACCTATGACACAACAGGTGTTTATACATACGCTTATACCAATGATGAAGGCTGTGCCAGTGTAGATACGTTGTATTTGTCTGTAAATCAAAATTTTCAGATTGATGAGAATCCTGTTATGGAGGACTCATGTATAAATGGTCAGCTTGCTTTGGAAGCTTGCAATGGCAATCAAGTAACTCTGTCTGCACCGGAGGGATATGACAGTTACCGGTGGAACAATGGCAGTGCCTCGGCAACGGCTACCTATACGGTGAATGGTACAACCACGGCAAGTTGTCTGGTTTCCACTACGGATTGCGAACTAACCCTTATGGCCACGCTATTGACACAGAGCGGACAACCTGCAGTCAATAGTGTGATTTATGATACCATCTGCGAGGGTGAATGCTACACTGACAATTTTTATAATCTGCCACCACAGAATGAGATAGGGACACATGTGTTCAGTAATACTTTCTACAATGTCAATACTTGTTCTGGAGGCTGCCTCACTACAACCTTATATCTTACGGTGCAACAACATTTATACCATATTTATGATACAGCTTGCGTAGGACAGAATTACAATATCTTTGGACTGCAATTGTCGGACTTGACAGTAGGGGAGCGTTTGATAAGTCGGGATTTTCATAGAAATAATGGTTGCGACTCCAGTGTTACGCTACATTTGAAAGTAGAACCTCCATTCACTATCTCCAATACCATTACAGGTGATACTGCTGTGTGCCGTAATGGTTATGATACTTATATCTTGCCGAATGCTAATAATTTTGCCTCTTTTCACTGGAATGTGCCGGAAGGCGTAAATGTTATTGGTGGTCAGGAGACTCCTGTTGTGAGCCTGTCCTTTACGGATGAGGCATTCACTCCTGCCCATATTACAGTGATAGGTACCCACCTTTGTGGCATAGATAGTGTTTCGTTGAGTGTGACGCATTTTCCAGTATATGACATTGTTATTCAGGATAGTATCTGTATTGGTGACGAATACCACCGCTATGGTTTTGACTTGGCACAGCAGGATAGTGCAGGCTTGTTCACCTATACGAATAGCGGTACTACCATACATGGTTGCGATAGTGTTGTGACTCTGCAATTGAAGGTGAATCCGACATACGCAGTGAATGATTCCCTGACTATCTGTGCCAGTGAATTGCCATACACATGGAATGGGGTTTTGTTTACGGAAGCAGGCATACAAACGACCACTTTGCAGACGGTGAATGGCTGTGACAGCATGGTGACGATGACCTTGATCGTGAACCCGATCTACGCGGTGCCCGATTCTATGACGATTTGTGCCAGCGAACTGCCATACACCTGGAATGAGGTTGAATTCACGGCTGCAGGCACTCAAAATGTTACTTTGCAGACGATAAATGGCTGCGACAGTGTGGTGACAAAGGTCTTGACCGTGAACCCGATTTACGCGGTGCCCGATTCCATGATGATTTGTGCCAGCGAACTGCCATACACCTGGAATGATGTTGTGTTCACGGCTGCCGGCTCTCAAAATGTTACTTATCAGACGGTGAATGGCTGTGACAGTGTGGTGACGATGGTCTTGACTGTGAACCCGACCTATGCGGTGCCCGATTCCATGATTGTTTGTGACACTGAACTTCCATACACCTGGAATGGGGTTGAATTCACGGCTGCTGGCACTCAAACGGCCACTTTGCAGACGATAAATGGCTGTGACAGCGTGGTAACAATGGTCTTGACAGTGAACCCGACCTACGCGGTGCCTGATTCCATGACGATATGTGCCAGTGAATTGCCATACACATGGAATGAGGTTGAGTTTACTGAAGCTGGCATTCAAACGGCCACTTTGCAGACCGTGAATGGCTGTGACTCTGTAGTGGCAATGGTTTTGACCGTAAACCCAACCTATGCTGTATCCGATTCCATGACGATTTGTGACAGCGAACTGCCATACATCTGGAATGAGATTGAATTCATTGATGCTGGCACTCAAAATGTTACTCTGCAGACGATAAATGGCTGTGACAGTGTGGTGACGATGGTCTTGACCGTGAACCCAACCTATGCGGTACCTGATTCCATGATTATTTGTGACACTGAACTGCCATACACTTGGAATGAAGTTGAATTCACGGAAGCTGGTACACAAAATGTTACTTTGCAGACTGTAAATGGCTGTGACTCTGTGGTGACAATGGTCTTGACTGTGAACCCGACCTATGCGGTGCCCGATTCCATGACGATTTGTGATAGTGAACTGCCATACACATGGAATGGGGTTGAATTCACTGCTGAAGGCACACAAACAGCCACTTTGCAGACAGTAAATGGCTGCGATAGCGTGGTAACGATGTTCTTGACCGTAAACCCGACCTATGTGGTGCCCGATTCCATGACAATATGTGCCAGCGAACTACCATACACTTGGAATGGGGTTGAATTCACGACTGCAGGCACACAAACAGCCACTTTGCAGACAGTAAATGGCTGTGACTCTGTGGTGACAATGGTTTTGACCGTTAACCCGACCTATGCAGTGCCCGATTCCATGACGATTTGTGACAGTGAACTGCCATATACCTGGAATGAGATTGAATTCACTGAAGCTGGCACGCAAACTGTTACACTGCAGACCGTGAATGGCTGTGACTCTGTGGTAACAATGGTCTTGACTGTGAACCCGACCTACGCGGTGCCTGATTCCATGACAATATGTGCCAGTGAACTGCCATACACCTGGAATGGGGTTGAATTCACGGAAGCTGGCACTCAAACGGCCACTTTGCAGACAGTAAATGGCTGTGACTCTGTGGTGACAATGGTTTTAACCGTGAACCCGACCTACGCGGTGCCTGATTCCATGACGATATGTGCCAGTGAATTGCCATACACATGGAATGAGGTTGAGTTTACTGAAGCAGGCATACAAACAGCCACTTTGCAGACAGTAAATGGCTGTGACTCTGTGGTGACAATGGTATTGACCGTGAACCCGACCTATGCAGTGCCCGATTCTATAATCATTTGTGACATTGAATTACCATATGTTTGGAATGAGGTTGAGTTTACTGAGGCTGGCACGCAAACTGTTACACTGCAGACCGTGAATGGCTGTGACTCTGTGGTAACAATGGTCTTGACTGTGAACCCGACCTACGCGGTATCCGATACTATGACTATTTGTGCCAACGGATTGCCATACATGTGGAATAACGTTGAATTTACTGAAGCTGGCACGCAAACTGTTACACTACAGACCGTGAATGGTTGCGATAGCATTGTGACAATGACTTTGGTGGTGACGACAACATACATTGTCTCTGATGAACGAGATATTTGTGACAACGAGTTGCCCTACCTATGGAATGAGGTTGAATTTACGGCGGCAGGTACACAAAATGTTACTTTGCAGGCGGTGAATGGCTGTGACAGTGTGGTAATAATGTTTTTGACGGTGAATCCAATATACACAGTGCCAGATTCCATGACGATTTGTGACAGTGAATTGCCTTATATTTGGAACGAGGTTGAATTCACTGAAGCTGGCTCTCAAACGGTCACATTGCAGACGCTGAATGGCTGTGACTCTGTGGTGACAATGTTCTTGACTGTAAACCCGACCTACGCGGTGCCTGATTCCATGACGATTTGTGACAGTGAACTGCCATACATCTGGAATGAGATTGAATTCATTGAAGCAGGTATACAAACAGCCACTTTGCAGACCGTGAATGGCTGTGACTCTGTGGTGACAATGGTCTTGACCGTGAACCCGACTTACGCGGTACCCGATTCCATGACGATTTGTGCCAGTGAACTGCCATACACCTGGAATGAGATTGAATTCACTGAAGCTGGCACTCAAACGGCCACTTTGCAGACAGTAAATGGCTGTGACTCTGTGGTGACGATGGTTTTGACAGTGAACCTAACTTATGCGGTGCATGATTCCACGACGATATGTGCCAGTGAATTGCCATACACATGGAATGAGGTTGAGTTTACTGAAGAATGCACACAAACAGCCACTTTGCAGACCGTGAATGGCTGTGACTCTGTGGTGGCAATGGTTTTGACCGTGAACCCAACCTATGCTGTATCCGATTCCATGACGATATGTGACAGTGAACTGCCATACATCTGGAATGAGATTGAATTCATTGAAGCAGGTATACAGACAGCTACTTTGCAGACCGTGAATGGCTGTGACAGTGTGGTGACGATGGTCTTGACCGTGAACCAAACGGTGACTAATTTTGATGAACAAATCGTTTGCGACAGCCTCACTTGGTTGGATGGCATAACATATTACGCCAGCACAAATATTCCAACTTATACCTATGTCGGTGGTGCTGCAAACGGCTGTGACTCCATCGTGACCTTGCATCTTATTGTAAATCAATCTTATATTATTGAGGATACGCTCACAATTTGTGAAAATGAACTGCCTTATACTTACGGTGATACTGTTTTTGGAATAGAAACCACTTCAATGTCAGTTCATTATATTCATAATTCAACGGCTTTGGCATGTGATAGTATTACTTTATTGACGATAGAGCTTGTTCCTTCTTCTTATAACACATTGGATACCATTGTTTTGGAAAACGATCTTCCGCTGTGGATGAATGGTGTGGCCTATTCAACGGATACCACATTTGCTCTGACTTTTGCAGGAGCGAATGATGCTGGCTGCGACAGTGTCGTAACAGTCCATATAAATGTTCTTTATAACGATATGGTCTATGTGGATACTACCATTTGTGACAATGATTTCCCATTTACATGGAATGGAGTGGTTTTCACTACAGCGTGTACGCAAAGTGTCGTATATACCGCCACAAATGGTGTGGATAGTGTTGTGACGATGACGGTGAATTATAATCCGACCACATACGGCTTCATGGATACCACAGTCTTGCAGAATGACCTGCCCTTTGTGTATTATGGAGAATCCTATTCGATACCGGGCATTTATACGCAAACTATTGAGAATGCTGCTGGTTGTGACAGTGTTGTGACCATCAATTTGGAGGAAATATACAATGTGGTAGCATTCGCTGACACTGTGGTGTGTGCTATTAATACGCCTTTCGAATGGAATGGTTACATCTTTACGCAAACCGCTACGCAGATGGTGATATTGCCTGCATCTACGGGTGCTGACAGTATGTTAGTGATGACGGTGACGGTGGTTTATACCACGTATGGTAGCATGGATACTACTGTGGTGGAGAATGACTTGCCGTTTGTTTGGAATGGAGAGTCCTATACGACACCGGGTTATAAAATCCAGATGTTGTCTAATTATGCGGGCTGTGACAGTATCCTCACCATAAATCTGCATGTACTTTATAATGTTACATTGCCTGCTGATAGTACGGTGTGCGAGAGCGCATTGCCCGTGATATGGAACGGACAATCATTTGATGCTGAAGATATTCAAGCTGCAACACATACTATCATCCATTCGGCTCTGTTGACTGCTTCAACAGGTGTGGACAGTACGGTGGTGATGACAGTAGTGGTTAATCCCACAACATACGGTGTTGTTGATACTACAATCATCGAAAATGACTTGCCATTAGTGCTGAATGGAGAATCCTATCCTGTTGCGGGAACTCATACTCAAACTTTCAGTAATTCAAATGTTTACGAATGTGATAGTGTGCTTACTATTCATCTCACTGTGTTGAATAATGTGACGGTTTATAGGGATTCGATTCTATGCCAAACTGAATTGCCATTGACTTGGAATGGAATCACTTTCGAATTAAATACTACTGAACCATTTGCTACACCAGTTATGCTCTTGGATTCGGCTGTTTTAACGGCTTCAACGGGTGTGGACAGTACGGTGGTAATGACGGTAGTGGTGAATCCAACGACATACGGTACTTTGGATACCACCATTTTGGAAAATGATTTGCCACTGTTGTTAAATGGCCAGTCTTATATGACAGACAGCATTTTTAGCCAAACACTGGCTGGTGTCAATAGCAATGGCTGCGACAGCATGCTGACCGTCCACCTAACCGTTCGTTATAACGTAACAACATTTTTATATGACACTATTTGTGAGAGCCAGTTGCCTTTCACTTGGAATGGTATGACATTTGTGGCGGACTCTATAGCTGAAGGAAGCCATAGTTTCACGCAGTCAGCCATATTGACGGCCTCGACGGGAGTGGATAGTACCGTGGTGATGACGGTGCATGTCCTTTATGCCACAACAGGTATAGATGAACAGGTTGCATGTGACAGCTATACCTGGATAGATGGACAAACCTATACGTCTAGTACAGAAACAGCAACTTACGTTTTGACCAATGAAGTTGGTTGTGACAGTGTGGTTACCCTGCATTTGACCGTGTATCACAGTGTGACAAGTCAAGATACTTTGGTATTGGTGGAAAACCAGTTGCCATATTATTTTGCTGCTGCGGATACTACCATAACTTTAGGAGCAGCTGTCGAGTCTCAGTTTAGTTACCATTTGTCCACCATCCATGGATGTGACTCATTGGTAGAACAGACGGTCATAGTCCATTATAATACGAGTGCAACGCTTGACACGATGGTTTGTGCGGCATCATTGCCATACACTTGGCATGGCCATGTGTTTACTGAAGCTGGAGTATATACAGACACACTGCTCAATAACAATGGAAGCAGCCATTATCTGACCTTGCATTTGACCGTGAGCAATCCAACGGTTACGATGCAAAACATTACACACATCAATTGTTATGGTGCCTCTACGGGTAGTGTAGGGGTGCTGGTAAGTGGCGGAGTGTCACCTTATACTCCTATTCATTGGGAGAACGAAGCAGGGACTACGGTTTCGACTACGGCCCAGCTGAATAACCAGCCGGCTGGAAAATATCGTCTGTTCGTGACGGATGCTTTAGGCTGTCAGGTGACGGATAGTGTTATACTGACACATCTGAACGACAGTATGGTGCCAGGTGTCATCGCTGCCAATCAGGGTGTGTGTGAAGGAACTCATTTGCAGACCTTTACAGGAACTGCCGCATCGGGTGGGGCAGGTAGCGTTTACCAGTGGCAGATTTCCACTAACGGTACCACATGGAATCCCGCTCCAGCACCAAATAACAGTCAAAACTACAATTATGCTCAGGCGGTTAACTCTCCCTTCTCGCTCCGCAGGGCATGGATTAGCGCGGCCTGTGGTACTGTATATAGCAATGTGGTCAATGTCATTGTCTATCATAATGTAGCGGACACTATCTACGATGTAGTTTGTCAGGGTTATCCGTATCAAGACAATGCTTTTGACATCTCCGCTACCGCCACGTCAACACCAGGTGTGTTGCCATGTTCCATTCATCTGCAAAGCGCCCACGGCTGCGACAGTATGGTGACACTGCTCCTGAGCATTACCCCTTCGTCATACGCAGAGGAGAGCTTGACAATATGCCAGAGCGAATTGCCATACACGTATAACGACACCACTTTCATGCCAGGTACGCCTCATCTTTCAACTTTCATCTTTCATCTTTCAACTTCAGAAGGTTGTGATAGCATCCATACCCTGCATTTAACGGTAAATCCAGTGTATGAACTGAACTTTGAGGATGTGGTTTGCGAAGGCGATGCGTATGACAACCACGGCTTTGTGGTGCCATCAACCCAGACTGTCGGCGTGCCGGAACTGAACTTGACCCAGCAATTGCAAAGCCAGCTGGATTGCGACAGCATCGTGAACTTACATCTGACTGTGGTGGATACTTCTATCGCCATAGTATCGTTGACATCTGATTTCTGTGAAGAATATTCTGCAGAACTGTCTGTTGAGACCAACATGACAAACTATCTATGGAGTACAGGCGAGACTTCCCCGACCATTACCGTGACACAGCCCGGCACCTATACCGTGACCGCCACTCAGGATCATTGTTCAGTTTCTACATGGTATCAGATAGAAACCTGTGAACTTAACGTATACTTGCCGAATGCCATCACACCCAATGACGATGGTATTAACGATTACTTCTGTCTCCACGAAAGATACTTGCCTATGATCGCTGACTTCGAAATACGTATCTATACTCGTTGGGGCGAGTTGATATACTATTCCGATGACAAAAATTTCAAGTGGAATGGTGAGTATCGTGGCCGCATTAATCGCAATATTATATACACTTATCTGATTAATTTCACCGATAACCGAGGCATCCCGTATCAGCTCACAGGAACCATTACCGTGCTGTAATCAGGGGACAGGATACAGGTAGCAGGTGGTAACGTGTTAACCTATTTTGGAGAGTCTGATTTTTATAGATACGATACAATCCCTGCAACTTTATGATCATTTAAGCATTCTATTGCTTCCTTAAACTTTTGTCGAAATTCAGGCGAAGTCTCTTTTGCAATTTAAGTGTGTCTCCTTTAGGATCCATCAACATTATCGGACTGTCATTGTGCAAAACACAAATGGACTAACACTCGGATACTCATTCCACTTCGGGTCAACGCTCCACCATCGGGCTAAACGGCTGTCGTATTGCCTGAATTCATAGCCAAAATTTGCCAATTCTCCAAACATCTTATTATCACCCTCTTGACCGTTAAAAAAGTACCGATATTCCCCAATATTGGTACTTTGGGAAAATTGTTGATTATAAATGATTTGCATTGACATGGCAAACTACTGCATGCTACATTTTTTTCAGATATTCCTCAACTTGAAGTTTTAATGGTAATACATCTTCTGTTGCGGTAATCCATAGAGTCCTATCAGAAATATTGCTATACCCATGCACTAACACATGTCTCATTGCAATGATTTCATTCCAAGGAAGCTCAGAGTGGGTGTCTTTGAATGGAATGCTTAACATATATGCAGCTTCTCCAATAATCTCCACATTTTTCAACACCGCAAAATATAATAGTTTGTCAGATATGAATTCCTCAAATGTCTTCCCTTGTACAAAAGAGAGAACATTTTCGGCATAACATACAATATCTTCCAATCGTCCTTTATCTCTACTAGGCTCTCTCATAAATCAATTTTTTGTCTTTATTGGCAGTAATTGCAGCGTATGGGCGCAATGTTCCTTCCTCAACCAAATCCACTTCCTTGTTAAGTAGTTTTTTTAAGTCCAGATACATACTGGCAAACTTTAGCAACCCCACTTTTTGTGAATAATCCAAGGTCACCAGTACATCGACATCGCTTTCAGGCGTTTCCTCTCCCCGAGCGTAAGAGCCAAACAGCCATGCCTTCAAAACAGGTTGGGTTTTGAAGTATTCGGCTAATACTTTTTGAATTTCAAGAGTGCTCATAAGCGATGTCTTTTTATTGCCGCAAAGTTACATATTTTTCTCGAAACAAATAGGGTCAAGTATATTTTATTATTTTTTGGAATGCGAGGTGTAAGTTTCCCCAATGTTGGTACCAGGTGATTTTGGGCGGTATGTGAGGGTGAGGTCCATGAGATGAAATAACAGATATTTATATCGTATTTAATTCAAATTATAATTATTTATAATATGAAGATTTCACGGAGTCTCTCTCCACCATTTGTCTATAGAATCTTCCCTCATATCCATGATTCGTAATAAATCTTTTTTCACACTATCAATATTTTCCCCTTTCCTCTTGCTTTTTTTCACATATTCTTTATAATATGAAAAAAAGTCTTCTGACAATGCGAAGTAATCGCATTCAGAGTATATATTAAACAGAGAATCTTCCCCTTTATAATCAATACCAGAACCTGTATCTGTCATTTTAATGTCATTGTCTATTATTTCATCACATGCCATCGTGTCGATATTTCTCCTAATAACATTAGAATCAACATTTTCATTAAGCCTTACTTGCGTAACCATATCCGAGTCTTTATGTACATTCTTACATGTGGAACAGAATATCATGATACAGAAAGAGATGCATAATATTATCATTTTCATTTTCCTAATTTATCCATTTCATTTTTAATAATTTCCATATATCTTTGAGCCTTTTCAGGATTATTTTTTTCAAATCTTTTCCATGATGTGGTTTCTCGCAGGCCACCCCATGAAACGGCCTCATACCATTCATCCGAATGTGTAGTGCCCATTTGTGAATCGAATTCTTTCATTCCCTTAACAAGATCCCGTCTATTATAAGATCCCATTTGATTATGATGCCATCCATCTTGAGGTCGACTCAAAAAATCTTTATATCCCGGATAATTATTAAAGGTTGGATCATCTTGTCGTATGTCGAACATTCTGGCATGAAATGCTTCATGCAATAATACTCCAAATACAAATGTCAAATCACCAGAAATAGCTCCTTCTTTATCTAAAATTGCACTATTAATGACAATCCTTTCTATCCCATATTTACCAACAGGGTTTTTAGGATTTTGGGCAGATTGTGTTTGTGCTACTTTGTGTTTACCTACAACCTCCCCGTGCTCTATCAATTTACCTAAATGAATGTATATATTGCTTTGATTTGAATAAAAACGTTTTAACACATTTCGAAAAACATGATTCTTTTCCACTTTAGAGAAAAATGTATTTACAGATTGATTAGCTTTTAATGCTGATGTTGGAATTACATCTTTACCTTCTAAATCCACCAGTACTACTGGGTTCCCATTACAGAAAACAAACGGACTGACACTCGGGTACTCGTTCCACTTCGGATCCACACTCCACCACCTGCCCAATCGGCTGTCGTATTGCCGGAATTCGTAGCCAAAATTAGCTATTTCTCCAAACACCTCATTATCACCCTCTTGTCCGTTAAAAAAGTACCGATATCCCCCGATATTGGAACTGGTGGATTTTGGGCTATATGTGAGAGGCGGTTTCATGGGGCAAAGATAGGATTTTTTCAGGTTGGGGAAAACAAAATATCACATGAATAGTATCTATAAATTGAGAAGCTACCAAATAATTAAAGTTGGTTTATTCTCAGGACTAATCTTATTGATAGTTTTAAAAAGATTTGTTATTTCATTAACTTCCATATTTCCAACGACAATTTTTCGGCATAGTTTACCTAAAGAATAATCAATTTCCCAGTAAATTCCGTCTATCCATTTATCATCGGTGTAATGGGATTTCAGATTCTCCATTTTTTTTAATGCAGATACAATATCAAGCATCTCCTCTTTTGTTAATTTCTTTTTTATAAGTTTCTTTTTTATCGTCTCGTGTTCTTTCGTCTTTAAATCATAGATTAGCAGATACCCATTCGTAATCACAAACGAATAATCATTAGAATATGGTAATACTATCTGCTTTATCTCCAAATGACAACAAGGAACAAAATCGTTCTTGATGATTTTTTTTTGCGGAACACAGGAAGTCAACAAAAAAAGCAATGGGAGGATGGCGATTGTTCTCATTTTATGCTTATTTTTCTGGGACACAATGTTGTTCAAATTCTTTGATTATGTGCATCTTATTTTGATAATTATCTTCTATTATTTTTACAATCTCTTTTTTGCTTAGTCCCTCTCCTTTCAAAATTATTCTATCATAATAATTTGACAACATATATGCTTCAAATTCATCTTGATAATCATAATATGATGGCGAATCTGTTTCTTTATTCCATCCCCATTCTCTCCATGAGAAACCGGCACCATGTCTTGTCTCATGAATCAATGATTTTGACAATCCTGAATAAAACCAAATAACTATTCTGTTATTTTCTTTGTCGTAAGATGTTCCACCTCCTGAAAGATACTTACCATTAGGATTGGATCTTGCTATATAATAAAACTTAACTGTTGAATTAATCACTTCATCAAAAGAAATTTTGATTTCATTCAATTTTGAACGTTTTAAATTAAGCTCTTTGATTTTACGCACCATTTTCTTGTTAATCCGTTCATTATCATACCCTTTTTCCAACCACCTGTCTGATTGTCGTTCCATTTTAACATTTAATTTATTTATCTTATCGCACACTCTCTTATAAATGTCATTAAATAGAATACGTGCTGAATTGTTTGCAAAACTAGTATCAAGACCCCTATCATCTGCGAACCATATCGGGTTTCCTGCAAAGCATGCATACGGACTCTCGTACTCCTTGAACACAGGATCTATATTCCATCGTCTTCCCAACCTGCTGTCATACTGCCAGAATTCAGCGGTCAAACTCACCCCGTCTCCAAACACCTCATTATCACCCTCTTGCCCGTTAAAAAAGTACCGATATCCCCCGATATTGGTACTTCGGTTGGGAATAGGATAGCCGAAGGGGTAATAATCGGTGGAACTTATGGTATATGGCTTGTAGGTGTTGTCCCCCGATGAATACGGCTGGCGGCGGTCAAGGATAGTGACCATTACATTGCCTAAGTGGTCAGTCAGCTCGTATTGCCTCATACCAATGGTGAAGGGCGGGATAGATGGATTTGCCGGGGTTGTCAGATTAATCTCCTGCCTCAGTTCTCCTAATCTCTTGGCGCCATATATGGGACGTTCCACAGCCTTGAATGAATTTGAAGTACCCCTGTATATGCACATCACATTACCCGAGGCATCATGGATGTAATAATCTGTAGTATCTCCTGTTTTTTTCATCTGCCGCTGTCCTGTAGCACTATATCGGAAGGTACTCAACACGTTCCCGTTCTTCCAGATAGTATCAACTTTCCCCGCGGCATTCCATGAAATGTCCAGTCCTTCACCATTGTCCCTGATAAGATTGCCAATGGCGTCGTATCGGTAACCGCCCGTATTTAGTCCCCACCATGCGGTTATAGAGTCCAGACGGTTATTGCCAGAAAGATATTCGTACTCGATATAATGTAATTCATTGGTTTCATTGTCATAACGGATCAATGTGTCAAGATTACCATTATAGTCGTATGTATAGTAAGTTGAGTAAGCAAAGAAGGGAAGGCATTGAGGATCCCCAACATTGGTGTTTGTCTTCATTCCTTTTATCCTGTTCAATTTGTCATAACGGAAAAACTTTGCCAATGGGGTTATTTCTGTTCTAAGATAATCTGTGGTCAAGGCGGAAATGTTACCATTGTAATGAGGTGTTGCATTATGATGATCCTTGTTGTAGTTAGTGGCCATATTTCAAGGCATTTTGCCTGCAAAAATATAAAAATAATTCAAATGTGTAATAGCCGGCAATCTTTTTCGCT
>JAEETJ010000070.1 GCA_016290295.1 Bacteroidales bacterium
GATTATAGCGTCGGGGTCCACCTCTTCCCATTCCGAACAGAGAAGTTAAGCCCGACCGCGCCGATGGTACTGCCTTAAATGGTGGAAGAGTAGGTCGTTGCCTCATCCTCTAGCGGCTCGCAGATGACTGCGGGCCGCTTTTTTTATGCCCTGTCCGCGCGGCCTCCGCCGCAAGTCCGCCGTTCCGCTCCGTGATCATCCTCAATCCAATCCTTCAATCCCGTAATCATATAATCCTGTAATCACGCAGTCCTATGCGGCTGCCACGATGTGACAGTCCTACATGGACAAATCCCTGAATTCTGAATTTTGAATTTGCTGGCTCCTATACGGCTACGATTCCCCTTGAATTATGCGAAACACTCCTTAAGTGCGTAGCACGAGACTACCCATGCATTGCATGACAACCCATGAACAACTCAGTGTGACTTCCCCTATGCATAGCATTAAACGTATTTCTCAATCCAGAGATAAAGTTTATATTATATTGTATATATTATATCGATTATTGCTGTTTATACGCTTCATTCAGCCATATTCTATCTGTTTGTATAAAAACAGAATTTTCACTTAAAAAAATACCTCTTTATAAATGTTTATGTTTTAGCTTATTATTCGGTTGAAAACAAAAAAAATTTTTTTTTAAGAAAATTAGTTTTGTAATATATTTTTTTGTATTTTTGCAAATTGTAATGTAATGTGTAATGTAGTGTATAAAATAATATATATCATAAAAATAACAAAATGAAACAACAACTCAAAACAAAGAAAATCAATGAATTACTACAGAAACAAGAGAAAAAAAAGAAAAACTAATAAGTAAATATAAATAGTAATAATTAAATTCAAAGCGATGAAAAAATTTATGATTTTTCTGCTAATGGCGTTCCTATATCTGGGAACAAGCCAGGCTAGTAATGAATTTACACCATCATCTTCTGATGTTGGAAAGTCATTACATCATTGGGTTTCACCCAGCGCGAGCTCATCTGCTTACGCTAAATTTAAACCGTTTTCGAGTTTACTCTTTGATCGTGAGTCGGATGATTTAACCGACAGCGTGATGAGAGTTTATCTCGTGGGACCGACAAGCGCGTGTCCAGGCGAAGTGATTACTTTGACTGCGATTGTTGAAAATGCTTGGGGCAATCTTGACTCCTTGCAGTTCAATTTCCGTAGAAATGGTAATTACCTCAGCCCAGGAGATCCGGGTGTCGAATTTCCCGATCCTTACCTGCGCAATAGAATTAGAATCACCGTTCCTGATTTGGGTGGTTTGGATTCTTTGATTCAGGAGTATGATGTTATTGTCACTCCCAAAAAAGCGTCATGTAAACAATTCGTATCTCCGGTATTCTATCTGCGTGTTAACAGCATCCATGTTCTGATGAACGATGTACTTGTTTGCAATGATTCAGAAAATGGAATGTTGTGTGCTGATGTGTTCAGCAATAATGCGGAAGCTCCATACGCATACGTATGGTACAATGCTGCGACAGGTGCCGTGGAAGACACCACCTATGTTCCCTGTAAATCTCTTCCTGTCGGTAAATATTTGGTTGAACCTCATTTTACCTGGAATGCTTGTGTGACTACATCTGATACCGCTGAAGTAAAAGTTACGAATGGTCCTGCTGATAATCATATCACAATGGATGATATCACAGCTCTTGCATGCAGTGGTTCTCAAGTTTTAGCTCAGTTGCATGGAATTATTAATGCAGACTCTCTGGGTACTCCCTCTATCTCATGGTCATTGAACGGTATTAACATCCCTGGTGCTCATGATTCTCTCCTCCTGTTCTCTCCGATTGCTCTCGCTGGTGATACTTCTATGTATATATTGAAAGCTGAAGTTGTATATTCGGATTTTGCATGTAAAACATACTCTTATACTGACACTGTTAATTTTGTTGCTCAACCGGAAATCTCTATCTATGGTAGACCGGTTGTTTGTGGCGATGATTTGACAAATGTTGAAGTTTATGCCATAACAAATGGTTATATTGATAATCCTACATATACATGGAAGATTAATGGAACCACCGTTACTTATTCTGGCACTTTGAAAGATACTTTGAAATTGTCAAACGTTACCGCTCCTTCTTTGGCAGCAAGTTCTACTCCGTATGAAATTACTGTTAGCGTGACTGGCGATAATGGTTGTTCAGCAAGTAGCGCTCCATACTCTCTTAATGTAAGTGGTGCACCTGTTGTTCATGTGAGCAAGAGTGCAGATACCGTTTGTAACGGAACCGTTGTTACTTTGACTGCAAATTTGCAAAATAACAATTTATCGAACCTGACATACGAATGGTATTATAAGATTGGTACTGCTGGAACATATACAAAAGATAATAATGCAACAAGTCAAACTTACACAGCTACTGTTACTGATAGCACTTCATATGTTGTTGTCGTGAAACAAACTGATAGCGAATGTGAGTCATCAGATACTGTTGGTGTTTATGTATATCCGGCAACACCTGAGGTTAAACCTCTTGTTATTAGCTTGGGTGACACTGCTATTTGTAATGGTGATCAAGTAACTGTTACCTTAATTGATACAGCTAATACTAATCAATATGGCGTAGCAGGTACTTACATGTGGTTTGTTAATGGTATTGAAGTAGAAGATGCAGCAGGTACTTCCTTCTCTTTTGCTCCTTCAACAGTAGCAAGCGACTCTACTATATATACAATATCTATTAATGCAACTTATGCTACTACCTGTGCTAGCATGGTTGCCACAAAAGACACATCGATTGTTCTGTACAAACAGCCTACCGTTGTTATCTCTGGTGATCCTATCGTATGTAACGAGGATACAGTTAGATTGACTGCTAATATTCATGGCTTGTATGGAACTGATAACTACACTTGGAGAGTTGACGGAGTTGATTCAATCATGAATAACCCGTTCAAAGCTCAGTTGGTAGAAAGAGATTATCCTTACAATATTACAGTTGTAGTTGCTCCTGGTACTGCTTGCGAAACAGAAAGTGGAGTTTATCAGGTTCTGATTGGTAACAACCCGACAGTTGCTATCGGTTTAAGTGCAGCAACAGTTTGTAAGGACAATGAAGTTACCCTGACTGCTCATCTCGGTGATTACAATATGCCGAACTTGACTTATCAGTGGTATTCAAAGAAAGCTAATGCTTCTGGTGACTCTACAGCAATTGCTACCGGTACTAGTGCAGTATTGACCATCCCTGTGGCTGATACTACACAGTATACAGTTGTAGTTACTCAGGTCAACAGTGGATGTTTTGCTAAAGGTGATACTGTCGTCAATATTTTTGGCGAGACACCTGAAGTTAAACCTGTTTTGGTACAAGCTGACCAATACAATGTGTGCTATGGTGCACAGGTAACTTTCACTGCAATTGACACTGCTAATTATAAATTGTTCGGTACTGGTTCTTATCAGTGGAGCGTGAACGGTGTTGCCGTAAGCGGAGTTACTGACAGTATCTACACTTTCGCTCCTGCTACAGTTGATAATGATTCTATCAACTATACAGTAAGTGTTAGAGTGGACTATGCTTCAGCTTGTGCTGGTCTGTTCGCTGTTAATGATACAATGATCACAGTTTACAGAAATCCTTCTGTTGTCATCGCTGGTGATCCTATCGTTTGCGACGGTAACGCAATGAACCTGACAGCTGTTGTTCACGATACTTTGGCAGGTGCTACCACTTCCTATTTATGGAGAGTTGATGGTGTTGACTCAACTTCTGCTGAAACTTTCACTGCTACTTTAGAACAGAGAGATTATCCGTATGAATTGACGGTTGTCTTGAATGCTGGTACTGCTTGCGAAGTTGTTAGCGAACCTTTCAACGTTTTGATTGGTAACCATGCAACTGCAGCTCTTGAGGCAAGTGATACAATCGTTTGCAAAAATCAGCCTGTTACTTTGACAGCACATCTCGGTGACTACAATATGCCTAACTTAACCTATTTATGGTATAAGAAAGAAGCTTCTGCTTCAGCATTTGATTCAATCCCCGTTGGAACAAGCAGAATCCTGACAACCGCAGTTGCTGCTGAAACACAGTATTTTGTAAAGATTACTCAAGTTAACAGTGAATGTGTGGCTTATAGCGACACTATTACAGTTAAAGTATATGAAGATGCTGCAGCAGTTAAGCCTATGATTCTGTTAGCAAGTGACACTGCTATTTGCTACGGTGGACAGGTTTCATATGCTGTAGTTGACTCTGCAAATATTAAATTGTATGGTAATGGCACATATCAGTGGTCAGTGAACGGTGTCGCTGTTGCTGGTGCAACTGACAGTATTTATGTATTCTCACCAGAAGCCGTTGATAACGACTCTACCGCATACACTGTGGCCGTTACAGTTACCTACACCACTCCTTGTGAGGTGATTACTGCTTCTATTGACACTGTTGTTACTGTTCAGAGAAATCCTTCTGTTGTAATCTCTGGTGATCCTATCCTTTGCCAGGATTCAATGGTAAGTTTGTTCGCTACTGTTCATGACACTATGCCTGGTCAAACCGTTACTTATTTATGGAGAGTTGATGGTGTTGATTCAGTTAACCAGAACACTAACCACTTCGAAGGTGTTCTTCCTGTAAGAGATTATCCTTATGAAATTACTGTTGTAGTTAATGCTGGTACTGCTTGCGAGGTTGTAAGCGATGTATATAGCGTTCTGATCGGTATCAATCCTACCGTTGCTATCGAAATCAGTGCTCCTGTTCTTTGCAAAGGTGAAGAGGCTACTTTGACCGCTCATCTTGGAGACTACAATATGCCGAATTTGGTATACCAGTGGTACTACAAGACTAATTCTATGACCGATAGCGTTGCTATTCCAATTGGAACTAGCAGAATTCTGACTGTTCCTGTTGAAGATACTACTAGATATTATGTAAGAGTTAAACAGGTGAACAGCGAATGTGAAGCTTGGGCTGATACAGTTATCAATGTATTCCCAGAAGATCCTGCTGTTAAACCTATCGAATTGGTTGCTAGCGATTCAGCTGTTTGTATCGGTGGACAAATCGCATATAGCGTATTGGATACTGCCAACAGAAAACAATATTTCGGTAGCGACACTATTCCTGGTGTTTACCGTTGGTTCGTTAACGGCTTTGAATTGATGACCGTTTCAGGAGATCATTTCATGTTCTCACCTGCTGCATTCGATCTCGATTCTACCAACTATATCATTGAAGTTTCAGCAAGCTATCAGACTGAATGTAATCTGTTAACTGCAACAGCAGCTGATACAGTTACCGCTTACAGAAATCCTTCTGTTGTTATCAATGGTGATCCTATGATTTGCGATACTACCGAAGTTCATTTGTATGCTATCGTAAATGATACTTTGGCTGGTCTTAATGTAGAATACTTATGGAGAGTTGACGGTGTTGATTCCACTTCAATGACCACAAGCGAGTTTGTTACTGACCTTCCTGCAAGAGATTATCCTTACGAAATCACTGTGATGATTAACCAGGGTACAAACTGCGAAGTAGTAAGTGCTCCGTTCTATTTGTATATTGAAGATCAACCCGATGTGGTGATTACTTTTGATTATGATACTGTATGTGTCGGTCAGGAAGTTACCGCTACTGCTCATCTGGGCAACTACAACCAAGGTAATTTGACTTATCAGTGGCTTATCGATGGTGACACTGTTGCAAGAGGTACTGAACCTACTTTCACTTACACTATCAACAAACCTGCTGGTTCAAATACAGTTTTCAGTGTTATCGTTAACCAGTTGAACAGTGCATGTATGGGTACTGGTACTGATTCAGTTTATACTTTCCAGAATCCTACATTTGATACTATTTTGGTTACTAACCTCCAGGATGATATTTATGATGCATTCCAGTATCACCACTATTATGGTGAACCTGCATATGATGTTTGCGAAGGTGCAAGCATTCAGATTACTGCTTACATGAAGGATGCTTCTGGCAACCGCTATATCGACACCAACATTACCTACAAGTGGAAACGTAACGGTGTTGTTATTGAAGGCGTACATGGCTATACTTTCATGGAACAGCTGAGTATCCTCGATCACGATCAATATAAATATGTATATACTGTAGAAGTTGATGAACCTCAATTCCCCAACTGCTATGCAGTTCCTACTTCAACCTCTTCAGATACTGTTAAGGTACGTCGTAATCCTATCGTTATCATCGGTGGTCAGCACTATGTTTGCTATCAAGGTCCTAGCGTAAACAATATCGT
Organism: Bacteroidales bacterium; assembly: GCA_016290295.1. GTDB lineage: Bacteria > Bacteroidota > Bacteroidia > Bacteroidales > WCHB1-69 > RUG11690. The sequence goes on from JAEETJ010000070.1 coordinate 6,247, forward strand.
ATTGCAGGCTTGGGTTGACGGTAGCGTTGATACAGGTGCTATCTACAGATGGTACAGAGATGGTCAGTTAGAAGACAATCCTTATCATTCAATGTACGGTGCTATGTTCACCGGTCCTTTTGCTCCAAGATATGGTTTCAACTATGTATTCCAGGTTGAAGTTGTTAATGGCAGCGGATGTTCAAGCTTCTCAGAACCCTTCGAGGTTACTGTAATGGCTCCTCCAGTTGTTAACATCACTCCTTACACCGATACTATTTGTAATGGTGGTGAAGTAATGCTTGTTTCACACTTGGATGATTACAATGTTCTTGACTATGAATTGAAATATCAGTGGTATGCAAATGAAGTTTCAACCGAGAACTTGATTCCTGGTGCAACTGAACCTTACTACTCAACTCATGTTGATTCTACAACCGACTTCATCGTTGATGTTAGATATCTGACTGAAAATGTTAACCATCCTCACTGCTTTGCAAGAGACACTATGACGGTTAATGTTTATGACAGACCTGAAATCGACAGCATCATCATGTCATTGACTGAAGTTTGCGAAGGTGCTGAAATTCAGTTGACCGCAGTTATGGATTCTGTACATCAGGGCGTTCCTGGCGTTCCTTATATCTATGAATGGTATAGAAATGCTGAATTGTTGTCTGGTAATGCAGCTACTATCTATGATGCTCCTATGACTGTTGATGGTAACGAACAACAATTTACATATAGTGTTAAGGTTTACCAGAATCCTGAAAGAATGATGTGTGAATCACCCATCTATGTTTCTTCTCAGACTCTGACCGTTTACCCGAACCCGATCGTTGCTATCTTTGGTGATCAGCATATTTGCTATACTGACACTATTACTTTGGTTGCTAATATTGATACTATTTCAAATCCTGTTAGCACTAACGTTCATTACTATTGGTTCGAATCAGGTGCTCCTATTGATAACCTGAATGGCGACAGCGCAGTATTAAGCTACTATGCTCCTGCACAAGATGAACCTTACAGATTTACAGTTCAAGTTGAACGCGACAGCTCAGTTACTGGTTGCCGTTCATACTCATACGAATATGATGTTTGGGTTTACAATGCACCTGTTGCTAATGTGACTATCGTTGACACCGCTGTTTGCGAAGGCGCAGAAGTAACTGTTACTGCTCACCTGAACCAGAATGTTCCTGAACAGACTAA
>JAEETJ010000028.1 GCA_016290295.1 Bacteroidales bacterium
TTCTCATCATTTTTTCCATTTTAAGCTGAAGGCTTCGCCTCAATGCTTACGTCACTACCCCGGCCTTCGGCCACCCCTTCTAATAGAAGGGGAATTATCAGTTTTCAATTTTCAGTTTTCAGTTTTTAAAGCGTCCATCACCACACTCGTATAAAAATCCTTCAGGTCCATACCATTGGCTTTCAGCTGAGCCGGAATGATACTCATCGCCGTCTGTCCCGGAATAGTATTGATTTCCAAGAAATAAGGGATACCGTCCGGGGTTATGATAAAATCGACTCTCACAATTCCGCCGCAGTTTAAAAAATGATAGATTTGCTCCGAATATTTCAGCACTTTGTTATAATTCTCTTGAGAGAGACGAGCCGGGGTAATCAGGTCGTGCAGACCGTCAGTATATTTGGACTGATAATCGTAAAATTCGTTCTTGCTGGTGATTTCGGTCACAGCCAAGGCTTTAGGTTTTCCGTTGACGGTAGCCACACCGCAAGCCAGTTCCTGTCCCGATATCATTTTTTCAATCATCAGTTGGTCATCATATTTGAAAGCCTCTTCCACTGCTGCTTTCACCTGACTTTCATCATGCACTTTGGTTACTCCCACGCTGGAGCCCGAGTTGCACGATTTGATGAAGCAGGGGTAGCCGCAAACTTTTGCCACTTCCGCCAAATCAATTTCATCGTCGCGATAAAAATGCAGGGACGGAGAAACAGGCACTTTCAGTTCGCGCACAGCCAAATTGCAGAAATATTTGTTGAAGGTCAGAGCCGAGCAGAAGCAGTCGCAACCCGTATAGGGGATGTCAAGCATGTCGAAATAACCCTGAAACTTACCGTTTTCGCCCGGGTTACCGTGGATGGCGATAAACACCACGTCGAAAACGATTTTTTGCCCATTGATTGTCAGCGAGAAATCGTTTTTGTCAATCAGGTGTTTCTGATTTTGCTCATCCGTATAGCTCCATTCAGTGCCTTTCACATGGATGAAATAGGGATTGAACAAACTTCTGTCCATTTGGTCTAAGATATTGGCACCCGAGCGGAGCGAGACCTCATATTCGCCGGAATTTCCGCCTGCCAGAATTGCTACATTTTTCATTTTTTACATTATTATTGATTCTGGCAAAGATACAAAAATCAATCCCATCAATTTCTTGATGAGGGATTACTTTTGAACAGGGGGAAGTTAATTAGCAAATTTGTTAATGAATTTAAGTGCACAGCGAAATCTCCAACTAAAACTTGTACTTTCCCATATAGTCTATGTTTTTCTCGCCGCTGAGCTTGGCGAGGTAATTGAAAACATCTATGATGGTTTGCCCGGCTACATTGGTAAAGTAGGCTTTGTAACCTTGGGGTGTTTTGCGTTCCACTACTCTCTGCGCACCATCTCTCATCATGTCCCAAAAATAACTATTTGGCCGTTCGTCAAGACGTACCGCTTCCATATATTGCAAAAATTGCTCATACTGGGCAGCGGTCATTTTCTTATGCCCTTCTTTTACCTTAGTGGAATTTTCTTCCCAACGGATCGGATGGTATTCTGTAAGAATTTTCCAATATAGTGTCACATTCCGTTTGTTTTTCATCACTCGAAACGTCACAGGAGGGTGAAAGGAAGGGAAAAAGGTGAATCGGAAAACGGTTTCATCGTCTTTTAAAGTAGCATTAAAGATGATGGGCTCCTGCATTTTAGTCAATATATCAGAAAAATAGTCCACCCAAAAGAATGAACTCCAAGCATCCGAGTAATACTCTTTTGTCGCATCCAATTGGCCATCTTCCAGCCAGTTGATGAGGGCAGTGTGGGGAAAATGTATCCCCTCCACCGTATCGTAAGGCAGTTTTGCCAAAGGATTATGCTCCTTATGCAGTTGCTGTTCCAATTGCAAAACGGGCAAATAAAAAAAGAGAATTTCCTCTGTTTCAGGATTTATTTCCAACACTTTATAGAAATACTTCAGGGCGCTGTCACCTGGATGGGAAACCACAGCTGTGCAATCATAATAATTCTCCCAATCTTCTTGCTTGTATTGTGCAGAATCCCAAGAAGAGAGAGTTTCTTTTGGCGAATGTTCAAAAACATACTCCCTGTAGTAGTATTTCGCCATCCACAGGGTGGTTTTTTCGTCAAAAGGATTTTGTATAAGTTTCCGATGGCATGCCTCAATGTCTTCCCAACGCCTTTTGTCGCGTTGTGTCTCCAAAATGGGATTTCCATACTGCGGGCGGATATCTTCAGGCAGAATAAAATGGTAGTTCACGTATGCATAACAACGAACAATCTTACCATTTTCGGTAGCGGGATTCCATTTGGGCATCGTTTTCACCACCCGTATCAGTTCGTCGGCGAAACCATAATCACTTTTGGGCCATGATTCATCTTTTACCATGCTGATAGAGCCATCCTTTTCCACAAGTATTTCCACACGAGCCCTGTATTCTTCCATATCCCGCAGAGCATCAGATGGATAGTGTATGGCATTTTGGATAAACGACGCACAGGCTTCCTCCCCGCCAGGGTAGGCAGGGGCGACAATCCCGTTTCTCTCATTGACCGTATTCACCACCATATCCACATAGTTCGTGTCAACAAATGAGACCAACAGCTTTGTCACACGTTCCTCCTTTTTGTTGTCAGGACATTCCGTATAATAAGAAATGCTGTTCAGATTATCTTTATATTCCAAGATAAACGGGGTTTGGAAGCCTCTGCATAGAATGCCGTGAGGGTAATGAATAAAATCAATGTCCGTCAGTATATCTTGTATTGCTTGCCACTCGGCAAAGGTCAGTTGCCGGCTACCAGAATCAATAACCCCCTTGTCCCATTCATTGCCATAGTATTTGTTTTCAGTCACATCCACTAATCCCATATCGCTCATCTCCGTATGGGTGGTATGCGTAACATAACCTTTGACGGCCTTGCCTTTCTTCCATGTTAAAAGGATATGGTCGTCTTTTTGCTGGACTTGGATAAACAGCGGATGGGCAAATTTCGGAATGTAGCTCAAACGGACAATGGTCTCGCCCTCTTTTGGGGTAATGTTGCGTAGAGGTGTTATATCCGCCAGTCGCATGTAAAATACTGCTTCTCCAACACCATCATCATATCTCCAATCATCATTGTCATCATAAAAATAATTTTTGGGGAAGTAATCTTCGAATTTCCAGCGCTCCCGGTGTTGCTGCGCAGATAGCGGTAGCAGCATCAGCAGGCATAATATTGTGACAAGGGAATGTGGCAATGTATGCTTCATTTTTTTCATAACACAAGGATTTCGCTTGGCAAAGGTATAAAAAAACTCTGGAAAGGGGGAAAGGATTTGTGGTAAAAAAAACGATATGTTGTTTAAAAACTTGGAAGTTTAGGGTATGAGATTCCGCCTGTCGCTGCGCTCCATGCGGAATGGTGTGCGGCACTTTAAGGTGACGATGGAGGGGGAGGGGGAGGAGGGGCGTCGCCCCTCCTCCCCCTCCTACCCTATATCCATCAGGAGCACCACCATTCCGCAAGCTCACGCAGTGAGTGCCGCGGAATCCCCAGCATCTTATCCGTGCAAATCGTCTTGTTCTGTTTCTGACTTTCCCAATAATTCATCCATAACCTGTTTCACTTGTTCTGCCCAAGTTTTCTGTTTTTCGCAAAATCCATTTTCCGTCACTAGCTCCTTCCATTCGGGATTTCGATTGTTGATGAGTGTGAGTTTCTCACTCCTTGTCATGTTCTTTAGTTGATTCTCCCGCTGGATAGCAGAGTTGTAGTCGGGGAACTCTTCGAAATACACACAATATTCACAGTTATAACGGTCGGAAAAAGAGCCTTTGTAATAATGTTTTTTATGTTGTGTCACTCGCTTGATAATGTCAACGGTGCAGCCAGTATAAAGTACATTGTGGTATTTATTGGTCATGATGTATGTATATCCTGATTTCATAGTTTATTGTATTGGTTCACGTAGGTGTCTAAAGCAGCAAGAGTCAGCCCATTTTAAATCATTTTATTTTCGCTACAAATATACAATTTATTTTAATATAAATTACAAAAATTAAATTTAAATTAATAACATAAGAACTAAATTCAAAAAATCTGGTGAGAGAAATTCAAGTACCTTGCACGGCAATCTTCTAAAAACAATTGGCACATTAGCACATTTGCTAATTAGCACATTGAAAAATTTCGTATCTTTGCACGCTTATTTTATACATTAGGAGAAGAAATGAATGATTTGTTAGATAAATTAGCGGTTATCCATCAGAAATGGCTTGAAATCGGAGAGGAAATCACCAAGCCGGAAGTCATCGCCGATATGAAGCGTTTCATTAAGCTGAGCAAGGACTACAAGGATTTGCAGGCCGTGGTGGAAGCCTATAAGAAATACAAAAATATCGTTGAGAACATCGCCAACACGAAGGAGGTTATCGCCACCGAAAAAGACGAGGACTTCCGCGAGATGGCCAAGCAGGAGCTGGACACTTTTCTGCAGGAAAAAGAGAAAATGGAAGAGGATATCCGTCTGTTGCTGCTGCCCTCAGACCCGCAGGACAGCAAAAACGCCCAGGTGGAAATCCGTGCCGGTACCGGTGGCGACGAGGCCAGTATCTTTGCTGGCGACCTTTTCCGCATGTATCAGCATTATTGCGACAAGAAAGGCTGGAAATACGATGTGGTTTCCATGACCGAAGGTACTGTCGGCGGTTTCAAGGAAATTGTGTTCACCATCAGCGGTGAGGGTGTTTATGGCCTGATGAAATACGAGTCTGGTGTGCACCGTGTGCAGCGTGTGCCGCAAACCGAGGCCCAGGGCCGTGTGCATACTTCCGCCGCTTCCGTGGTGGTGCTGCCCGAAGCCGACGAGTTTGATGTGGAACTGAAGATGAGCGATATCCGCAAGGATACGTACTGCTCTTCAGGACCTGGCGGCCAGTCGGTGAACACAACCTACTCGGCTGTGCGTCTGACTCACATCCCCACGGGGATTGTGGTGGCCATCCAGGATGAAAAATCGCAGTTGAAGAACCTCGATAAGGCCATGAGCGTGTTGAGAACCCGTTTGTTCGAGCGCGAGTACAAGAAATATCTCGATGAGGTGGCCTCCAAGCGTAAGACCATGGTGTCAACGGGTGACCGTTCCGCTAAAATCCGTACCTATAATTACCCACAGAACCGTGTGACCGACCACCGTATCAACCTTACCATGTACAACCTTACGGGCTTTATGGATGGTGACATCCAGGAGACCATTGAGGCGTTGCAGGTAGCTGAAAACGCTGAGAGACTGAAAGAAGCGGTGGAAATCTAAAACAGAATCTAACCTATTCAAATAATACATAACCTTAAATTTCAAAAAAATGGCATTAGCAATTACATCCGAAAATTTTGGAACTATCGCCCAAGGCGATAAATTAGTAGTTATCGACTTCTGGGCACCCTGGTGCGGTCCTTGCAGAGCTTTGGGTCCGACTATCGAAGAAGTGGCTGCCGAATACGAAGGCAAAGCCGTTATCGGCAAATGCGATACTGACGCTGAAGGCGAACTCGCCATGCAATTCGGCGTGCGCAACATCCCTATGCTGGTATTCCTCAAGAATGGCGAGGTGAAAGACGTGCATGTGGGTACTATCAAAAAGAGTGATTTGACCGCTAAAATCGATTCACTGCTGTAATCATCGAAACAAATTTATTATTCACTAAAATCATAAAACTATGTTTGAATTTATCAAAAGTCATCTGACTGAATCTCTCTTGATACTCAGTTTGATAGTGATCACTCCTTTTGTGATTTACTATGTCATCACTGCCAAGAGAGAACACCCGAAAGGCTTGATTGCAGCTGCTCTCAGCAACATGGGTGAACGTTTCGGCTACTACATCATGAACGCTGTTCTGGTGTTGTTCCTCTGCTCCAAATTCGGTTTGAAAGACACCCAAGCCACTCTGATTTATTCCGTGTTCTACATGGGTATTTACATTCTGAGTCTGGTGGGCGGTATCATTGCCGACAGAAAACAAAACTACAAAGGCACCATCATGGCTGGTTTATTTGTGATGGCTATGGGTTATGTCATTCTGGCTATTCCCATCATGTCAACCGCCAGCACCATCACCTGGTTGCTGCCTCTGACCTGCTTTGCCTTGTTGCTCATCGCCTTCGGTAACGGTCTTTTCAAAGGGAACCTGCAAGCTTTGGTAGGTCAGCTGTACGACAATTTCGAAGCTGAAGCCGCCAAGAAGGGCGAGGAAGAACTCCGTATCGCCAAGAGCAAACGTGATCCTGGTTTCCAGATTTTCTACGTATTCATCAACGTGGGTGGTTTGGTTGCTCCTTTCGTTGCCCCATTGATCAGACAATGGTGGTTGAACATCCACAACATGAACTTCAACGCCAACCTTCCCGCATTGTGCCACCAGTACATCGAGCAAGGCGAAGCCATGGGTGCTGACGCTTTGGCCAAGATGAACGATATGATCGCCACTGCCTCCACCGTCGGTGTTGATAACCTCACTACCTTCTGCCAGGATTACCTCAACGTGTTCAACTCGGGTGTTCACTTCTCCTTCATCGCCTCTGTTATTGCCATGTTGATTTCTCTGACTATCTTCTTGGTGAAGAAAAACAAATTGCCCAATCCTGAAAAGAAAGCCGCTGTTACTTCTGTTGACTATACTGAAGAAGAAAAGAGAGCTATGGCTACCGAAATCAAGCAGAGACTTTATGCTTTGTTCGCAGTGTTAGGTATCGCCGTATTCTTCTGGTTCTCCTTCCACCAGAATGGTACCTCCATGTCGTTGTTCGCCCGTGACTTTGTGGATACTTCCGCTATCGCTCCCGAAATCTGGCAGGCTGTCAACCCGTTCTTTGTGATTGTGCTGACACCTCTCATCCTGATTGCATTCGGCGCATTGGCCCGCAGAGGCAAAGACATTTCCACTCCGCGTAAAATTGCCATGGGTATGGGAATTGCCGCCACCGCTTATCTGATTATGACCATCTTCAGCGCATCATGCGGATATCCTTCAGCTGAAGAATTCAGAACTACCGGTACCGAAGCTGAAAAAGCCGGCTGGTGGATCCTGATTATCTATTATTTCTTCATGACTGTAGCCGAATTGTTCATTTCCCCGCTGGGACTTTCTTTCGTTTCCAAGGTCGCTCCGAAGCACCTCCTCGGTCTCTGCCAAGGTCTGTGGTTAGGCGCCACCGCTGTTGGTAACGGTTTGTTGTGGATTGGACCTCTGATGTACAACAAATGGCCTATCTGGCAATGCTGGGCAGTATTCATGGGAGTTTGCTTGATCTCCATGGGTGTGATGCTCGGTATGGTGAAATGGCTGGAAAGAGTTGCTAAATAACAACAATCTTAATATGTTGAAAAAAGGCTGCCGTAAGGTGGCCTTTTTTTTGTCATGCAAAAGATAAAAATGTTATCTTTGCCAAATTTTAAAGCTATGCCTCTGAATAATATCAATGTAGCTGATTTTAACTGGCAAATCATCCTCAACCCCAATGCCCAAGACCATAAGGGTTTGGAGCATTGGAACGAAATCGCGGCTAAACTCGATGAGCATCATGTACGCTATGAACTGCATCAGGCCAATGGTAGCCACTCCGGCATAGACCTTGCCCGCAAATTGTGTCAGGAAGGACAACGACACCTGATGGTGATTGGCGGTGACGGTACCATCAATGAAATTGTCAATGGCATCTTCACTTCGGGTATTGACACGCACGAAGTGTTTTTGGCGGTGATCCCGCACGGCCGCGGCAATGACTGGGCGCGTACCCATCATTATCCCAAAGATTATTTGGATACCGTGGATGGTTTTTTGAAAGGACGCTTTGCCGCCCACGATGTAGGGCTGACAAAGGTTTTTCAGGAGGAAAAACTAATTGAACAGCGCTATTTCATCAATATCAACAGCTTTGGTTTCTCTGCCGAAGTGATTTATGAAACCGTTTATACCAAACCCAAATTCCTCAACATTTCCGTATATATGTTGGGAGTGTTTCTTGCACTGTTCAAACATAAGGCGATTCCTGTCACCATCAATTCAAACGACTTCAAATACCAAGGAAAACCCTTCCTTTTTGCGGTCGCCAATTGCAAATATCATGGGGATGGCATGAAACAAGCCCCTGACGCCCAATATGATGACGGCCTTTTTGATGTGATCATCCTACCGCAAGTCGGCATTTTGACAGTATTGTTCAAAATCAAACATATTTTCACGGGAAAGCACATCGAAAAGATAAAAGGTGTGCAATGTTACCGGACCAATAAACTTAGCATTAGTGCTGATCCTTCTATTTTAGGAGAGATGGAAGGTGAGCTACTGTCACAAGGCCAATATGAGATAGAACTGCTTCCCTTGGCTTTTAACACCCTGACCTTCAATTCATAACAGACCATGCAGAAAGCCATTATCATAGCGGGACCTTGTGCTGCAGAAAGCAAAGAGCAGTTGTTCCTTACCGCCCAGAGATTAAAAGAAAATCTGGCGGCAAAAGGCCTTTCGCTTGATTTTTTCCGTTCCGGAGTGTGGAAACCCCGCAGCAAACCTGAGGATTTTTCGGGTATCGGTAACGAGGCCTTGCCGTGGTTGCAGGAATTACAACAATTATTGGGCATTCCTGTTTGTGTTGAAGTAAGTGCGCCAGACCAATTGGATTTATGTGAGCAATACGACATCAAAGCCTGCTGGATTGGTGCCCGCACCGCTGTGAACCCCTTCGATGTGCAGGCCATAGCCGATGCCGCCAAAAACCGTAATTTTACCTTTCTGGTCAAAAATCCCATGATTCCCGACCTGAAACTCTGGATCGGCAATATCGAAAGATTTCTCAATGCCGGTATAACCAAACTGATGGCGGTTCACCGTGGATGCGCCGACAGCAACGAGAGTGTTTATCGCAACAATCCCTCATGGGAGATGGCCATTGACCTTAAAGTGCGCTACCCACAGATTCCGCTGCTTTGCGACCCCTCCCATATCGCCGGTCAACGCCAGTATATTGCCCAGCTGTCGCAACTTGCACTGGACTATGGCTTTGACGGACTGATGGTTGAGGCACACTACCAGCCTTCCGCGGCACTCAGTGATGCGGAACAGCAGTTAACCCCAGCGGATTTGGCGGAAATGTTATCCAAACTTCAGTTTAAGGATACCATAACCTCTCCCGCTGAGCATGAATTACGCAAGCAAAGAACCCAAATCCATAATATTGATACTCAACTTAGCGTTCTGCTAAGCAAACGCATGGAGATTGTGGATTCCATTGCCAAAATCAAAACGGAGCATAACCTGCCTGTGGTACAACCCGAACAATGGAACAAAGTGGTACAGACTTATCAGCAAAACTCTTTACAAGATATTGATTATCAAAATTTTATTGAAAACTTTTTAGAACTCCTCCATCAATCCTCCATCAAAAGACAAAGAAAATAAGCATGGAAAACAATTATACAGACGAGCATACTTCGGGAAGTAATCGCATCAAGAATTTCTTCACCATTGCCATTTCTTTTTTAGTAGGAATGACTGTGGCCTTGTATTTTGTACCAGGTCGCAAGCAAGGTTTGAGCAGTATGCAAAGCAACAAATTGGATGAAGTAGTGAAATACATCAACAGCTATTATGTTGATACAGTGAATACTAACCAATTGTTTGAAACAGCCATTACTTCCATGCTGCAAGAGTTGGACCCTCACTCCACTTACGCCAACGCCAGCGACAATAAAGCCATGATGGAATCTTTGGAAGGTGCTTTTGAAGGCGTAGGCATTCAGTTCAGTATCATGAACGACACCATTATGGTGATTTCAACAGTTAGCGGTGGTCCTTCCGAAAAACAAGGTATCCGAGCTGGCGACCGCATTGTGACAGTGGATGGAAAGAACGTTGCCGGTGTCGGCATACAAAATGATGATGTGTTGAAGCTGCTCCGTGGCAAGAAGAAAACGACAGTCAACATTGGCATCATGCGCCAGGGATTCCCTCAAATTTATGATTACACTGTCACCCGTGATGTCATTCCAACCTATACTTTGGACATAGCTTATATGGTTGATTCACAGACAGGTTACATCAAAATTAATCAGTTTGGTGCCACTACTGCCCGCGAGTTCAGTGATGCGATTGAACAGCTGAAAAAGAAGGGCATGAGTAAAATGATTTTGGATTTGCGCAGCAATTCTGGTGGATTTTTGGATGCCGCCATCCAAATCTGTGACGAATTTTTGCCCAAAGGTGAAATGATTGTCTATACTGAGGGATTACATGTGCCTACGGATAAAATATATGCCACCAAATATGGTAACTTTGAAGAGGGCGAGGTTATTGTGCTGATTGACGATTTCAGTGCTTCCGCCAGCGAGATTGTGGCAGGTGCTATTCAGGATAATGACCGCGGTATTGTGGTAGGTCGCCGTTCGTTCGGCAAAGGACTGGTACAAAGACAAATAGACCTTTCCGATAAATCCAGTATCCGCTTGACGGTTGCCCGTTATCATACACCCAGCGGACGCTGCATTCAGCGTGAATATGGCAAAGGTACGGAAGCTTATTACGAGGATTTCATCGACCGCTATTATCGTGGCGAAATGAGCCATTCCGATAGTATCAAATTTGATGAGAATCAGAAATTCAAAACCAAGAATGGTAGGACAGTATATGGTGGTGGTGGCATTATGCCTGATTATTTTATTCCGTTAGATGATGACAGCACGCTGAACGCCTATTACCAGGTGCTGAATTCATCGGCCATTATCCAGTTTGCCTTCAACTATGCTACGGATAACAAGGAGAAGGTGATGAAGCAGTATCCTACCGCCGCAAGCTATGTGAAGGGAATGACTGTCAGCAACGATTTGCTGAAGCAACTGCTGAACTTCTACACGCAAAAAACAGGACTGAAGGTGAAGGACCTCAACAACGAGTCCATCAAAGAACTGAAAGTATGGCTCAAAGCTCTCATTGGTCGTGATATCTATCAAGACGAAGCCTTCTACCCCGTCATCAATAGCAGCGACAAGACGTTTTTAAAAGCAGTGGAACTTACGACAGAGAAGTAATAAACCATAGAAAAAAAGCATTATGAAAAAGTTTCTTTTTGTGGTATTTTTATTGGTTGCAGCAACTTCATACTCTAACGCACAAAAAATAGAGATTTTTTGGGATGACCCTACACATTATGTTGTGGCTTCGCCTACTTATATTGCTCAAAGAATAATGCCCTCAAAGAACAATATAAGTATCAATGATTCTGTTTTTTTCGGATATGTTACAAACATGGTTAGAAGTTTTTCAAAATGTGAATCATCTTGTTGTAAATCGTATATGTCGTTTGGAATGATTCAGGTGGTTATAGTATATGATGACTATAACTATGATGTTATCAATATGACACATTCAATGTTAGATAAAACTTTGGCTGTCGGCTGTTTGGAGTTGAATGGTAAAATTATGGAGTATTCGAAAGATTTTCAGGAAATAATGGATGAGATTGTAAATTATCACATAGTATATCCATCAGCATCTATTGGCCATCGTTTCTTGATGGATTTGATAAAAGGGAAACGTTATCATTTAATGCCATATATACCAGAATCGCCGTCAAAGTAATTAGTTAATTTAACGTGAGTTCGATATAAGTAATCATAGTCACTGTAAGTTTTTGTCATCTATTAATGGTGTGTCAATTCCGCGGTGTTTGGGTTCAGTGCTTCGAAGCAAGTGTATAACGCACCGCGGCAAGCATATATGTCTGTCACCTACCCCATACTGCGGCCTACGGCCTTATATGGGGTTAATAAGATGATGTCCCTCCGGGACATATACCTATGATGTAATCATTTACAACAATTGTCAAGACCTCGAAGAGGTCAAATTCTATTAACCCCACATAAGCGGTAGCGCAGTGTGGGGTATGGAAAATGCGGCGTATCTCTTCGCAGCGCGAATGTAATATGCACCGAAGAACTGAATAAACCCGCTGCGAAATGGGGTAGCATGCAATATCCCATTATCATTAGATTTGCGTTATACCACTTCCGTAACTATATAAATTTTGATAGTTACGGAAGTAGTATCAGAAAAAATCATTATCTTTGCCAACAAATAACAACGAATTACATTTCACATGCACGATTATAAAGATAAGCTTAAAAACATCACCACCTTCATTTTTGATTTTGACGGGGTACTTTCTGATGGTAAGATATGGGTACTGCCTGATGGCGACCAGCTGAGGGCTACAGGAGTAAAAGACGGTTACGCCTTGCAATACGCTCTGCGCAAAGGCTATCGAGTGGCCGTCATCTCCGGCGGCATATCAGAGTCTATGCGCTTGAGATACAAGAATTTCCCTGGCATGGAGATCTATTTGCAAGTGCACAATAAGGTCAAAGTTTATAACGAGTATTTGAACAAATACGGTCTCAGCCGCGAGGAGGTAATGATGATGGGTGACGATATTCCCGACTACGAGATTATGCAGCTCAGCGGGCTGAAATGCTGTCCTGCCGATGCCGCTGAGGAGATTAAAGCTATCGCTGACTATGTATCCGTGAAGAAAGGTGGAGACGGTGCCGCCCGCGATATTATCGAGCAAACTTTGAAAGCCCAAGGACGCTGGTTCGAGAAAGATGCTTGCCTTTGGTAACCATTTAATAATCATTTTATTACCATAATTCTGATTATGGAACTCTGCATTCAGTTGTATAAGCGCTATCTTAAACTGGAACGCTCTCTGTCGCCCAAGACAGTGGAGGCCTATCTTCATGATATTGAAAAACTGAATGATTTTTTAGGCGGAAGAAAAAAATTAGAAGATGTAAAATTAGAAGATTTGCAGGATTTTCTGGCATCTTTATATGATGATAAGATTTCAGCCAGAAGCCAGGCCCGTATTATTTCAGGGCTGAAATCCTTCTACAAATTCATGCTTTTCGACCATAAAATCACCCATGATCCCACCGAATTATTAGATGCTCCCAAAATTGGCCGTCATCTGCCCGAAGTACTCTCCATTCCTGAAATAGAGGCCATTTTGGACGGTATTGATTTAAGCAAGCCCGAAGGGCATCGCAACAAGGCCATAATCGAAGTGATGTATGGCTGCGGATTGCGGGTGAGCGAGGTGGTAAATCTCCGCATTTCAAACCTTTATTTTCGTGACAATTATATCCGTATTATTGGCAAAGGAGATAAGGAACGCCTGGTGCCTATTGGGCAAACCGCACAAAAGGCCATTAATTTGTACATGGAAGGTGTACGTGAGCATATTAAAATCAAGAAGGGGGAAGAAGACTTTGTTTTTCTCAACCGCAGAGGTAGCCGCCTCACCCGTGAGATGATCTTTATGATGATCAAGCAAGCTGCTGAAACAGCGGGAATTACGAAGACCATCAGTCCACACACCTTCCGGCATTCTTTCGCTACCCACTTGGTGGAAGGTGGCGCAGACCTACGTGCGGTGCAGGAGATGCTCGGCCACGAAAGCATCACCACCACGGAAATTTATACCCATCTCGACCGCAGCTACATCAAGAGCATCATAGAACAGTATCATCCGAGAAAATAGGATCAATTAGCAAATTAGTTAATGTGCTAATGAGACAATGTGCTAATGTGCTAATTATCAGGGGACAGGGGATAGGTTTCAGGGGACAGATAACAAGGGAAGTTTTTTTTGCGGTGGCATTCCATAATTTTATTATCTTTGTGGCTTAAAAAATTTAAGGCCAAGGTCTTTATTTTTGCCAATAATTACAACTAAATTCAAAATATATGCAATCTATCAACCCTCAAGAAAATTACGAAGCCAGCAAAAAAGCCATCGGCTATGTTGACCGTAAGCAAGCCAAGCAGGCCGACTATGACCGCATCGGCTTCATGTCGGGACTGGAAGTTCACCAGCAACTGGCGACCAAAGAAAAACTGTTCTGCCGCTGTCCCGCCGGCATATTCCAGAAAGCCGACGAGTACGATGCCGAGCTGTTGCGTCACATGCGCCCCACCCTCTCCGAAATGGGAGAATATGACGGCACCGCACTCATGGAGTTCAAGACCCGCAAGAACATCATCTACCGCATCGCACATAAAACCGCCTGCACCTATGAGGTGGATGACACACCTCCATTCCCCATCAACCCGGAAGCATTGCAATATGCCTTGGAAATCGCCTTGGCCTCCAAGCTGAAAATCGTGGGCGAAGTGCATATCACCCGTAAACAATACCTCGACGGCTCCATTCCTACAGGATTCCAAAGAACCGCCATCTTGGGTATTGATGGTGAGATCCAGCTGAAAAACAAGAAGGTGCGCCTCATCCAGCTCAGCGTGGAGGAAGACGCCTGCCGCGAGGTATCCGATATCGGCCACACTCGTATCTACCGCACCGACCGTTTAGGTATGCCTTTGATTGAAACGGTAACCTATCCTGAAATGGTCAATCCCGACGAGGTAGAAGAAGCTGGCAACTATATCCGCTTCCTGAACCGCAGTACCGGCCGTGTCCGCACGGGTATTGGCGCTGGCCGCCAGGATGTGAACGTGAGCTGCAAAGGCGGTACCCGTATCGAAGTGAAAGGTGTTGCCCACACCAAATGGATACCCGAGGTCACTCATGTGGAATGCTTCCGCCAGTGGGCTTTGCTCGCTATCCGCGAACAACTGAAAGCCCGTATCAAGAAAGAAGACTGGAAAATGGCATTCACTGAACTGGATCCCAAGCAGTTCCATTTCTATTTTGACCCGATTACCGACGCCATAAAGCGTGGCGAGAAAGTATATGCGGTTAACCTGCCGCAATTTGCTGGACTGTTGTCACACTTCACTCAGCCAAGTCATCCTTTCTACTGCGAGTTTGCCGATAGACTGAAAGTTATCGCTTGCATTGAGCGTCCTAACATGGCTTCTTCTGAAGACCTCGAGGATGTGGTAAGTCGCAGCGTTTTCGAGAAAGCTGCCAAAGCTATGAATGCTGGCGAAAATGATGCTCAAATCATTTTCTGGGCTCCCGAAGACGATGTAAAAACTGCTTTGGAAGTGATTGAGGAACGTGCCTTGATGACCTTCGACGGTGTTCCGTTTGAAACCCGTAAGGCTCTGCCCGACGGCACCACCATTTTCGAGCGTGTGCTGCCCGGTGCCGACCGTATGTATCCCGACACCGACTCGGCTCCCATTCCATTGCATGCCGACTATATCGATGAGTTGAGCAAGAATATCCCCGATGCTGTTGCTGACCGCTACGCACAAATGGTTGCCTGGGGTGTACCGCAAGACTGCTTCAACTACATTTTCACCCATAATTTCTTCCCGCGGATCAAGAAAATCGTCACTGAACTGGATATGTGTCCGAAATTTATCGGCACTTTCTTTGGTCACAGACTCAAACATCTGCACGGACAATATGGCCAGATTCCCTTCTGCACCTGCAGAATCTTCGACCTCTTCGCCTTCCTGAAACAAGAAGGTCTGGACAAGGCCATCGCAACCGATATGCTGAAGCTGATGTTCGAGCAGCCGAAGGCTGACTTCTCCGAACTGCTGAAACTTGCAGGCTACCGTAAAGTTTCCAAAGAAGAAATTTTGAAAAACCTCAGCAATCTGAGCAGTAATTTCAAACCCATGCGCTCCCGTACCACCGCAGAGGACAAGAAAAACAGCCTCCTCGGCCAAGTGCGTGCACAAGCACTGGGCAACCTCTCCATGACTACATTGGCCAAGGAAATTATTAATTGTTAATTGTAAAATGTTAATTGTAAACTGATATGGACGACGATAAAAAAACATTCCAAGGATATAAGGGACGCGCATTAGAGACGCTCAAAAAATACGACGTTCACGTGTGGGACAAAGCCGAAGTGGAAACCACCCGCGGACATTTCTCGGGAAAGATTCTGCCCCGTGCGGAAAACACCGACGACATCCACATTGTGATGAAAGTCAGCACCGGTTACAACATCGGTATTGACATTGACACCATCACCGACATGAAGGGCGAGCGCGACCCGCAGCCCGTTTTCAAGATTCCGGAGAAGGAATTCCCCTACACTCCCGGTCTGCCCCACGTAAAACTGTTAGGTACTGGTGGTACCATCGCTTCCCGTTTGGACTACCGTACGGGTGCGGTGATTCCCGCATTCTCTCCCGGTGAACTGTATGGTGCGGTGCCCGAATTGGCTGACATCTGCAACTTGGAGACTGAGAAAGTTTTCGCTGTGTTTTCCGAGAACATGTCCCCGAAAGAATATATGGCTTTGGCCAACAAAATTGGTGATGAAATCAAGGCTGGTATCGAGGGTATTGTAATTGGTCACGGTACCGATACTTTGGCTCACACTGCTGCCGCTTTGACTTACATGTGCCAGAATATGCCCATGCCAGTGGTATTGGTGGGTTCACAACGTTCTTCTGACCGTCCCAGCTCCGATGCCGCTTTGAACCTGATGCACGCCATGACCGCTGCCGGTCACGGTGACATCGCCGAGGTGATGGTCTGCATGTTCGGTCCCACCAGCGACGACTACGGTTTCCTGCACCGCGGTACGCGTGTACGTAAGATGCACAGCTCATACCGCTCTACTTTCCGTACCATTGGCGACACACCGCTGGCTACCGTGAATCGACGCGATGGCGTACAGCCCATCAAGGAAGTGTACAACCACCGCCGCAAAGGCCAGCATCGCCAAGTGGAAGTTATCACCAACTACGAGGACTATAAACGCAGCCTTGCCGTCAACGACCCGAATGTCACCCGCATTGTGCCGACTTTTGACGACCGTGTAGCTATCCTCTACTACTATCCGGGCATGAAACCCGATGTTTTGGAAGCTCTCATCGACAACGGCTACAAAGGCATTGTTTGGGACGGCACCGGTCTCGGTCACGTGAACAAGGTCATGTATGATGCTATCCAGAAAGCTACCGACGCTGGTGTTCACCAGTACATGAGTGTGCAGACCATCTGGGGCTACACCCACATGTTTGTGTATGACACTGGCCGCGACATGATGGCGCGCGGCATCATCCCCGCAGACAACATGTTAGCGGAAAGCTCTTACATCAAGCTCGGCTGGGCATTAGGTTTGACCAAAGACAGCGGCCAGAAGCGCGAGGATGTGAAGAAGCTGATGCTCACCCCCATCAACGACGAAATCACCAAACGCGAGCCCTACGACGGCTACCTCGTCTATCAAGGCGGTGTTCCCGAAGTGGAAGAGTTTGTGAAGAAGGTGAGAAAATAACCTTGTAGAGACAGAAAAAGGCGGCCTGATGGTCGCCTTTTTTTTCATCCTTGTTATGCGATACGTCAGGACAGACTTTCCGTACTAATCGATTGTCGTTGTTGATTCCTCTGTTTCTTCATCATCGGTACGCCGGAAAATCTTATAGCCAATGAAAGCGACAGTGATGGACATCAGCGGGGAGATGAGATTGAAGAAGCAGTAGGGCAAGAACTCTAATGTGGGAACTTTCAGCACCATGGATTGTGTCATACCGCAGGTGTTCCAGGGAACGAGCACAGAGGTAACTGTGGCAGAGTCTTCTGTGGAACGGCTCAACAGGCGCCCCTCAAAGCCCATATCTTTGTATAGCTGCTTGTAGATATTACCTGTGAGCACAATGCTAAGATACTGGTCACCTGTGGCCATGTTAGCAAAAAGACCTGTACCCACTGTGGTAGCCACCAACGAGCGGCGGCCACTGATGCCACGAGCCAATGCTCCGGTGAGGCTCTTCATCATACCGCCTCCGGTGAGTGCACCGCCGAAAGCGGAAGCACAGAAAATGAGGAATACTGTGCTGAGCATGCCTTTCATACCACGGGTTTGCACCAGATTTGTAAGCGTTTCATTGCCCGTATCGATGGAAGTGCTGCTATAGTAAGTGAGCATCAAACCACGAAAATTGTTGCCCTCCCCTATTTGTGTCACGATGTGGGGTTGAGCCACCAGCATGACCATTCCCGCCACCAGAGCCGACAAAAACAGTATAACAGCCGCTGGCAAACGCAAGGCAATGAGGATAGCAGTAAAGAGCGGAACTAACAGCAACCAGGGACTGATGACAAAGCTGTTTTGCAGTCCTTCGGCAAAAGAAGCCGCCTGGGTACCACTTGCAGCCGAATGGTTCAGGCTCACCACCAAGAAAATAATCAGTGCAATCGTGAAAGAAGGCACGGTAGTGATGAGCATATAGCGAATATGCTTGAACAGGGGCACTTCGCCCACCGAAGAAGCTAATACCGTTGTGTCAGAAAGCGGGGAAATCTTGTCGCCGAAGTATGCGCCCGAGATGATAGCGCCTGCTGTCCACCCCGCCGAAAAGCCGTGTGCTGTGCCAATACCGATCAAGGCAATACCAACGGTAGCCACAGTCGTCCACGAGCTGCCCGTGATCAACGACACCAGGGCGCAAATTAGGCAAGCCATGAAAAGGAAGAGTGAAGGCGTGATGACCTTCATGCCGTAGTATATCATAGTTGGCACCACCCCGCTCATCATCCAGCTGCCCGAAATGGCACCGATTAAAAACAGAATCAGCACGGCGGGGCCGATGGTTTTGATGTTGTCGCCAATCGCCCCATTGATGGTCTTCCAGCTCACCTTGTAGCCCACCATGGCGATAGCGATGGCCACCGCGGCGGAAAAGAGCAATGCCGTCTGGCTGGCCCCGTCGATAGCGTCGGAGCCGAACTGCTTGATTACAAGCACCTGCAATACCACCAGCACCGCAAAAGGCACCAATGCGATGAGCCAAGGAATTCGGGGAGTATCGTCTTTCATAGGGTTACCATCCATTCAATTCTTGATGCAAAGATACACATTTTCCATTGATAATTGCAGACTTCGCAGAAATTAGGTGGAAGGTTTACTCCGGCTGATTACTATATCACCGTCAGTTTTCCTTTGTATAGACATGGTTTTCCGCCACTGACAACCCACAGCATATATACGTAGGTACCTCTGATCACATTACCCCTTACTTTCCCATCCCACAACACTAAACGACCATCCATTTCAGCGGGCAGGTTGGCAAATGGAGTGGATGGAACAAACTCGCCAGCCGTATTTTTCTTCCCTTCGTAATAGAATACTTCCTCGCCATAACGCGAATATACCACAAACTTCACCTCAGAGATAAACCGAAGCACAAACTGGTCGAGATAGAAATAGTCGTTCTGCACCGGGCCATCGTTCGGACTATGGGTCGGTGTAATGCAGTTCGGCAAAAAAACTTCCGGCATACAGGGTTCTATCCTGTATGTAGCCTTCACCTCACATTCTGTCGAGCGGTCAACGATGCTCACTAAGTAGCTTCCATCGCTCAGTGCCAACAACTCATCGGTGGTGCTCATCACCGAGTCCATATAAATCCAAGTATATTCCACCTCATTCTGCTGCATATTGCTCACATGAGCCACCAGCGTAGTTTGGGCACTGTCACAAAAGTCGCCCAATTGCTGGATGGTTACCGCCAGATTCTGCACATCAAAGCGCACCTTTACAATACTGTCGCAACCGTTCCATGCTCTGATATTAAACTGAGGTAATGCGTTTGTGTAATTCACCTGACGATCGCCCACAGCATTCAAGTCCCAACGGGTAATCACATTATCATAACCAAAAAGTTCGGGTTTGTAATAATACGGCAACTTGCCCTCGCAGGTACTCACCGTATCTGCCGCATATTGTTTTTCTATGTACTCTGGCAGTATGGTGACGGTAGTATCGATGGTTACTGATTTGCATTCTCTCTCGTAATCCTCAATATATAGCGACACCGTATAAGTACCCGGCTGTGCGTATATGTGTTCAGGCTCAAAACCATGCACTGCAGGAGTACCATCACCAAAATCCCATGTACACTGATCGGGATGCATCTCCAGATCCTGCCAAATGGTATCCACCCCGCCGTTGCCATTCGGTTGAATAACACCTATACTGCTGGTATTATGCAGCACCACGCCATAGTCGCAGTTTTTCTCATTGGTCAGTGCTTTAGGTTCAATAGAGAAAGAAGGCTTCAAATCATAATATTTGACCGTAGCCTCGTAGGTAAAGGGGATTCCCGTATAAGACTGAACCACACATCGGTAGTATGGCTTGGCGGGATTCGGACGCAGTATAGGATTATATTTGGTGCTTCCCTGAAACACAACGGGGCTACTTGAATCATCCGGATCAAACCAATTGGATGTGGTGGTGGAAGCCGAATCCGGTCCATTATACCAAGCATAAGTATCTTCGTCAAAGCCCCAAGGAACACTCAATTTCAACGAATCCCCGCCACAATATTTCGCTTTTAACTGGGCGGGAACCATCTTGGCCGTAAAATAACAATAAGACCAATGAAAATTACCATAACAACCCCATACATCAAGACGAAAATCCACAGCTTGGCCGGCACGCGCCTGATCCGACAAATCAAAAGCCACAATAGTATAGGGATACGTGAATATACTATCCACATTATATTGGCAAGGGCATCCTGAATCAACAGGACAACTTTGCGTGGGTCGTAACACCGGCGTATTGTCGGGATCCTCATCTCCCGCTTCACCTGGTGTTCTATACCAGAAACGGGAATAAGGATGGGTAGCGTCATAATTCCCCAAAGACAGATAATTATCAGTACCATGTTGCAACACGGCCAACTCAAAACCAGGATCACCCGCATAGAAGTGTCTGGCATCTTCTGTCACAAAAGCAAAGTTCACCAACAGCACTGGGTTATTGGTATCGGGCACAAAAGAATACAAAATCTGTTGCCTTTTTTTCCCCGAAGCATAACTGCTAGTTCCTGGTGTACCTAATTGAATCACAGTATCCACATAAGTTCCCGGATACAGGTCTGAATCCCACGCTTCTGCCATAATTGGTCTATTAAAACCCTCCCCTTCGCAGCTACGAAAGCAATTATCGTTGTTAAGGGATTGAGGATTTTGAGGATCATACACCCTGAATTGATGACTTGGATAAGCGCCTGTATCTATACCTGTGTGTGATTGAGTAAATACAATACAAATTGGTTTCACCCATGAGTCGTCCCAATTGACGGACGAACCACCCGTCTGGGGGGTCAAATACATAAAACTTTGGGGCGAACCTATATGGACACCATCGACAACCTGCTGTCCCAAGGCCAGGCCTGTGACACACAATATTATCAGTAGTACCAGTATTTTTTTCGCAACTTGCATGGTATCCCAAAAAATATGCTGAAAATCAATTTTTTTAGACTACAAAAATAATATTTTTCTTTATTACTTCTGTTTCTTATTGAAAAAAAAGTATTTTTGCACCATCAATCTCACCAAAATCCATAAGCTATGAAACATATACTGATGATAGTGCTGGTCGCTTTAATGATGGGCGGGTGTGGCGCTGGCAAAAGTTCCGTACAAACCGCAAAAGGAACAGTTACAACCATTGGAGTAGAAGAATTTGCCAAGGTAATTACGAAGAAAAACGTACGACTCATCGATGTACGCACTCCGAAAGAATATGCGGAAGGGCATTTGAAAGGAGCCCAAAACATTGACGTGAAAGCGGCCGATTTTAGCGAAAAAATCAAGAATGTAAAAGGAAACGTGGCGGTATATTGTGCCCGGGGTGTTCGCAGTCTCAACGCCGCCAACAAACTCGCAGCCCAAGGATGCACAGTCTATAACTTAGACGGAGGCCTTACCGCATGGAAACAAGCAGGCAAACCCGTCGTAAAATAATCCGCAAATAATAAACAAAAATCGGGCAGGTCTTACGACCCGCCCGATTCCTTTTGATTCATACAGGCAATTAGGCGTTGGCTGCTTCCAAATCCTTGTACTCCTTCACGATGTTCTTCACATCGGCGGGAGCCAGACGGCCGTAAACCTTGTCGCCAACCATGGCAACAGGAGCCAGACCGCAAGCACCCACGCAACGCAGACAAGTCAGTGAGAACAGACCGTCGGGAGTGGTTTGACCCACTTCGAGGTTCAATTCTTTCTTGAATGCGTCGAGGATTTTCTCTGCACCACGAACGTAGCAAGCGGTACCCAAGCATACGGAGATGGGGTATTTGCCCTTCGGAGTCATGGTGAAGAAGGCATAGAAGGAAACCACACCGTAAACCTTAGCAGTAGGAATGTGCAGACATTCGGCAATCAGTTCCTGAGCTTCGGCGGGCAGGTAGCCTAAAAAGTCCTGCGTTTGATGCAAAACATTGATCAATTCGCCGGGATTGTTATTGAAGCGGTTGCAAATTTCAACAATTTTCTCCCGAACTTCTTTTTTCATTTTTACAATTATCTTCTTATCCATTGTTCTGAATTTTTCTTAATTACTAATTACTTTTTGTCCACATCCACTTCCACGGTGGTCTGTCTGTCGAAGTAATGCGTGTGCAACAGTTCGTGTGACTTGTGACCGCAAGGTTCGCCCAGAAATTCTTTGTAGATAGCCTGGATGGACGGATTCTCGTGAGATTTACGGATAGGCATTTCTCTATCGGCACGGTAGATAGCTTCCCAACGAGCCTTGATAATATCGCTATTACCATGGTGCTGAGGCTGACCTGCACCGTCGATACAACCACCAGGACATGCCATGATTTCGATAGCATGGAACTGGCTTCTTCCTGCCTTGATGTCTTCCAACAACTTACGGGCGTTGCCCAGACCGTGAGCGATACCGATGTTCAGTTTCAGACCGTCAACATCAACGGTAGCGGAACGAACACCTTCCAGACCACGGAGTTCTTCGAAGTCGATCTTCGGGAGAGGTTTCTTAGTAATCACTTCGTAAGCGGTACGAACGGCAGCTTCGATTACACCACCAGTAGTACCGAAGATAACAGCGGCACCGGTTGATTCGCCAAGAGGACTGTCGAATTTTTCTTCTGGCAGAGCCTTGAAGTCGATGTTAGCCAACTTGATCAAGCGAGCCAGCTCACGAGTGGAGATTGAATAGTCCACATCAGGATTGCCGTCCACCTTGAACTCGTCACGGCCAACTTCATATTTCTTAGCCAAGCAAGGCATTACAGACACGCTGATCATATCCTCACGCTTGCAACCAATCTTCTCTGCGAAGTATGATTTGGCGATAGCGCCGAACATCTGCTGCGGAGATTTAGCGGTTGAAGGAAGGTCTCTCATTTCGGGGAACTGGTGTTCGAAGAATTTAACCCAAGCGGGGCAGCATGAAGTCAGGATGGGGAGCGGAACGCTCTTGTCGCCAGCCAAATATTTGGTCAGACGGCCGATCAGCTCGGTACCTTCTTCCATGATGGTCAAGTCGGCGCTCCAGTCAGTATCGAATACATAGTCGAAACCGAGAGCCTTCAGAGCGGCGGTCAGCTTGCCAGTAACGATAGTACCGGGTTCCATACCGAATTCTTCACCGAGGGCCACACGCACGGCGGGAGCCACCTGTACAACGGTCTTCTTAGTAGGATCAGCGATAGCGCGGATGATCTTGGAGGTATGGTCAACCTCTGTCAAAGCGCCAACGGGGCATACTGCCACGCACTGACCGCAGAAGGTACAGGGTGAATGATCCAAATGCTGGTTGAAAGCGGTAGATACTACTGCCGGGAAACCACGTTCGATGGCTGACAGGGCACCTACGGTCTGCATTTCGTTGCACATCATTTCGCAACGACGGCACATAACGCATTTGTTCATATCACGGATGATAGAAGGAGAAACTTCTACCTGATAGCTTGACATTACGTGATTGCCGCCGATGTAGGGGTTCTCACGAACGCCGAAACGGATGGCGAGGTCTTGCAACTCGCATCTTCCGCTCTTAGCGCACTGCAAGCAGTCTGACGGGTGGTCGCTGAGGATCAGCTCCAACACGGTTTTGCGAGCGTTGATAACACGGATGGAGTTGGTTTTCACCACCATGCCTTCCATACACTCGGTAACGCAAGCGGGAGCAAGGTTTCTTCTTTTCTCCACCTCAACCACGCAAATACGGCATCCACCAGGTCTGTTATGAACATGCAGATTTTCCAGCTCAAAATGACAAAGGGTAGGAATATCGATACCCAGTTTCTGAGCTGCTTTCAGAATAGTTGTACCTTTCGGCACTTCAACTTCTCTATTATCTATTGTTAATTTTACTGTATCCATTGATTATGTGCTTTTTATATTATGTTAATCGCGTTAAACTTACATTTTTCATAGCAAGTGCCGCATTTGATACAAGCCTTCTGGTCGATTTCGTGCGGATTCTTCACTGTGCCGGAGATGGCGTTCACCGGGCAATTTCTTGCGCAGGCGGTACAACCCTTACACTTGTCAGGATCAATGACATACTGTTTCAGAGCCTTGCACTGACCGGCGGGACATTTCTTATCCACAACGTGGGCAACATACTCATCCCAGAAGTTGTCGATGGTTGACAATACCGGGTTGGGTGAAGTCTGACCCAGACCGCAGAGAGCAGTGTCTTTAATCACATGAGCAAGGTTACGCAGCTCGTCCAGGTCTTCCATGGTACCGTTACCGTTGGTAATTTTTTCAAGAATCTCATGGAGTCTCTTGTTACCGATACGGCAGGGTGAGCACTTACCGCAGGATTCCTCAACGGTGAAGTCCAAGTAGAACTTAGCCACGGAAACCATACATGAAGTCTCGTCCATAACGATCATACCACCAGAACCCATCATAGAGCCAGCAGCCACCAAGTTTTCATAATCAATAGGAGTATCGAGGAACTTCTCGGTCAAGCAACCGCCTGAAGGACCACCAGTCTGAACGGCTTTGAATTTCTTGCCGCCTTTGATACCGCCACCGATTTCATAGATAATTTCACGAAGAGTGATACCCATAGGCACCTCGATCAGACCCACGTTGTTGATCTGGCCGGCCAAAGCGAACACCTTCGTACCTTTTGATTTTTCTGTTCCGATTGAGCTAAACCATTCCCAACCCTTGTTGATGATAACGGGAATGTTAGCGAATGTCTCAACATTGTTCACGTTAGAGGGTTTCTTCAAGTAACCCTGAACGGCAGGGAATGGCGGTTTGAAAGTAGGTTCACCACGCAGACCTTCCATAGAGTGGATCAGAGCGGTTTCCTCACCGCAAACGAATGCACCAGCACCGTATCTCAGTTCGACGTCGAAATCGAAACCTGAACCGAGGATATCCTGACCGAGCAGACCGATTTCACGAGCCTGGGCGATAGCCACCTGCAGACGGTGGATTGCCAGTGGGTATTCAGCACGGATGTAAATCAAACCTTTGGTAGCACCGATACAGAAACCACCGATAGCCATAGCTTCGAGAACTGTGTGCGGGTCACCTTCCAAGATGGAACGATCCATGAATGCACCCGGGTCACCTTCGTCGGCGTTGCAGATCATGTATTTCTGGTCAGCGCTGTTCTGACGGCAGAGGCTCCATTTCATACCTGTGGGGAAGCCAGCGCCACCACGACCGCGGAGACCTGATTTCTTGATGTCTTCGATGGTACCTTCGGGATCGTTTCTTTCCAGAACGCTTGCCAAAGCCTTGTAACCGTCGCGAGCGATGTACTCGTCGATGTTTTCAGGATTGATGAAACCGCAGTTACGCAGAGCGATACGCATCTGTTTTTTGTAGAAGCCCATGTGTTTGGAGTCTTCTTTGTGCTGCTGGGTCTTGGGATCGATGTAAAGCAGACGTTCTACTTTTCTACCCTTGATGATGTGCTCGTTGATGATTTCCTCAACGTTTTCGGGTTTTACCTGAACATAGAAAGTGTTGTCAGGCAGAATCTTAACGATAGGGCCCTTCTCGCAGAAACCGAAGCAGCCGGTACCAATCACCTGTACGTCATTGGCCAGATTCTTTTCAGCTAAAATATTTTCAAAATTAGCTTTGATTTTGGCACTTTCAGACGCATGGCATCCTGTACCGCCACAAATCAATATGTGATACTTGTAATTTGACATTGAAAAACCTCCTTATTGTTTATTTATCTATTTTTTCGTAATTAACAGGAATGATACCTTCCAGAAGCTCATTGTTGAGGATGTATTTATCCACCAAGTCAACGGCTTTGGCCTGATTCACATAACCAAAAACGATTGGGTCTGCGCCTGGTTTTTTCACTTCAACGGTAGGTTCTGCATAGCAATAACCCATGCAACCAGTCTGTGTGATCACAGCCTGAACGTTTTTCTTGTTGCATTCTTCGATGAGAGTTTCCATTACTTGTTTTGCTCCTGAAGCGATACCGCAAGTAGCCATGGCGACTTTGATCTGGATCATGTTCTCCACATTGTCACCGCTTTCGCGCAGCTTGAGGTTGGATTGGAGTTCTTCTCTCTTCTTTTTCAAATCTGCTAACGATTTAATCTTATCCATGTTAATTTTTAGTGTTAGTATGGGACTCCTTTTTGCCTGTATTTTCAAGGAGACACGAAGTCCGATAATGCTTCCTCGAATCAAGGTGCAAAGGTACGAAATTTTTTCCGAATAATACAAATAATAATAGGGATTTTTTGGAATAAAAAAATTACTCCAAATCCAGGTGTTTGATGCTGTGTTTTTCGATCTTTTTCTCGCCCCAAACCTTACGCATTAATTTCAAGGCTTCGGGGGTGGTGAGCTTGTCGGTTTGCTCCAAAATACGCTGAACGAAAATACATTGGCGTACATCGGCCTCGTTGTTGACAATAGCTTCCGAGAAAGCCTTGCAGGTCTGATAACCACAAATACGGCAATCGACTTGCGGCAGGTCCTCGTTGATCTCGAACGACCTTTTCATTTTTCTCATGGCCACAGCGATATTATCATCCAATTTGTCCATGGAACGCGGAGCGACTTTACCAACTTTCAGGTTCTCACGCAGATAGGGCAAATAATTCAGCAGTTTGTTCTCCTCGGGAGTGACCGTATGGGGCTTACCTTGCGCACGTTTTTTCTGGCGGTCCTCAATCAAGAAACGGTTGCCAGCACACAATATGCCACCCGCGCAACTTTCATCGCAGGCACGCAACTCCAGATAGTCGATATTGTCAATGTCCTCATCCTCCAGTTTCTCTAAGAATTCAGACACGTTGTGAATCTCGTCGATAGCCAAATTCCGACCCACTTCAATATCCTTGATCTCACCACCAGTCAGCGTGAAATACAAGCTGTTTTGTGAAATGGGATGGAAGTCAAATTCATCTTCCCGCAACTTGTAAACGCCCTCCTTGATCACACGGAACACCTTGTTATACAGGTAGTTCATGTTGATTACACCTTCCACAGGCATCTTCTCTTCACCCACAGGACTCTTCACAGCGGCGATGGAGGCGGCACATGGAGTAACATAGAAAATACCGATGTCCTCTGCAGGAATTCCCTGGTCTGTCAATCGCTTACGGATATACAGCGTGGTCAAATCCAAGGGAGTACGCATCGGCAAAATATTGGGCACTAATGAGGGATACTTCACCTGTATCAGGCGGACAATGGCCGGGCAGAAAGAGGAAATAATCGGCTTCTCGCGCTCACTGTTGAGAATCTGCTCCTTGATGACCTCTTTCATCAGATCCACACTCTTCTCCACTTCATAAACATACTTGAATCCCAAGTGATAAATGGCGGAGAGGACAGCGCCTTGACTGATTTTCTCGGGGAACTGGGCACTGAAAATAGACGGAATCAACACCACGGGGCACTTGTAATTGTAGATGGTCTGGAAGTCGTCCTGCTCGATGTAAATGGCATTCACAGGGCAGGCCAGGTAGCAGCGGCCGCAATCGACACAGCGGTTGGGGTCAAGCAGTGGCGAGCCATTTTCAATATGGATAGCTCCTGTGGGACAGACACTTGTACAATGCGAACAGCCGATACAGAGATCGTACTTGAAGTTTAGTGCGTGGTGAAAAGATTCCATAGTCTGTTATTTATTGAAGTAGTTGGTGATTTCTACCGTGGTTCCTTTGCCCACAACCGAGCTGATTTTAAGCTCATCTGTATTGGATTTAATGTTAGGCAGACCCATACCGGCACCGAAGCCCATTTCGCGAACTTCGGGTGAAGCTGTAGAATAGCCCTTCTGCATAGCCTGGTCAATGTCGGGAATACCTTTACCTTCGTCTTCCAACTTGATATAGACCTTGTTTTCGTCCAAATCCACATAAATCACACCACGATTCGCATGGGCCACAATATTCACCTCAGCCTCGTATAACGCTACAACTGTGCGTTTTACGATGTCAGGGTGCACACCCAACTGCTTCATCATTTTTTTAACGATACTGGAGGTGGAACCAGCATTAGTGAAGTCACCTCCTTCAACTTTATATTCAAAATTCATCTTTTAGTCTTTTTAATAAACAGGCGGTAGTTCTTTGCTGTACAAGATGCCTGCCGTGCGGTACATAGAATAGGGGGTTTGAATCAGTATCATCTCGTTGTCGCGAGCAATCTCAAGCATTTCCTCGGTGGCCTTCTTGTCGCGTACAAAAATCACGTTTTTGATATCAGACATCTCACAAGTTCTCATCGACTGGTTGTTGCACAAGCCCGTAAGCAGCAGCAGTTGTTCGTCTGTGTCAATGGTCAGCACATCGCTCATCAGGTCGGAAGCGAATATTTTTGTGATCTCACGGTCCTTGTATTGTTCACCTTCTATTATTTGTCCATCAATCAGATGGACAATCTCACCTATTTTCATGACAGTTATTTATTTTGTTTGACGATAGATTTTTTCAATTCAATTTGCAAAAATAGCAATTTCTTTTATTGAATATCAAGTATGGATAACTTTTTTCTTCAACATTATTTTCATCTGAAATCTTTTTGTTATTTTGTATTTTTTTGCACCACAATGAAACGATTATTGATTCTTCTGATTTGCTTCTGCACCGTGCTGTCCGCAGCCGCTCAAAATAGACCTTTGAAAGACTATTTAACCCCAATTCCCAAGGAACTGACACGGCTGCGGGAGAAAAACAACCTGTCGCAAGAGCAGCTGAGACACTGCCAACATTTCCTGTTGTCTCTCCGTCAGCACAACTTGTTAAATCCCAACGAATCCAAACAATTACCCTATCTGAGCATGACGGTTACTCCAAAACTCCATCCTCAGGAATACGGTTTGAGCATCCATATCGACAAAATCGAAATCTTCGGTGGCGACCCGGCCGCAGTATTTTTCGGCACCCGTACCCTGCTGCAACTCATAGAATATGCCCTCACAGAAAATACTACCCTGCCCTGTCTCGTCATCCATGACGTTCCCGATTTCGAGCGTCGCGGCTACATGCTGGACATCAGCCGCAACAAAGTGCCTAAAATGGAAACGCTGTACCAGATTGTCGATTTGCTGGCAGCATGGAAAATCAACGAATTCCAATTGTACATCGAGCATACATTTGCTTACAAAAACCATAAAGATGCGTGGGAAGGCTGCTCACCGATGACTGCAAATGAAATCCGCGATTTGGACGAATACTGCCGCGAACGTTTCATTGATTTAGTGCCTAATCAGAACTCATTCGGGCACATGGAAAACTGGCTGCGGCACGACCGCTACAAAGAGCTGGCGGAATGCCCCACCGACTGTGCCACCAAATGGGGTAAACGCAGTCTCACCAGCCTCGACCCCACCAACCCCAAGTCTTTCAAGCTGATGCAGGAACTCTATGCCGAACTGCTGCCCAATTTCAGCAGTCAGTACTTCAATATCGGTTGCGACGAGACCGTTGAGCTAGGTTTGGGCAATTCCAAAGCTGTTTGCGACGCAAAAGGTGTTGGCAACGTGTATCTCGAATATTTATGCAAGCTGAATAACGAAGTAAATGAACTGGGGCATACCACCATGTTCTGGGGCGACATTGTCATCAATCATCCGGAGCTGATTCCCCAGCTGCCGAAAAACATGATTGCCTTGGTGTGGGGCTATGACCGTGATTACGATTTCAACAAGGTTTTGCCTGACTTCCAAAATGCCGGTTTGGACTTTTACGTCTGCCCAGGTACCTCCACCTGGCGCTCATTGATAGGCCGCAACAGCATCGCCTATGCCAACATTTACAACGCCGCATACTATGGCAAGCAATACGGTGCCAAGGGCTTGCTGAACACCAACTGGGGCGATTACGGCCACTGGCAGCCATTGTCAGTGTGCCATGCCGGCATGCTTATCGGCTGCAGTTACGCCTGGAATTTGGACACCACAGCACTGCAATCACTTGAATTTCAGTTAAATCACTATATTTTTAAAGATAAAACGGGATTGACTGGCAAAGCTGTACTGAAATTAGGCACCGCCTGCGATGTGACCAATATTCCCGAAGGCGTGGCCAATGCCTTCCACCTGATGCTGCACCGCTACAAATGGACCATGAAGGGCAATTACCAAACCCGCGAGATGAAAATCACTCCCTTGC
>JAEETJ010000029.1 GCA_016290295.1 Bacteroidales bacterium
ATTCCAAGTTGAAGTTGTTAACGGTAGTGGATGTTCAAGCTTCTCAGAACCTTTCGAGGTTACTGTTATGGCTCCTCCAGTTGTTAACATCACTCCTTATACTGACACCGTTTGTAGAGGTGGTGAAGTAATGCTCGTTTCACATTTGGATGATTATAATGTTCTCGATTATGAATTGAAATATCAGTGGTATGCAAATGAAATTTCAACTGAGAACTTGATTCCTGGTGCAACTGAACCATTCTATAATACTAATGTTGATTCTACTACAAACTTCATCGTTGATGTTAGATATTTGACTGAAAATGTTAACCGTCCTCACTGCTTCGCTAGAGACACAATGACCGTTAATGTTTATGACAGACCTGAAATCGACAGCATTATTATGTCATTGACCGAGGTTTGCGAAGGCTCACAAGTTCAGTTGACTGCTGTTATGGATTCTGTACACCAAGGTGTTCCGAATGTTCCTTATATCTATGAATGGTATAGAAATTCAGAACTGCTTCCTGGTAATGCAGCTACTATCTATGACGCTCCTATGACTGTTGATGGTAACGAACAACAATTTACTTATAGCGTTAAGGTTTACCAGAATCCTGAAAGAATGATGTGTGAATCACCTATCTTTGTTTCATCACAGACTCTGACAGTATTCCCGAACCCGATCGTTGCTATCTTTGGTGATCAGCATGTTTGCTACACCGATACCATTACTTTGGTAGCTAATATCGATACTATTTCTAATCCTGTAAGTACTAACGTTCATTACTACTGGTTCGAATCAGGTGCTCCTATCGACAACCTGAATGGCGACAGCGCAGTATTGAGCTACTATGCTCCTGCACAGGATGAACCTTACAGATTTACTGTTCAAGTTGAACGCGACAGCTCAATTACCGGTTGCCGTTCATACTCATACGAATATGATGTTTGGGTTTACAATGCACCTGTTGCTAATGTGACCATCGTTGACACCGCTGTTTGCGAAGGCGCAGAAGTAACTGTTACCGCTCACCTGAACCAGAATGTTCCTGAACAAACCAACTTAGAATATCAGTGGTACACCAAGACCGCTTCTGATACTGATTACGTATTAGTTCCTGGTGCAACCGAACTGACTTATACTACTACAATCTTCGAAACTACCACCTTCAAGTTTGACGTTGTTCATACTTTGAGCGGATGCTTCGATGTTGACAGCGCTACTATCAATGTTTACCCGATACCTGTTGTTGACAGAGTTGTGATGAGCGACACTAATGTTTGCGAAGGTTCAGACATTATCGTTACTGCAATTCTTGATTCTACAGTAATTGGTGTTCCTGGTTATCCATACTTCTATGAATGGAGAAGAAACGGTGAACTCTTAGAAGGTAACACCGCTACTATCCACGATCAGCCGATGACCGCTGACGGTACAACTCAGACCTACGTTTACAGCGTGATCGCTTACCAGACTCCTGAACGTTTGGCTTGCTACTCAGAATTGGTTAACTCAGCAGAGTTGACAGTATTCGGTAACCCGAGAGTTGCTATCTTCGGTGATCAGCATGTATGCTACACTGACACTATCGAATTAGTGGCCAATGTTGATACATTTGCATATCCTGTTGGTGATTTACACTTCCAGTGGTATGAATCAGGTAATATGATTACCAACCTGAATGGTGACAACGCTACTTTGAGATATTAC
Source organism: Bacteroidales bacterium (assembly GCA_016290295.1). Taxonomy (GTDB): domain Bacteria; phylum Bacteroidota; class Bacteroidia; order Bacteroidales; family WCHB1-69; genus RUG11690. The sequence goes on from JAEETJ010000029.1 coordinate 1,697, forward strand.
GCTCCTGCACAGGATGAACCTTACAGATTCACCGTACAGATTGAACGTGACAATGCTGAAGCTGGCTGCCGTTCATACTCTAACGAATATGATGTTTGGGTTTACAATGCACCTGTTGCTAATGTGACTATCGTTGACACCGCTGTTTGCGAAGGCGCAGAAGTAACTGTTACTGCTCACCTGAACCAGAATGTTCCTGAACAGACTAACTTAGAATATCAGTGGTACACCAAGACCGCTTCTGATACTGATTATGTATTAGTTCCTGGTGCTACTGAACTGACTTATACTACTACAATCTTCGAGACTACTGAATTCCAGTTTGGCGTTGTTCATACTTTGAGCGGATGCCACGATGAAGATTCAAAGACCATCGTTGTTTACGAAATTCCTGTGGTTACTGAAGTTGTTATGTCAGATACTAATGTATGTGAAGGTTCAGACGTTATCATTACTGCTCATATCGATTCAACTAAGGGTATCGCTGGTTATCCATACTTCTATGAATGGAGAAGAAACGGTGAACTCTTAGAAGGTAATACTGCTACTATCCACGATCAGCCGATGACTGCTGATGGTACAACTCAGACTTACGTTTATAGCGCAATCGCTTACCAGACTCCTGAACGTATGGCTTGTGTATCTAATCTGACTGAATCAGCTGAATTGACCGTATTTGGTAACCCGAGAGTTGCTATCTTCGGTGATCAGCATGTATGCTACACTGACACTATCCAGTTAGTGGCTAATGTTGATACATTTGCATATCCTGTTGGTGATCTGCACTACATTTGGTATGAATCAGGTAATATGATTACCAATCTGAATGGCGACGATGCTACTTTGAGATATTATGCTCCTGCACAGGATGAACCTTACAGATTCACTGTACAGATCGAACGTGACAATTCAGAGGCTGCTTGCCGTTCATACTCAACTGAATATGATGTTTGGGTTTACAATGCTCCAGTTGTTAACGTGACCATTGTTGATGAAGATGTTTGCGAAGGTGCAGAAGTAACTGTTACTGGTCATCTGAATCAGAATACTCCTGAACAACTTAACTTAGAATATCAGTGGTACACTAAGACCGCTTCTGATACTGATTATGTATTAGTACCTGGTGCTACCGCTATGACTTATACTACTATCATTACTGAAACAACTGAATTCAAGTTTGAAGCAGTTCATACTTTGAGCGGTTGCTTCGACAATGACAGCAAAACTATCAATGTACACCCGATACCTGTTGTGAACTATGTATCAATGAGCGATACCAATGTTTGCGAAGGTGCTCAGGTTGCTATCTATGCTGACGTTGACACTACTAAGGGCGTTGCCGGTCAACCTTACTACTTCGAATGGAGAAGAAACGGCGAACTCTTAGCTGCTAATACTCAGACTATTTACGATTCACCGATGACTGTTGACGGTAACGAACAAACCTTTGTTTACAGCGTAATCGCTTACCAGACTCCTGAACGTTTGGCTTGCTACTCAGAATTGGTTGAGTCTGCTACTTTGAATGTATTCCCGAATCCGCGTGTTGCTATCAGTGGTGACCAGTATGTATGTGAAACTGACAGCGTATTCTTGTATGCTAACGTTGACACTATCGGTCGTCCTGTTGGTGTATTACACTACACTTGGTATGAGTCAGGTCGTCTCAGAGACAACATGGCTTATGGCTTAGGCGATAGCAGATACTTCTCAGAATACTTCTATGCTCAAGATGAACCTTACCGCTTCACTGTTGAAGTTCAAAGAGATGATATCGCTGGTGGTTGCCGCGCTTACTCAGAAGAATTCCTCGTTTGGGTATATCCGCAGCCTGTTGTGAACATCACTGCTGAAGAAACTGTAATTTGCCGTGGTGGTGAAATCCTCTTGAGAGCTAACTTGAATAACTATGAATTCAACTATGCTAACGATTCACAATATCAATGGTACACTGTTGACACTGTTAAGGATGTAAGACACATCGCAATGGATTCAGCTGGTAACTATATTGATTCTGTAATCATTACTGTTGAACATAATCCTATCCCAGGTGCTACTACCTTGTTCTACAGAGCAACATTAGATTCATCTGCTGTATTCGGTTTCACTGCTACTCATAACCTCTCAGGTTGTAGCGACTACGATGAAATCGCTATCACAGTTAATGATATCCCAGTTATCGTTTCAGTTGAAAATCTGAGCGGTCAGGATACCCTCTGTCCTGGTGGTCGTGTTGAATTACACGCTACAGTAGAAGGTGGTGTTCCTGGTGGTGAAATCTATACTTGGTATCGCAATGGTGTTCAGATGGAATCTACAGGTGAAAACCTGATCGATTATCCTCTCGCAGTTGACAACGATGTAACCATGTACATTTACGAGGTTGTTGTTAAACAAACTGCTGCTGGTTGCGAATCAGTTATCGATTCTCTCTCAACCGATACTATTTGGGTTGTTCCGAATCCGACTATCGAACTCTCAGGCGATCCTATCGTTTGCGACACTACAGATCAGAATATTGTTATTACTGCTAACGTTGTTTCTTACGTTGATACTACCGACTATGGATACACTTATCAGTGGTATGAAAACAATGCTCCTATCGAAGGTGAGACTGGTTTAGTTCTTTCAATGCACAAACCATACAGAGATTATCCTTATAGCTTCAACTTCGAAGTTAAGAATCCTTATGGCTGCACTGTTTTGAGTGAACCGTTCCTCGTATATGTTAACGATAATCCCATCGTACATATCGCTGCTGACGATACTTTGATTTGTGAAAATGGTACAGTTACTTTGACTGCTGACCTCTATGATCAGAATGCTGAGAACTTAGTATATGTATGGTACATCAATGGTGATTCAATCCCGGGTGCTTACAATACTACTTATACTACTACTCTGACTTCTACTTCAACCTTCACATTCAAGGCATTCCAGAGAGATTCACATTGCGCTGCTATCAGCAATGAAGTTACTGTGAACGTTGTTCCTGCTCCTGTTGTTGACAGCATCACAGTTGTAAGCGTTGACACCGCTATCTGCGAAGGTCACGTTGTTACACTGCACGCTAACATCAGTGGTGGTGACACTACCGACACTCCTGTATTTACTTGGTACAAGGATAACGAAGTTGTTGTTGGCGTAACTGGTGAGACATTCACTGATTACCCAATGTCAGTTGACAATGAAATCACTACTCATATTTATAATGTAACTGTTGCTCAGGCTTCAAGTGCTTGCTTCTCATTGTATGATGTTAATGACGAAGTAACTATCAATGTTAGACCGAACCCGAGATACACTATCTATGGTGACGCTGACGTATGTGAGTCTGATACTGTTAATATCGTTCTGAACGGTATTACCAATGATTCAATCATTGCTACTGCTGGTGACTACACCTATACTTGGTATGAATCAGGTGTTGTGATCGATGGTCAGACTACTGCTACTTTGGCAATCAACAAACCTTACAGAACTGAACCTTATATCTTCAAACTCGTTGTTACCGATACTCAGTTCGGTTGTACTTCTGAAACTGAAGACTTCTTGGTATACGTATCTGCAAGACCTATTGTTAACGTAACTTCAACTGAAGACACTATCTGTACTAACGGTGTTGTTACTTTGACTGCTAATATTTATGATCAGAATGCTGAATACTTGGCATTCCAGTGGTACAAGAATGATACTACCGCAGCTAACATGATTGCTGGTGCTAACGATCCTACTTACACTACCGCAGTTGAAACTACTACTGAGTTCTTCGTAGTTGTTAATCAGCTGACTACCGGTTGCCAGACCGTAGCAAGCAAAACTGTTAAGGTTAACGAAATTCCTGTTATCACTTCAGTTGAGAACCTGAGCGGTCAAGACACCCTGTGTCCTGGTGGTCGTGTTGAATTACATGCTACTATCTCTGGTGGTGTTGCTGGTGGCGAGGTTTACACTTGGTATCGTAACGGTGTACAACTCGAATCAACTGGTGAAAACTTGATTGATTACCCGATGGCTGAAGACAACAATGTTGCTCAGTACATTTATGAAGTAACCGTTCGTCAGACTGCTGCTGCTTGTCAGTCAGTTATCACTCCTGCTTCAACCGATACTTTATGGATTGTTCCGAACCCGACTATCGAGTTGGCTGGCGATCCTATCGTATGCGACACTACTGCTAACAATATCGTAATCACTGCTAACGTGGTTTCATATCTTGAAACTCCTTATACTTATCAGTGGTATGAAAACAACGCTCCTATCAACGGTGAAACTGGTTTGACCCTGTCAATCCACAAAGATTACAGAGATTATCCATACAGCTTCAACTTCGCAGTTCAGAACATCTACGGATGTACTGTTGAAAGCGAACCGTTCTTGGTATACGTTAATGATAATCCTATCGTAGGTATCACTGTTGACGACACTATGATTTGTACTAACGGTACAGTTACTTTGACTGCCGACCTGTATGATCAGAATGCTGACAACATGGTATATCAGTGGTACAAAGACAATGTTGCTATCGATGGCGCATATGACTTGACCTACACTACTACTTTGGATCAGACCGCTACCTTCAAGTTCTATGCATACCAGAGAGATTCTCACTGCGCTGCATACAGCAATGAACTCACAGTTAACGTGGTTGCTGCTCCTGTTGTTGACAGCATCTCAGTGGTTAGCGATGATGTTACTATCTGCGAAGGTCATGTGGTTTCACTGCATGCTAACGTAACTGGTGGCGACGATGTTGATTCATACGTTTACACTTGGTACAAAGACAATGAAATCGTTGCAGGTGCTACTGGCGCTGACTACACTGATTATCCGATGTCAGTTGACAACGAAATCACTGCTCATGTATACAACGTAACTGTTGCTCAGGCTTCAAGTGCTTGCTTCTCAGAATATGAGACTTCAACTGAGGTTAACGTAACTGTTAGACCGAACCCAAGATATACTATCTATGGTGACGCTGACGTTTGCGAAGATGCAACAGATAACAATATTATTCTCTATGGTATTACCAATGACGCTGTTATCGCTGGTAACTACACCTACACTTGGTATGAATCAGGCGTAGAAATCGCTGGTCAGACTACCGATACTCTGTCAATCAATTTGGATGCTAGAACAGAACCTTATATCTTCAAACTCGTTGTTACTGACAATGAATTTGGTTGCACTGCTGAAACTGAAAACTTCGAAGTTGTGGTTAACGCTAGACCTATTGTTAATGTAACTTCTACTGAAGACACTATCTGTACTAACGGTGTTGTTACCTTGACTGCTAACATCTATGATCAGAATGCTGATAACTTGGCATACCAGTGGTCTGCTGATGGTGTTGTAATTCCTGGTGCTAACGATGCAACATACACTACAGCTGTTGCAGCAACTACAGATTACTCTGTAACTATCACTCAGTTGAACACTATGTGCGTAAGTGCTGATACTATCACAATTACAGTTAACGATATCCCAGTTATCACTTCAGTTGATAACTTGAGTGGTCAGGATTCACTCTGTCCTGGTGGTCGTGTTGAATTGCACGCTAACATCAGTGGTGGTGTAACTGGTGGTGAAGTTTACACTTGGTATCGTAATGGTGTTGAACTTGAATCAACTGGTGAAAACTTGATTGATTACCCGATGGCTGCTGACAACAATGTTGCTCAATACATTTATGAAGTAACTGTTCGTCAGACCGCTGCTGCTTGTCAATCAGTAATTACTGTTGCTTCACAAGACACTATCTGGATCGTTCCGAATCCGACTATCGAATTGGCTGGCGACGCAATCGTTTGCGAAGCTACTGGCAACAATGTAATAATTAACGCTAATATCGTTGATTACACTAATACTACTTATACTTATCAGTGGTATGAAAACAATGTGGCTATCGATGGTCAGACTACTACTACCTTGTCAATTAACAAACCTTACAGAGATTATCCTTACAGCTTCAACTTCGCAGTTCAGAATGCATATGGCTGCACCGTTGAGAGCGAACCGTTCCTCGTATATGTTAACGATGCTCCAGTAGTAAGCATTGCAGCTGACGATACTCTGATTTGCGAAAATGGTACTGTTACCTTGACTGCAAACCTCTATGATCAGAACGCTGACAATATGGTATTCGTATGGTACAAGGATGGTGATTCTATCCCAGGCGCATACAATACTACTTACACAACTACTTTGGATGCTACTGCAACATTCAGCTTCAAGGCATTCCAGAGGAATTCACACTGCGTTGCTACAAGCAATGATGTAACAGTTAATGTTGTTGCTGTTCCTACAGTTGATAGCATCTCAGTTGTAAGTGAAGATCTCACTATCTGCGAAGGTCATGTTGTTGAACTGCACGCTAACATCAGCGGTGGTGACGCTAATGACGAAGTGGTATTCACTTGGTACAAGGACAACGAAATCGTAGAAGGTGCTACTGGCGCTAACTTCATCGATTACCCGATGTCAGTTGACGGTGATATCACAACTCATATCTACAATGTAACTGTTGCTCAGACTTCAACCGCTTGCTACTCATTGTATGATGTTAATACTGAAATCACAGTATCAGTTAGACCGAACCCGGTTTACAATATCTATGGTGACGCTGACGTATGTGAAGCTGACTCTACAGTAAACAATATCGTTCTCTACGGTATTACTACTGACAGCGTGATTGGAACAGCTGCTGACTACACCTTCACATGGTATGAATCAGGCGTTGAAATCGTTGGTCAGAATACTGCTACATTAGAAATCAACAGACCTTACAGACATGAACCTTATCTGTTCAAACTCGTTGTTACTGACAATGTTTACGGTTGTACTTTCGAGACATCAGAATTCGCAGTTACTGTGGATCAGAGACCGGTTGTCGTGATCGCTGTTGATATGGATTCAATCTGCGAAGGTGGTAATGTTACTTTGACTTCAACTTTGATGAATCAAACTGAAGAAGGTATCATCTACCAGTGGCAGCAAGATGTCAACGGTACTTGGACTAACATTGAAGGTGCTATCGCTCCTATCTATGTAACTCCTGCCTTGACTCAGACTACTACTTACAGATTGCATGTGACTAACACAATCAATGGTTGCGAAGCTAACAGTGTTAACGATATCACTGTTACCGTTAAACCTACACCTGTTATCGACATTATCAGTGTATCTGCTGAAGTTGTTTGCGACGGTGGTGAAGTTACTTTGACTGCTACTGGTGCTGATCAGTACACAGGTCTGGGTGATGTACATTATCAGTGGTACAAGAATGGTCAGGCTATCTTCGGTGCAGATCAGAATGTTTACACTACTTCTCCTCTGACAGTTGATGGTAACATGACTACTTATACCTTCGGTGTACAAGTAACCATGAGCAACTCTGGTTGTGTATCTAACATTGATACTGCTACTGTTACAGTTTATGCTAATCCTACTGTTAACATCACTTACAACAATGGTCTGACCTTGTGCGAAGGTGGTGTTACCACATTGACTGCTAATCCTCACCATGCATACTTCACTGACTTCACATATCAGTGGTTCTTACATGGTCAGCCGATTCCTGGTGCTAACGACTCTACATACGTTGTTGAGAACTTGGCCGCTAGTGCAAATGCTTACGACTACACTGTAGAAATTACCGTAAACAATGGCACTCAGAACGGTTGCAGCGCAGTGGCAGATCCTGTATACGTAACTATTGTTAACGATCCTACAGCTACTATCACTGTAAACGAAGGTGTAAATGCAATTTGCGAAGGTGGTACTGTGACATTCACCGTTAATGTAAGCGATGGTGTTGCTGACACTTATAATCCTTACACTTACGCTTGGTACAGCAATATCGCTGGTAATGGTGTTGTTCTGGGTACAGAAGCTTCCTACACCACTTCAGCTGATGACGCTGCTAACCTCTATGTATACTATGTTGATGTAACTTCAGCATACGGATGTAATGTTCAGGTTTCTGACACTCTCAGAATCGTTGAAGATCCTACTGTAACAATCGCAGTTAAGATGGGTGAAGACTCAGTCGTTTGCGACGGTGGTCACACTACTTTGATTGCAACTGTTGAAGGTGGTCTTGGTACTGCTACTTATCAGTGGTACAAGAACGGCTTCGCTATCGCTGGTGCTACTGGTAACGAACTCGTAACCGATGCATTGTATGTGAACGAAACCGCTGCTTACACAGTATCTGTAACTCAGTCAGGTATTGCTTGTACAGCTACTTCAACTCAATTCAATGTTGCAGTATACGCTGGTATCGAAGTTGCTCTCTCAGCTAACAGCGAAGTTAACTGCGTGGGTGGTTCTGTAACCTTGACAGCTACAACTACTAACGGTATTCCTGGTGACATGTTGACTTATCAGTGGTTCCGCAACGGTAATCCTATCAACGGTGCTAATGGTTATCAATATGTAACCGATGACAATTTGGTTGCTGGTCACTATGAATATCAAGTTGAGGTTTCAAGCACAATCTCAGGTTGTCATGTTGCTCAATCAGGTACTATCGGTATCACAGTTGAGGCTGAACCTACAGTTATGATTTCTAGCGATGTTATTGGTAACGCTATCTGCGAAGGTGGTGACATTACCTTGACTGCTAACGTAATCTATGCTACTAATGCTACACAGCATAACAATACTTACACTTATACTTGGAAATGGTATGAAGGTACTACCCTGATGTCAGTTCAGACAACTGAACCTCATTACACTCTGCCTACTACAATGGCTGCTGGTTCATACAACTTCTTCGTTGAAATTTCAAGCAACGATGGTTTAGGATGCGATGCTTCATCACAGTCTAACCTCTTCAACGTGGTTGTGAAACCTGTTCCTTCAGTTATCTTGACTGCTAACGCTGATGAATCATGCCAGGGCGGTGAAGTAACATTCAATGCTGTTGTTATTCCTTCTAACCTGTCAGGTATCTATTATTGGAACGTAAATGGTCAGCAGATTGTTTCTAACAACTCAAGCATCACAGTTGACAACATGGCTGTTGGTACTAACAACGTATCAGTAGTATTTGCTCCTAACGATGCTCAGGTTGCTTGCAACAGTGCTACTACTTCTATCACACACGTTGTGAACGCTATCCCGGTTGTTACCGTTGCTGCTACTGATCCTTCACGCTTGTCAATGTGCGTTGGCGGTACTATTACTATCGCTGCTACATCAACAGGTGTTGCTAATAGCTCAGACATCTATGTATGGACTATTGATGGTGAAATTCAGAATGGTAATACTGGTAGCACATTCACTACTCAGTTGAATACTCCTGGCATCCATACTATCTCCGCTAAGGTTGAACGCGCTATGGGTTGCAACTCTGAATTCTCAACTCCGATCGCTGTTACAGTTGCTGAACAGCCGACTGCTCAGTTGACTCAGACTGCAGGATTCACTGAAATGTGTGTTGGTGGTGAAATCACCTTGATGGCTAAAGTTCCTAACTATGCAACTATAAACAATGGTGTTACTAACAATTCAGTACACGGTACTTACACTTACACTTGGTTCCGCGACAACGCTGAATTCTTGACTACACCTAACGTTACTGTTGACAATGCTCAGGTAACTGAAACTCTGAATACTCCTGCTGCATACACTTACTCAGTAACTATTACTGCTAGCGGTTACAACTGCCAGGCTGCTCACGCTACACTCGATCACCAGATCAGAGTTGTTCCGGATCCTTCATGGTCAGTTAACCAGGTTAACCCGACAGAACTGTGTATCGGTGGTATCGTTACCCTGAACGCAGAAGTAACTGGTGGTGTTGAAAATCAACAGGCTGGTCGTATCCAGTGGTACAAGACCTTCAACGGTGTTGAAAGTGAAGTTCCCGGCTTAGGTGGTCAGAACACTGATGTTCCTGAAGCTGCTGGTGTTTACACTTACGCTCCTCATTATATCGACTATATCGGTGCTGGATGTAACATCGCTGATGCTACTCCTACTCAAGTAACTGTTAATGATCTGCCGACTGCTAGATTTACTTCTGGTCACGGTTCAGTTATCTGCGGACACGATTACCAGAGCTTCGCTACTTTGGAAATCACTCTGACTGGTACTGCTCCATTCACATTCACTATCATGAATATGACTACTGGTGAATCTCAGACAATCGTTACTTCACTCTCAGTTTACACATACAATGTTAATCCTGCTGTAACTTCTATCTATCGTATCATCTCCGTAAGCGATGCTAATGGCTGTATTGGTACTATGGACAATGTATCTGACGCTGTAGTAAGCGTATCAGATGTCCAGATCGCTGCTGAAACAGTGGTTGCTTCTTGCGAAGACTGGATTGCTAGAATACCTCTCCAGGTTAACGCTTCTACTTCAACCACATTCACCGCTACTTTACCTGACGGTTCAACTCAAACTGGTAACATCATGTTTGACGCTTATACACAACAACATTATGTAGAAGTTCAAATGCCTGCTGTTGCTGGTGACTACATCGTGACTATCGAAGTTGATGGTTGCGTAGGTGAAGTTCTTGTCAGAGTTCCTGCAAGCGATGCTTCAATGGGTGTTACTTCAACCCTTGTTGATCAAAGATGGGACGACGTTGTTGTTGTGAACAACAATCCTGACAATAACGGTGGTTACAAGTTCAGTACTTATCAATGGTACAAGAATGGTGAACCTATCAATGGTGCTACAGGTCAGTACTACCAAGAAGTTGGTGGTCTCGAAGGATTCTACTCAGTTGAACTCGATGGTATAAGAGTATCTGACGGTGCTCACGTACACTTCATCACTTGCGAGAAGTACTTCTCAGCAAATGCTTCAATCAGAGTATATCCTGTTCCTGCTAACACTACTCAGGAAGTTACTATTGAGCTGAATATGACTGAAGAAGAACTTGAAGGTGCTATCTTAGACATCTATGATGTAAGAGGTGCTCATGTTAAGTCACTCTCTAACTTGACTCCTATCACTAAGGTTGGTAACTTCGGTGCTCAAGGTACATACTTCGGCCGCATCATCACCGGTACTAATGAAATTAAGACTGTTAAATTCATTATTGTAAAATAAGTTAATCCCTGATTAGCGGTCCCGAAAGGGGCCGCTAAGAATGGGGTCAATGATAAATGAATAGAAAAAATTAAAAACGTTATATTATGAAAAAGAGTTTAATTATTTTCAGCCTTATTTTCGCCTTGTTTGCCACTTCTTTTGCACAAGAAGTGAAGGACGAACCGACTGGTGCCAAATCTACTGAAGCTACGGCAGATAACAAGGATGGTCAAAATGACCAGATCTGTCATCACCGTATCAACATCCATTTTGGTGGTGCTTGGAATAATAACATTTACAAGAGAATTCCAGCTTTCCGTGAAAATTATTCATTGAGCGCCATCTTTGATTTTCAATATGCTTATTTCTTCAATGAACATTGGGGACTTGGTTTAGGTGTTACTTTGTCAGATATCCATGCAAGAGGTACTATGGATTTTGATAAAGTTATTGAAGATTTCCCCGATAATGAATTCAACAATGACCAAACTTACTATGACAAATATTTCTTAGGTAAGGGTGTTGTTGAAAAACAAAATGTACTTGCACTGGAAATTCCTTTGCAGGCACAGTTTGAGTGGAAATTCAATGAAAAAGTAGGTATCTATGCTGCTTTGGGACTGAAAGCTTATTTGCCCCTCCGCGCTCGTAACTTCGGTAGTGGTACTGGTACATTGACTACTTCTGGATATGAGGAATATACAGACGCTTATTATCATGATATGGAAAATCACTTTGATACCTATACTTATAGCAAACAAGGTGGTCCTAACATTGGTATGGCTAGCAAGTATAACCCCACAGGTGCTGAAGCTAAAGAAGCAAGAAAGTACAGAATGCGTGCTTCAGTTGATTTGGCTGCAGATTTTGGCGCATTGTTCACGATGACTCCCAAAGCTGATTTCTATGTGGGTGCTTATTGTGGTGTTGGTTTCCTCGACATTCTTCCCAAAAACAAAACTGCTTTCTTCACTAATGAAGGTATGCAGGGTACTCTTGGCTCAGATGTTCTTCCTCAATTCGATGTGAAGAGAGACAAATGGCGCACTGTGACCGCTGGTCTGAAGATTGGTGTTCATATTAAACCTTGCGCTCACCTGAACAGAGAAAGCATGCGTGATCTGAAACGTCGTTTCATGAACGAAATGATGAAGAAGAATCAAGAACCTATCATTGTTAAGAATCAAGAATATGTTTATATCGTTCCAGTATGCGACGACTTGGTTGACGATGAAGGCGACGACACTCCCGGCAAGAAGAAACTTACTCCGAAAGACAAAGAAGCTCTTAAAGAGTTGGCCGATGTTCTTTCAAAGACTAAGATCCTCTTCGATTTGGATAAAGATATTCCAAAGATTGCTGACTACAACGATAATATTAACAGAACTGTTGAAATCATGAAGGCTAATCCTTCCTTCGGTTTGCAGATTGAAGGTTATACTTGTAGACTCGGTTCAGAAGAACACAACCGTGACCTGGCTCAGCGTCGTGCTAACAAGGTTATGCAGATGTTCATCGACAAGGGCGTTCCTGCAAGTCAGATCAGCACTGTTACTTATACAGTTAACGATCCTCAAAACTATCAGAATATTCCTGATGCAAGCTTAGAGGAACACCGTGCTGCTATCTTCAGAATCCTTGTTAGATAATAATATTATCTGTTATTAAAAAAAGACTGGCGTTACGTCAGTCTTTTTTTTGTTTAAATTTTGAGATAGTACGTGTACTATCTCAACAAAGAATTTTTGTTAGCCTGTATTTTATTGGGGAAATTTGTGTAACTTTGCAAACCGAAAAAAACAATAAAAACATTTTAAATATTATATCTATGAAAAAATTTGATCCCGCAACAAACATTCAGGCTATTGACATGAAGGATGCCCAGCGTGGTGTGAACCCTTCTATATGCGATAGCGCTACTTTTATGTTCGAAAAAGCTAAAACCATGACCGACACTTTCCATGGTGAAACTGAAGGCTATTTCTTATATTCAAGACATTGGAATCCTAGTACTTTGGCTTTGTGCAAAGCTTTAGCGGCTATGGAAGGTACGGAATTAGCATGGACAACGGGTTCTGGCATGGCAGCTATCACTGTGGCCCTTTTGCATGAGGTTAAAGCTGGTGATCATATCTTGTCAAGTATGACCACTTATGGTGGTACTTTCGCTTTCTTGAATAACTATATCAAGAAATTTGGTGTGGAAGTTGATTTCGTGAATATGCAGGATTTGGATGCTGTGAAAAAGGCTATTAAACCGAACACAAAGGTGCTTTATACAGAGACTATGAACAATCCTCTGCTGCGTATTGCCAATATTCCTGAACTTTCAAAAATCGCTCACGCTAACGGTGCAAAATTATTGGTGGATAATACCTTTACCCCGATGATTTTCTCACCTTATCAATTGGGTGCCGATGTGGTGATTTATAGTATGACCAAGTATGTGAATGGTATGAATGATTGCGTGGCTGGTGCTATCTGTGGTACTGCTGACTATATCAATTCATTGATTAATGTTAATGACGGTACAGCTATGCTCTTGGGCCCCGTTTTGGATCCTATGCGTTCAGCAAGCATCCAGAAGAATCTGCATACTTTGCATATCCGTATGAAACAGCACAGTGCAAATGCCATGTATTTGGCCAAGAGATTCAAAGAAACCGGTATCAAATACAACTATCCTGGTCTGCCCGAACATGTTGATCATGAATTATTCACCGAAATGATGAACGAAGGTTTCGGTTATGGTGGTATGATTTCTATCGATATGGGTACAGCAGACAGAGCTAGTGCCATTATGGAGAAAATGCAGGAACTGGGTGTCGGTTACTTGGCTGTTAGCTTGGGTTACTTCAAGACCTTGTTCAGCAACTCTGGTAAGTCCACTTCATCCGAAGTTCCGGAAGATATTCAAAAAGAAATGGGCATGAGCGAGGGTTTGATTCGTTTCTCTGTCGGTATCGACAATGATCCTGAAAGAACCTTCCAGTTGATTAAACAGGCTATTGAAGCTACGAAATAATCAGAGATTCCCTATAATTAAAAAGGCTGCCATTCGGCAGCCTTTTTTTGTTTTTTAGGAGAATAGTTTCTCGATTTTTTCTTTGTATTTGTTCTGGATAAAATTACGTTTCAGCTTGAGGGTAGGGGTAAGTTCTCCGGTTTGGATACTCCATTCGTAATCCACCAAAAGATACCTTTTTACTTGTTCTGCTTCACCAAATTGTTTGTTGTAATAATCCACCACACGTTTGAATTTATCTTTCACTACAGGGTGTTGAATCATTTCCTCGTTAGTGGTATAGGAAATGTGTTTGTTATTACACCAGGAGCGAAGGTCTGCAAAGTTGGGTACGATTAATGCTGCGGCAAATTTTTGGTTTTCTCCAAGAATCATGATGTTATCAATCAACGGCTCTTCACAGAATTTGGCTTCCAGAATGGTCGGAACAACATATTTGCCCATAGCCGTCTTGAACATCTCTTTTTTGCGACCTGTGATTTTCAATTGTCCTTCAGGAGTGATTTCTCCGATGTCACCTGTATGGAACCAGCCCTCCTCATCAATGGCAGCCTTGGTTTGTTCTTCATCGTTAAAATATCCTTTCATCACACAGTGACCTCTTGTAAGGATTTCACCATCTTCACCAATCTTGGCCTCTATTCCTGGCAAAATGGGGCCTACAGTGCCAAATTGTACCCCGTTTTTGAAGAAGTTGCTAACCGCAATAACAGGAGATGTCTCTGTCAGTCCATAACCTTCCAGAACGGGAATGTCCATGGCCCAAAATATCTTGTTGATACGCTCTTGGATGGCGGCACCGCCGGAAACGACGACATTAAGATTGCCCCCTAAAGCGGCTTTCCATTGTTTTAATACAAGTTTCCGTGCGATTCGAAGTTTTCTTTTATATAACTTGGAAGAGTTAAATTCGAATTCATTGGCCACATTGACGGCCCAGAAAAAGATTTTATGCTTGTATCCTGTTAATTTTCTGCCAGTGGCCAGGATCTTATCATATACTTTTTCCAGTAGTCTGGGTACTGTGGTGAAAATATCTGGTTTGATTTCATTGATATTATCTACAATTTTGGCCAGGTTTTCCGCATAATAGATGGAAACTCCTACATAATGCCATGCGTATATCAACATTCTTTCATAGGCATGGCAAAGAGGCAAGTAGCTCACAACCCTGCTTTGCGGAGTGGCGGGTATAATGGGAACCACAGCTTTGACATTGTTGAGAATGTTGTTATGGGTAAGCATGACACCTTTTGGATTTCCGGTGGTACCAGAGGTGTATATAAGTGTCACCACATCATCAGGGGTGATGCTGCTCTTGATTTCCTCTAAATATTGTGGACACGGATTGGCTACACCAAGTTCTATCACTTCGTTAAGGTGCCTGTAGCCACGAAGATTTCGGAAGGTATAAACCCTGTCTTGTAATTGTGGCATTTCTGCAATTACATTCTCAATCTTTCGCAGCAGCTCCCATCCAGCGACAAAAATCATTTTGATATCCGCATGATGAAGGATGTATTTGTACTCGCTTTCGCTGATGGTGGGATATATAGATACGTGAATGGCACCTAATTGCTGTATGGCCATGTCCAGAAAATTCCATTCCGGGCGGTTGTTGCTGATGGAGGCAATACGGTCTCCTTTTTTGATGCCTAACTGCATCAGGCCGTAACTGATATAGTTCACCTTCTCGATGTATTCCTTGGTACTGTATCGTACCCATACACCATTTTCTTTACCGCAAACAGCATCTTCCTTGGGAAAATACTTGTCGTAATGAGGCAAAAGATCAAATAAACGTGTTACTTCCATAATTTGAACGTTTAAACTGCAAAAATACGAAAATTATTAATGTGCTAATTGCTTATTGTGCTACTGCGACAATTTTGTTGCAAACATTACTCATACTTGAAAAAATAGTTGCAAAAAATAATATAAAATAATTATTGATAATATAAGAAAATATTTGTATATTTGCAAGACTTAAACATGGAAATACGGACTTATGAGAACAAAGGTGTTCGTTTTGATAATATTTTGTATGCCAATATTTTGTATGCTTTCCAAGGCACAGAACTATGGGACGGCAAAGGATTATCTGTTATCAAAGTTGGCGGTGACATCAACGATGCCTTTTCAATCTTTTTCATGGTTAAATGCTTCATGTGGCAACGATTATTTGCTAAAAGAACTTACAAGAACTCGTTTGGAAACTGTAATCTTGTACCATCGTCATGCGTTTGCTTTACGTATGTCCCATTATGGTTATGCTAAATATGGAGAGTTGACCACATCGGTGGCCTATGCGTTGAAACTGGGAACTAAGATGGCGGTGGGTTTGCAATTCCATTATATATTTCAGCATGTGAACCATTACGAATCGCTGCATTCTGTCACCTTTGACTTTTCTTTGTATGCACAGGCCAGTCGGAAATTGTCTTTCTTTTTTGAGCTGTATAATCCTGCACGATTAAAATACGGTGTGACTGGAAAAACCGTAATTCCAATGCGTTTTACGGTGGCGACACTGTATGAATTCAATGAGAAATTATTATTTTCAGTTAAGATTTTCAAAGAGCTACCTGGTATATTCGATGTGGACGCTCAATGTTGCTATAGCCCCAAGGAATTTTTTTACCTTTCGCTGGATTTGTCTCTTCATCATGTGCAATGTGGCGTTATGCTTCGTTTTCGTCACTTGTATTTTACGACAGATGTCAAGTATAACTACAATTTGGGTTTCGCCCCGGAAATTGGCATGATATACCAGTTGCCCATAGGTGATCGATGGCCGGGGAGGTGACGTTAATAGAATTCAGAATTCAAATTATTAATTCATGAAAAAGGTACTAACGACAGTAATTTTTGTATGTCTTGGCTGGTTTTTATCAGCTCAGGATACAGTGTCGTGGAGTTTGCGTCAGCGCGAGGATTTATTGTTTCGTTTTGAGGAATTGATAAACGATGATGAAAGCAATCAGGAGGAGGTGGAGGAATTGATGGTGGAGGAACAGGAAAAGTTTCAGGATATCAATAAAGTAAATGTCAATACTTTGACTCCAGAACTTGCATTTGGATTTTTGAAAATAACTGATTATCAATATTATAATTTGATATCTTATCTTGCGGAATATGGTCCTATGGTCTCTGTATATGAGTTGAATGCGGTGGAAGGTTTTTCGTATGATGATGTTCGGAGGCTGCAACCATTGTTGTTGGTGGACTTCGTGAACAAGAAAAAAAACTTTTTCAAGAATTTTTTCAGAAAAAGCAAGAATAGCTTGTTGTTGAGGTTTGGTCAGGTGTTAGAAAAACAAGCTGGTTACGAAAAGTCCCAGGACAAACACTATTTTGGTTCGCCATTTCGTTTAGCTTTCAAATATCAGTTCAGTTCGCAGGACAAATTCGTTTTGGCGGTATCAGGAGAGAAAGATGCGGGAGAACAATTTTTCAAGGGGGCGCAGAAGTATGGTTTTGACCATTATTCAGCTTATTTATGCCTGAAAAATATTGGAGTGCTGAAAAAACTGGTGATAGGGGATTTTAAGCTTGATTTCGGGCAGGGCTTGGTGATGGGTTCGGCTATGGTGGGAGGGAAGGGTGGGGGAGTGGATGCGGTCAGGCATTTTGCGGGCATGGTTAAGCCTGTGGCGCCGTTGAACGAAAGTACAGCGCTTCGTGGTATTGCAGTAACGGTGGGCAACTATCACTATACGGGTACAATATTTGCCGCCTATCGGAATTATGATGGCAATGTTGTGACAGAGGAGGATAGCACTCGCTTATACGAGGGCTCGTTGGGTCATAGTGGTTATCATCGGACCGAGGCCGAACAGGAAAAAAGTAATAATTTGAGATCGTGGGTATTTGGCGGTGATTTTTTGTATCGAGGTCGTATTTTTCGCATGGGCGCCAGGGCAGTTTATACGCAGTTTAATGCGGAGGTTCAGCCATCTTCCCGTGTTTATCAGCAATATAATTTTACAGGGAAGAGGCTGTTCAATGCGGGTGTGGATTATCAGTTGATATTGAAAAAGTTTGTATTGTTCGGAGAGGCAGCAATCTCTGGAAATAGAGGATGGTCAACGGTGCAAGGTGTTAATTTTGAATGTATCCCGGGAGTCTCTTTTGCGTTTTTAGGCCATTATCGTGATAAACGTTATGTGGCATTGCAAGTTTCATCTTCCGCTCAAGGAGAATGGGGCTTTTATTTGGTTTCACAGATGGTATTGGGGCCAAAATTGGATTTGAAGCTGTACTATGACTACACGTATTATACCTGGTTGCGTTATCGGGTGGATGCTCCAAGTGGAACGATGCAAGCCGGTTTGAACATGACAGCTGCTGTTAGTCGCTATGCTAAATTTTCATTCCGCTATCAATATAAACTGAAGCAGAAAAACAATACGGAGAGTGTGCTGGTCAACGACATTCATCCTTTTCATGCATCCAAGATTCGTTTACTTTGGGAATGTAATCCTATCGATATTTTGACCTTGAAAACAGAGGTGGATTATCTGCTGAATCATGCTAAAACACTTGATTATAAGCATGATGGATTGTTGTTGTACCAAGATGTGGATATTAAGGTGATGAAGACGGGTTTGGATTTTAATTTGTGCATGGCTTTTTTTGACACGGACACTTACGAAGAGCGCCTGTATGCGTATGAGCATGATTTGTATTATAGTTTTACCGTTAATTCATACTATGACAAGGGATGGAGAGCTTATTTACTGATCAAATATGCGTACAAAAATTTCCATATATGGTTACGTCTTGCCCAGACTTATTATTTGCATAAAAAGGAAATCGGCAGTAGCTTGGACTTGATTGCAAAAAATCATAAGACCGAACTGAAACTTCAGGTGATGGTGAAGTGGTGAAAATCAGTTAATAGTTGACAATTAATAGTTAACAACTGATGGATGGAAGATGAAGGTTGCGGTTTTCTGGTGTCAGTACTTCAGTTTTGTGAAAAAAAAGATGTTTTCGGGGAGAATAATGTGTGAGGACATCATTATTTTTTGTATTTTTGCAAGAATTTATTTGCTGAAGTATGTTTGATTTTATCAAGAATTACGCTTTGAAAAAACACCTTGCATCACGCTTTGTTGAGCGCGAAAGGCAGGTTGTCTCTTTGAGAAACGCAAAAAATATTGGCATGCTTTGTGAGATTACGGACGAGGATTCCTACAAGGATGTTTTTGCCGTTTTTTCCAAACTTCAGACAATCAGCAAGGTGCAGATGGTGGGCTATATTGATGAGAACTCAGTTCCTTTTTATTGTTTGGAGCAGTTGGCCGCTGATTATTTTTGTAAAAAGAACTTGAATTGGTATGGAAAACCGGATATGGTGCAGGTGGATGACTTTGTCAATACTGAATTTGATATATTGATAGATTTTACCAAGAGTTCCTTAGCTCCTATTCATTATATTTTGACACTGACCCGTGCTTCTTTTGTTACAGGCGGAAATCCTTCAAACAGAGAATATTACGACTTGCTGATAGAAGGAGAGGATTTAAGCAACAAAAAATTGTTGGAAAACATATATGTTTATTCGCAAAAACTGAAGGGGGAATAATGAATGAATTGAATCTTAGAGGTTTAGGTGTCGCATTGGTGACACCGTTCAACCGTGAGGGTGAAGTGGACTATGCTCGTTTGCAGCAGCTGGTGGATGATGTGATTCAAAACAAGGTGGATTATGTGGTGGTCTTAGGTACAACTAGTGAATCACCGACCTTGACTCAGGAGGAAAAGCACAATGTGGTGCGTACTGTGGTGAATGCCACTGCGGGTAGAGTGCCTATTGTGATGGGTTGTGGTGGTCCCTCTACCCGTGTGGTGGTAGATAAACTTACCCATGCGGACCTTTCTGGTGTTTCGGCTATCTTATCTGTAACTCCTTACTATAATCGTCCGTCACAAGAAGGATTGAAGGAGCATTATCGGGAAATTGCTTATCGTTCGCCTCTGCCTATTATTTTATACAATGTGTGGAAAAGAACCTCCTGCAATATTGAAGCGGATACTACTTTGTTCCTAGCCAATGAGTACGACAATATCATTGGCATCAAAGAGGCATCGGGAAATATGAACCAGATTATGAAGGTGATAAAACATCGTCCGAAAGATTTTATGGTAATTTCAGGAGATGACGCTATCACCTTGCCACTCTTAGCTGTGGGTGTTGACGGATTAATTTCCGTGGTAGCCAACGCATTTCCTGCAGAAGTTAGCCAGATGGTTCATTTGGGAATGAACAACCGTTTCCCGGAGGCTCGATTGATACATGAAAAATTGTTGGATGTGACACAGGCTTGTTTCAAAGAAGGCAACCCGGCCGGTATCAAGGCGGTGTTGGCTTTGCAGGAAAAATTGGAATATTATTTGCGACTTCCTTTGGTGCGTGTGTCTGAAGAACATCAGCAATACATCAAAAATCTAATGGAGAATTTCAAATGAAAAAAATTCTTGTAACTGTTCTGTGTGCGTTCATTTTAAGTGGACTTTATGCACAGCAAGATCAACCTGATATCTTTAATTTGCCAGAAGTGTATGTGGATGTCACACTACAGTCGCAGGCACAACTCCAGCAGTTGGCTCATCAGTTTTCAGTAGATAAAGTGATGAAAAAGGATGGAGCTTATCAAGTCCGTATTTGGTTGGGACCACATGATTATCAGAATTTTTTGAATTTGGGCATTAAATATACCATATATCGTCCGAATACGAAATGGGGAGAATTGACCATGGCTACTACCTACGAGCAAATGGCTTCATGGAACAAATATCCTACCTATTCGGTGTATTGCGCTATGATGGACACCTTCCAGACCAGATTCCCTTCATTGTGCCGTGTGGATACCATTTTGGCTGCTACTCCCAATAGTCACAGTCTGTTAGCCTGTTATGTGGGTAGCAATATGGATGGTCATGAGCAGCGTCCGCAGTTTTTCTACACTTCCACCATGCATGGAGATGAGCAGACGGGTTTTGTGATGATGTTGCGTTTGATTGATTATCTTTTGAATAATTATACCACAGATGCCCAGGTTCAGCATATCATGGATAATGTGGATTTGTGGATTTGTCCAGTGGAGAATCCTGACGGCATGTATGCACGTAATGACAATTCGATGGGCGGCTCGTCATGGGGCGGTTCTGGCTCTACCAGAGCCAATGCTCATGGAGTGGATTTGAATCGCAACTATCCGGAAGTGGGGCAGCCAACCAAAAATTACGAGCCGGAGATTCAGGGCATGATGGATTTCGCTTCCCAGCATCATTTTGTGATGTCCGCTAATCTTCATGGAGGAGCAGAACTCTATAATTTTCCATGGGATTTATGGACCACTAACCAAGTGTCTCATGCAGACTTGGATTGGTGGTGGTATATGGGCAGAGCTTTTGCAGACACTTGCCATAAATATGGCTCTAATGGCTATTTTACGGAAGAGACGAATGGCGTAACTCCAGGTGGCGATTGGTACGTGATTGATGGTAGTCGTCAGGATTATATGAATTACTACCAGCATTGCCGCGAGGTGACCTTGGAGATTTCGGAAGACAAGTCTCCTTCGGGTTCACAATTACCACAGTTTTGGACCAATCTGAAGCATTCTTTGTTGAATTATATCGAAGAATGTTTGAATGGTTTTAATGGTACGGTGACCGATTCAATCACAGGAGAACCGTTGGAAGCTATGGTGTTCATCCAAAATCATGACATAAATTACTCTGAAGTTTATTCGCATCTTCCTGAAGGTAAATATTATAGACCTATCAAATCGGGCACTTATACCGTTACTTTCTCTGCTGATGGTTATGTGTCCAAAACTGTTCAGGTAACAACCACTGATGGTACTGCTCAACAAATTGATGTTCAGTTGGTTCCGGAAGGTTATGTGCCAGATCCTGGTGAAGCTGTCGAATTGTTTGCTTCCCAACAGCTGTTAGTTTATCCCGACCCTGTTGGAAACACCATGAATGTTCGTGTGAATGGACAGTGGCAAAATGCTGAAGTTTTAGTCTATGATGCTTCTGGCCGCCAAGTAATGAGATTCAATCTGACGGGCGAAAACACCATGGTTGAGGTGTCAAAATTAGCGAAAGGAACATACTTTGTCCAATTACGAAATTCTGTAACAGGCGAGGCCAAGACCTTAACTGTAGTTAAGAACTAGGAGTTAAGAATATACTACCCCGGTCTTCGGCCACCCCTCTAATAGAAGGGGAATTTAAAACTCCCCTTGAGCACGCAGTGCGAAATTCTCCTCGAGTGCGTAGCAGGAGACTCCTTTTGTGCATAACACAACTCCCCTTATAAGCTGTCCTCTAAAAAATAATTTGCACATTAGCACATTAACTAATTTGCACATTGTTTTTTTTCGTATCTTTGCCGCCACTTTTTTAGCAATAATATTTATTAATATAAAATAACCAAATCAACGATGAAAGTTTATCAAACTAAGGAAATTAGAAATGTTGCCCTTATCGGAGGTAACCGTACCGGTAAAACCACTTTGGCCGAAGCAATGGCATTCCATGGCGGCGTAGTGAGCAGACGTGGTACCGTAGAAGACAAAAACACAATCTCTGACTATCGCGATGTGGAGTTGGAAAGACAACAATCCATTCAGTCAACAGTCATGTATGCCGAGTTCGAAGGCTCAAAAATCAACATGATTGACTGCCCCGGTTTTGATGACTTCATCGGCGAGACCATCGGCGCTCTGCGAGTGATGGATTCCGCTTTGATGGTCATTAATGCTCAGAACGGTGTTGATGTAGGTGCTGAAATTCAATGGCGCTGGACCAAGAACATGAATGTTCCCGTTGTTTTCGTGGTGAACCAGTTGGATCATGAAAAAGCTAATTTTGACGAGACTTTGCACCAGCTGAAAGAATATTTCGGTGGTAGTGTGATGCCGTTGCAATATCCTGTAAACGCAGGTATCGGTTTTGATTCCGTTATCGACCTGCTGCAGATGAAACTGTTGAAATTCCCTGCTAATGGTGGTAAAATGGTAGTGGAAGACATCCCCGCTGACCAGAAAGACAAAGCTGAGGAAATGCACAACGCTTTGATTGAAGCCGCTGCTGAGAATGACGAAGCTCTGATGGACAAATTCTTCGAAGAAGGCACTTTGTCAGAAGAAGACATGGTGAAAGGTCTGAAATTAGGTATCGCCAATCGTGGTACTTTCCCCGTGGTTTGCGTGGCTGCACGTACCGACCAGGGTATTGACCGTTTGATGGATCTCATCATCAAGAACTGCCCGTCACCACTGGAAGCTCCTGCTATGAAGGCTACCAATGGTACCGAACATAAATTCAATGCTGCTGAATCGTTCGTGGGTTATGTTTTCAAAACCGCTATCGAACAGCACTTGGGTGAAGTTTCTTTCATCAAAGTTTGCGACGGTGAAGTAGCTAAAGCTGCTGATGTATTGAATACCAATACCAACACCAAGGAAAGAATTTCACAGTTGTTGGTGTTCGCAGGTAAGAACAGAGTTGAGGTTGAAAAAGCTGTTGCCGGTGATATCGTGGCTACTATTAAGCTGAAATCTACTCCTTGCTGTACCACTTTGGTAGCTAAGGGTGACGATGTTATCGAACCTACTGCTTATCCAGATCCGAAATTCCGTACAGCTGTTAGAGCTAAAAATACTGCTGATGAAGAAAAATTGGGTGCTATCCTGAACGAAATCCGTAAGACTGACCCGACCTTCTTGATGGAACAGTCCAAGGAATTGAAACAGATGATCATTTCTGGTCAGGGCGAGCAGCACCTGAACATCATCAAGTGGATGGTGGAGAAACTGAACAAGATTGAAGTTGAATACTATGCTCCGAAGATTCCTTATCGTGAAACCATCACGAAATCTGCAGAAGCTATGTATCGTCATAAAAAACAGTCTGGTGGTTCCGGTCAGTTCGGTGAAGTTCACATGCTGATTGAATCTTACTATGATGGTATGCCCAACCAGACCAAATATCCTATCCGTGCCACTGAAAGCTATGACCTGCCTTGGGGTGGTAAGCTCATCTACAACAACTGTATCGTGGGTGGTGCTATCGATGCACGCTTCATGCCGGCTATTTTGAAGGGTATCATGGAAAAGATGGAAGAAGGTCCTCTGACTGGTTCATACGCTCGTGACATCGTGGTGAACATTTACGATGGTAAAATGCACCCCGTTGACTCTAACGAATTGGCATTTAAGTTGGCTGGTCGTAACGCTTTCAAGGATGCGTTCAAGAACGCTGGTCCGAAGATTCTGGAACCTATCTATGATGTGGACGTATTTGTTCCGTCAGATCGTATGGGTGATGTGATGACCGACCTCCAGGGCCGTCGTGGTATCATGATGGGTATGGACAATGAAGGTGCTTTCCATATCATCCACGCTAAGATTCCGTTGGCAGAAATGAACAAATATTCTACCACCTTGAGCTCTATCACTTCAGGTCGTGCTTCCTACAGTATGAAATTTGCAGAATACCAGCAGGTTCCTACCGAAGTTCAGACTGAAATCATCAAGAAGTACGAAGAAGAAAACAAGGACGAGGAATAATAATTCGAAATATTTCGTATTTCCATATTATAGAGACGGGGCACGCCCCGTCTCTTTTTTTATGAAACAATCTTCTGTTCAAAAAATATCATAGAATTGTGTCGTTGGGTAAAAAAATAATGTATATTTGCAGAATCAAAATAGAACGCACACACATTTAATATTAACTAAAATTAACGCTTATGAAAAAGTATTTCGCTGAAATGGTCGGAACTTTTGTTCTGACATTACTGGGTTGTGGAACTGCTATGTTCCTCGGTTGTAACACTCCTGCTGGCGTGGTGGGTACAGCTGTTGCCTTCGGTTTGGCTGTAGTTGCCATGGCTTATACTATTGGCGGTATTTCAGGATGCCACATCAATCCTGCTATCACCTTAGGTGTGGCTCTTTCTGGCAGAATGACTTGGAAAGATGCTTGTGGCTATTGGTGCGGTCAGGTGATTGGCGGTATCATCGCTGGTGCTGTTTTGTTACTGCTCACCAATGTGGTTGCTGCTCCCGATTTGACTGGCGGCTTGGGTACCAATGGCGTTGCTAATGCTGGCGGCCCCATGGGTGCTTGCTTGGTTGAGTTGATCGCTACCTTTATCTTTGTGTTGGTTGTTCTTGGAACTACTGACGCTAAGGTTGGTGCTGGCAACTTGGCTGGCTTGGCTATCGGTTTGTCTTTGATTCTGATTCACTTGGTATGCATTAACTTGACAGGTACTTCTGTGAACCCCGCTCGTTCCATCGGACCCGCCATCTTCGCTGGTGGTCAGGCTCTGGCAGACCTGTGGGTATTCATCGTTGCTCCTCTCGTAGGTGGTGCTTTGGCAGCATGCGTATGGAAAGGTTTCTCATGCGAAAAATGCGCTAAAGAAGCATAATACATAGTTAAAGTTAAGAATTAAGAACTAAGAATTAAGAAGGTTTCAACCCTTAACTCTTAGTTCTTAATTTTTAGTTCTTAGTTTAAAACATGTTAAACGACACCTTCGGCATCATTTTCCGCCTCACAGATGAAGGCGACACCCATGGACCCTCTATGTCAGGTGTGATTGAGAATTGTCCTGCCGGAGTGGCGATTGACGAAGGTTTTATTCAGGCGGAATTGGCAAGGAGAGCACCTTCTGAAGATGCTAATTCCACCAAAAGAAAAGAACCCGATGTGGTGGAGTTTACGTCGGGAATCATTAATAATTTGACGACAGGTGAGCCTATTCAGTTTAAGATTCCCAATCGGGATGTCAAGGTGAATGAGGCTCAAAAGTATGTCATAAAGCCGTCCCATGCTTCTTTTGTTTATCGCCAGAAATACGGGGCTAAGTCCAATGAGGAGTGTGGGCGGGCTTCGGCACGTCAAACGGTGTGTCGTGTAGTGGCGGGAGCTATTGCCAAGCTGTATTTGCGTCAGTTTGGAATTACGATTACCGCTGAGGTTTTATCCACAGGGGAACCGTCCTGCGAAGGCGATACTTTTGGTGCCAAGGTGGGCTGTCGCATCAGCAATTTGCCGGCAGGTTTAGGTGAGCCAGTCTATAATAAATTTAGTGCGCGACTGGCCTTTGCCATGATGTCCATCAATACGGCCAAGGGTTTTGAGATAGGGGAGGGCTTTGCTGCGGCGGACATGAGCGGCAGCCAATACAATGACACCCAAAATCCTGATTTTTCATTTAATAGCAACCACGATGGAGGTGTGCAGGCTGGTATCACCAACGGTCAGGATGTTTACTTCAAGGTCGCTTTCAAACCGATTCCATCTCTTCAGTTGGAACAACAAACCATTGATTTCGACGGAAATCCTGTGGTATATAAGGCCAACGAGCGCAACGACAAATGTGTCGCTCCGCGGGTATTGCCCGTAGTGGAGGCCATGGCCGCCATGGTGGTGGCTGATTTTATGCTTTTGCGTGAAATGTAGGGAAAGCTTGCATGTATCCGCAAACAATAAAAATTATCCGTTTTTGTAATTCGATAAAATTCTGTATCTTTGCGTTTGCAAATTTATAGGATACGTGGTAATATGGGATGCACTATGGGAAAATGGAGTTTTATGACATTCAACAGGGTATTGCTGCAGCTTTGTTTGTTGCTGTTGATGCTTATGTTCATTGTACCCGTTTTTGCCCAGGAGGAGGATCCTTGTGTGCAAACCCCGAGCAAAACTTCGGAAAGACTATATAAAAAGGCTCGTGAGTTGCAAAAAGCAGGCAAAAAGGAAGATGCCTTGGAGGTTTACGAAGAACTGTTGGCACAAGATCCTACATATCTTGAAGCCCAGTATTATTATGCTCTGGCCTATTATTTGCCTATTGAGATGGAAAAATTCGTTCTTGACACCAAAGTCAAGAAACAAAATGCGGCGAAGGCTTTGCAGGCTTTCAATGCCATATATGCCATTTGTCCGTATTATAAAATCCATTATAACCTGTATGCCGCCCGATTGGCATACTTCACAGAGAAATTTGAGGAAGCAAAAAAATTTGCCCGTGTATTGGTTGATAATCCGGATTTAGTATCCAAACTTGAGCACATTGACGAAGCTAAGCTTATTATCAAAAAAGCGGCTTTTTATGACCATATCTTAAGTCACCCGGTGCCTTTTGAGCCGAAACCAGTCAAAGGAATCTCAACCAAGGCTGATGAATATTTAGCAACGGTATCACCTGATGGGGAATATTTTTATTTTACCCGTCGTATGGATGTTACGGAAGCCTCTCCGTTTGGTGGTAGCAAAACCGTAAATAAAGAGTTTTTCAGCAGCAGCAAAAAGAGAGCGGATGGTACTTTCGGCAAGGGTGAACCTCTACCTTCACCATTTAACCGTTCCAATCATGAGGGTAGCCCTACCATTAATTTGAGCAATGACATGCTGATTTTCTCAAGGATGACTACGGCATCAGTGGGAGGCGGTTCTTATCCTAACTATGATTTGTATTGTTCCTATTATATTGATGGAGAGTGGACTACGCCGGAAAAGCTGGGCGGTGGCATCAATCGAGATGACTCATGGGAGTCGCAGCCGTCGTTGAGTTCAGACGGAGAGGTGCTTTTTTTCGCCAGTGACAGACCTGGTGGTTTTGGAGGCTCGGATATATGGTATTCGCGTAAAAATGCCGAAGGGGAGTGGCAGAAACCTGTGAATTTGGGTAAAACTATCAACACTGCAGGCAATGAGAGGTCCCCATTTTTGCATACCGATAGCAAAACGCTGTATTTTTCCTCTGCTGGTCATGACGGGATGGGTGGTATGGATGTTTTTTATTCCAAAATGGATGCCGCTGGCCGTTGGACAACTCCCGTCAACATTGGTCATCCCATCAATACAGAGCGTGATGAGGTGGACTTCTTTGTCAGCTTGGATGGCAAAACTGGCTATTTCTCTTCCGACCAATATAATGAGGAAGGTATATTGATTGGTGGAGGTGTCGGAACTAGACAAAGTAATGTGTCATGGGATATTTTCCAGTTCGAATTATATGAGGATGCTCGTCCGCATTCGATGGTGATCATTAAAGGAAAAGTAGAGGCTGATGATGGAGATATCAGCAATGCTGTGGTGGAGGTACGTAATGAGAAAGCTCAAGTGGTAAGCCGTGCCAAGGTGAATGCCAATACAGGTCAGTATGCGGTGGCCGCTGAGGTAAATAAGGAAAAACCGCAGAATCTGATTGTGAACGTGAAGAAGGAAGGACATTCATTTGATACCAAGCTGATTACGGTTGAACAGCAAAAGAAAGATGTAATTACTAATGATGCCGAAGTAAAGAAAGTTGAGGTGGGCAAAACTTGTGA
>JAEETJ010000003.1 GCA_016290295.1 Bacteroidales bacterium
GCCGTGTTGAAGGCCAGAACGGTGGCGGTTATGTGATCAGTGTGACAGCCGATGCGGCAGCCAACCCGAACTACACAGTGACAGTAGACACAGGTCTGTTCAGGATCACGCCTGCCGCTATCACGATCAAGGCAGACGGCAAGAGTAAGACCTATGACAATGACGCTACCACTGATCCGGCTCTGACAGCGACGGTAACTGGCGTTCCGACAGGCGGATCTGACCCGGTATACAGCCTGAGCCGTATAGCTGGTCAGAACGTCGGTGACTATATCATTAGTGTGACTGCAGAGGCAACAGCCAACCCGAACTATACGATAACGACTGACACAGGCAAGTTCGTCATCAACAAAGCTAACCTCTCCATCGTAATCAATACCAATAAGTTCTATGATGGAACAGAATTGGTGACGGCTTACGATTCTACGGGTGTTTCTATCAGCGGTAATGCTACTGGAGAAGTGCTTACTGCCGGTAAGGTGAAAACCAACAGTGCTGCTGTGGGTACTTATTCATACGAAGACAATACCGTGACTATTACTGAACCGTTCAACATTACCAACGGTATCTCTAACTATAATGTGTCTTACACTATCGTTATGAAGATCAGCAATGCCAGCACGATGGAACTGTTCTGCCCGATAGCTTTGTCTGACACTGAAAAGGTATATGACGGTACAGCAATCAGCTATACTGTAACCGCCAGAGTGGCAACCTCCGACGTGGTGAAGGTTGAGTATAGTATCGACAACGCTAACTGGAGTTCAACAGAGATTCCATCCATTACAAATGTTGGTACACAACTCGTCTATGCAAGAGCTTCCGCTCAAAACTATGACACTGCAAGCTGCCAATATACCTTGAAGGTGACACCGCGCCCGATTACCATCACGGCTGGTAGCGACAGCAAGATGTATGACGGCACAGCTCTGACAAAAGATGCTTATACGATAACTTCTGGCACTATCGCCTCTACAGATGTACTGGATGCAGTGACAGTGACAGGTTCGCGTACCTATAAGGGTGTTAGCAACAATGTACCAAGTGATGCTGTTATATACATGAATGGCACCTCTACTGATGTGACATCCAACTATGATATCACATACACGAACGGTACTTTGACTATCGAAGCCAACAATAAGCCAATTGTGGTGACATCAGCTACTAATCATT
Organism: Bacteroidales bacterium; assembly: GCA_016290295.1. Lineage (GTDB taxonomy): Bacteria > Bacteroidota > Bacteroidia > Bacteroidales > WCHB1-69 > RUG11690. The sequence goes on from JAEETJ010000003.1 coordinate 1,177, forward strand.
GGACTTATGACGGTAACAATCATAAGGATGAAACCTATACGTTAACCTATGATGGCACTGCCGTTACTCCAGATGCTACCGGCAAAGTCTTCACCTTGCCTACTGGCGACAAAGTGACTGTTACCCCAACGGCTGTCGGTGTGACTAACGTGGCTGACAATGTTGCTAATAACAACACCTTCACTTGCGTCTTGTCAGGTGACACCAACTACACGGCTGCCCCGACTACTACATTTGGTACACTGAGTATCGATAAGCTTGACATTACAGTGGCTGTTGTCGATACAACTGTGGACTATAACGGTACAGAACAGTATGGTAAAACCAACTACACATTCAGCAACCTGCTGAGTGGTCATACGGCTAACATCTCCTATACACCATCATCTGGTACTAATGCTTCTTCTACACCATACAACAACGGTTCGTACGACCTCACCTCACTCATGGTGAAGGATGCTACTGATAATGATGTGACAGGTAACTACAATCTTGCTACAACAGCAGCAACTGCCGGTAAGTTGACCATCAATCCTATCACGGCCGTAGTGACTGTTACTGGTCATACCGACACCACGGATTACGATGGTACAGAACATATTGTAAGCGGTTATGATCTTGCGTTCAGCACGTCATTGTACACTGCTGCTGACTTCACCTTCACACCTGCTGCCGATGCTACGTTAGTTAGCGGTGTTATTGCTGCAAAACGTACAGATGTAGGTACTACTTACATGGGCTTGAAGGGTACTGCCGCTGGTGCTGAAAATCAGTTTGCCAACATCAATACCAACTTCTCAACAGTAACCTTCAACGTGACCGATGGTAACCAGACCATTAAACCTATTAATGTGACAGTGACTATCGTGGGTGCGGTTGATACAGCAGATTACGATGGACAGCCGCATACGGTGACAGGTTATACCGCTACGGCAAATACTCCTTTGTATGATGTGAATAATGACTTTACATATACTGCTCCTGATGGTGCTACATTGGTGAGTGGCGTGATTGCGGCTACTCGTCAGGATGCAGGTACTACTTATATGGGTCTTGCTCCGGCACAGTTCTTCAATATAAATCCGAACTTTGCTACAGTGACCTTCAACGTGACCGATGGTCATCAGACAATCGAACCGATTAATGTGACAGTGAACATTGTAGGTAAGACCGATACGAAACCTTACGATGGAATTGCCCATACCGTGACTGGCTTTACCGCTACCGCTTCCACAACGCTTTATAAGGTGGGCGAAAGTGACAGAGACTTCAACTTTACTGGCTCGGCTTCCGCTACCCGTACTAACGTGGTAGAAGGTACTGATACTGACGGTCAGACCGACATGGGTCTTGCTGAAAGTCAGTTCGCCAATGTTAACCCGAACTTTGATACGGTGAAATTCGTGGTGACCGATGGTTGGCAGAAGATTGAACCTATTAATGTAACAGTTAATATTATCGGTCATAATAACACTGCGGATTATGACGGCGATGAACATAGTGTGAGCGGCTTCGACACCACATACAGCACATCGTTGTATAAGGGAACGGACTTCACATTCAGCGGTACAGCATACGCTGCACGTACTAACGTAGTGGAAGGTACTGATGTTGACGGTCAGACCGACATGGGTCTCACCGCAAGTCAGTTCGCTAACATCAACCCGAACTTCGATACAGTGAAGTTCGTGGTGACCGATGGTTATCAGAAGATTAATCCTGTTAACGTTATCGTGACCATTGTGGGTACGAACAATACCGCTCAATACGATGGCAACGCGCATACCGTGACGGGATTTACAGCAACGGCAAACAACACATTGTATGATGTGGCTCACGACTTCACGTTCAGCGGTCGCGATACAGCTACCCGTACTAATGTGGTTGAAGGCACTGATACTGATGGTAAGACCGATATGGGCCTTGCTCAGAGTCAGTTTACCAACACGAACCCGAACTTTGCTACGGTGACCTTCAATGTGACCGATGGTTATCAGAAGATCAATAAGATTAACGCTACGGTAACCATTGTGGGTGCGAACAGCACCGATCCGTACGATGGCAACGCCCACACGGTAACAGGTTATACGGCTACATCCAGCACAGCTTTGTATAAGGTGACAGGTAGCGAAATCGACTTCAGCTTCAGTGGTCGCGATACAGCCACCCGTACCAATGTGGTGGAAGGCTCTGATAACGATGGCCAGACTGATATGGGCCTTGCCGCAAGTCAGTTTACCAACAACAACACGAACTTTGAGACAGTGACCTTCGAGGTAACCGACGGTTATCAGAAGATTACTCCAATCAATGTAACGGTTACCATTACAGGTCATCATAGCTCTGTGACATTTGATGATGATGAACATAGTGTGAGCGGCTATGATGTGACTATCAGCAACCCGTTATACACCACTGCGGACTTCAGTTTCAGTGGCAGCGCTAATGACTCTACCGCCAAGAGAACAGAGGTGGGAACCACCTATATGAATCTCCTCAACACTCAGTTCGCCAATACGAACACCAACTTTGCTACGGTGACCTTCAACGTGACCAAGGGTTATCAGGAAATCAACCCCATGGGTACAGTGGTGGTAACTATCAAAGGTCATCACAACACAACGGATTACGATGGCACAGAACACAGCGTTAGCGGCTATGATGTGACTATCAGCACTCCGCTGTACACTACTTCCGACTTTACCTTCAATGGTGTTGCCAATGACACTATAGCTAAGGGAACTGATGCTGGTACCTATAACATGGGTCTCAATAGAACTCTGTTCACCAATACGAATATGAACTTCTCTAATGTGACCTTTGATGTGACAGATGGTTATCAGCAGATTGACAAAATCAATGCTACGGTGACGATTGTCGGTCACAATAACACTGCAGATTACGATGGCGATGAACATAGTGTGAGCGGTTTCGATACCACCTACAGCACTTCGTTGTACAAGGGTACGGACTTCACTTTCAGTGGCACAGCATACGCTGCACGTACTAATGTAGTGGAAGGTACAGATGAAGATGGACAGACTGATATGGGTCTTGCCGAAGGTCAGTTCGCCAACATCAACCCGAACTTTGAAACGGTGACCTTTAACGTGACTGACGGTTATCAGAAGATTAATAAGATCAATGCTACCGTAACGGTTACCGGTCATCATAACACGACTCCATACGATGGCAATCCGCATACTGTGGCTGGTTTCGACACTACTTTCAGCACCTCATTGTACAAGGGCTCGTATTTCACCTTCAGTGGTCGCGATACGGCTACCCGTACCAATGTAGTGGAAGGTTCCGATGTTGATGGCCGTACAGATATGGGTCTCGCCGAAGCTCAGTTCACCAATAACAATACGAACTTTGCAACGGTGACCTTCAATGTGACGGATGGTTATCAGGTTATTACGCCAATCAATGCTACCGTGACCATTACCGGTCATACCGATACGAAGGTTTACAACGGCACTGAGCAGCGTGTGACGGGTTATGAGGTGACTACAAGTGCACTCTATCATGCTGATGACTTCACCTTCTCAGGTGATTCTGTGGCTAAGAGAACAGATGTGGGAACCACGAACATGAATCTCGCTTACACTCAATTTGCCAACACGAACACCAACTTCGCAACGGTGACCTTCACGGTTGCGGATGGTAGTCTGACGATTACACCGAGCAGCGATTTGACCATCACCTTGCCGAGTCAGCAGACCAAGACCTATGATGGCAATCCGCTGAGTAGCGCATGCAGTGCTTCCGCAGCCTATGGTTCCGCTACTCCGACGATGACCTATAGCGTTGATGGTGGTAGCACATTCACGGATACTATTCCTACTATTACGGACTTCGGTTCTGTGACAGTGATTGCCCGTGCAAGCTGTGCTAACTACAACAGCGTGGATTCTACTTTCACCTTGAGTATCTCTAAACGTGATGTTACACTTAAGTCAGCTGACTTGACGAAGGCATACGATGGTACTCCGCTGGTGAACGGTACCACAGCATTGGCTCAGGAAGATGGCTTCGTAAGCGGTGAGGGAGCAACCTATAGCTTCACCAGCAGCCAGACATTGGTGGGTACTTCTCCCAACTCATTCATCTATACTTTGAAACCAAATACGAAAGCTGCTAACTACAGTATTTCCGCAAGCTTTGGTACTTTGGAAGTAACCAACGATACCGCAGCAGTGGTGATCAACTCCAACACTCACAGCTGGACGTATGATGGTGAGGCACACACTTATCCAAGCTACACGGTGACTTACAAGAATATTCCAGTGGCTCATATTGCTGGTGATAGCACTATGTTCAGACTGCCTACTGGTGATACCTTGAGTGTTACAGTCCCCGCTTCCATCATTGATTTCGGTTCTATGGAGAATACATATTCTTATGCTATTCAACATCAGGCATTCTACACCAATGTGACAGCCAACAAGGGTACTATCAGTATTCAGAAACGTGAAATTACTCTTTCAGGTGAAATAGATACAGTGGTTTACAATGGCACTACTCAAACCATTACTGGTATTACTGCCGACAATCTGGTCAGCGGACATACTTGGACAATTGGTTATGAGGCTGCTGGAGAGACTGTCGGAACATATCCGGGTGCCTTCTCAGGCATCAATAATATTATGAATGGCAGCAGTGATGTGACTGGCAATTACACCATCACATTGACTCCTGGCTGGTTGACAATTGAACCGGTTAATACTCTTGTGACGGTGACTATCACCGAACACACCGACACCGTGATGTATGATGGTCAGCCGCATACTGTGACGGGTTATGACTTTACTGCTTCTAATTCGTTATATACTGCTGATAATTACAGTTTCAGTGGTACTGCAGCTGATACTACGATGACGGCAACGAATGCGGGTACGCAGAACTCTACATTGACTCCTTCGATGTTCACCAATACTAACCCGAACTTCGCAAATGTAGAGTTTGTGATTGTTCCTACGGGTATGGTCATCACACAGAACAATAAGCCGATTGTTATCACTTCTGGTTCACAGGTGTTCGACTATGACGGCACTGCCCATAGCTTCCCGAGCTATACAGTAACCTACAACGGTACTAATGTGGATCGCTTGGCTACCGACAGCACTAAGTTTGAGCTGCCGACTGGCGATGTGTTAAGTGTCATTACCCCGGCTTCTATCACTTATTATTCAGAAAATGCTTCGAATAATAACACCTTCAGTTATACAATTGAAAATGGAACCAATTACGATGCTTCCGCAGTGAGCATGGTGAACGGTACAATTAGCATCAATGCTATGTCACATCCGATTGAGATTGCTTCTCTGGGTCAGACATGGACTTACGACGGTGATGCTCATAACTACAAGCATTATACTGTCAAGTTTGCTGATGCGTACATCACGGGCACTGGTTTGGTGAACGATACCGTATTCGTACTGCCTACCGGTGATACCTTGACTATTACCAACGCGCCCAGCATCACCAATGTGGGCAAGGTGGCCAACACGTTTACCTACACACTGCAGCACGACATCCTGTATATCGGTACTCGCAACATGGTAATCGATACCCTGCGTGTCAACCCGTTGACTGGTGTTGTTGTGACCGTGAAAGAACATGGTGGCGAAACCACTTACGACGGCTACGAACAGCGTGTACACGGCTATGACCTGGTATCTATCAGCAATAGCCTTTACACAGCCGCTGACTTCCACTACTCAGGCATTCCAGAGGATAGCATCGCCAGTGGAAGATATGTGAACACTTATCAGATGAATATCCAGCCTACAGACTTCACTAACGATAATCCTAACTTCGAGAATGTAAGCTTCATTGTTCAGGATAGTAGCTTGGTGATCAAACCAAATCCGAATGTGATTACCATTACGGCTGCAAGTGCTCAGAAACTCTTTGATGGAGATCCATTGGTTGACAGCAGCTATACTTACACACCTGCCGGAGTCATCGCTCAGGGTGATAGTCTAGTGGTAACCATTGTGGGTTCTATCACTAATGTGGGTCAGGCTGACAACGTGGTTACAGACTACAAGGTTTACCGCAACGAAAGCTTCAACAATAGCATGGTCCGTTCAGGTCTGAGCTTCGCTCCTGCCGGTTATACCAAGGATGTGACCGATTGCTACACCTTCAATACCGAAATGGTGAAGGGTACGCTGACCGTTTACGAATCCTTGATGGTGACGGTTGACTCAATAAGCGAACCGTTCTGTCCTGGTCTTAGAGAGGGTGCTGTCAAACTTAGAGTAGAAGGTGGCGAGCCTGTATCTCCGAGGTACGAATATCAGATTATCGGTAATGCAACTCACAATTCATATATGGGTACTTCTGACAGTATCATCAGACTGTCGAATCTGGATCCTGACACATACAGTGTGCTTGTAACCGAGGCTCTTGGTTATACTGCTACAATCACCTTCGAGATTAAGGAGCGTGAGACTATCACTGCAGCTAATACCATCTTTACCTGTCCTACCAACATCGACGATACCATTCGTCATGGTGGCTGTGACCTGAAGATTATGAGCATTGGCGAACCTTCATTTATCACTTCTACAAGCATCCCGATGAGTGAGATCACCATCAGCAACAATGCTCCTGCCGACAGCATTTATCCTGTGGGTGAGACCGTGGTAAGATGGGTGGTCAAGAGCTTGTGTGGTGACAGTCTCTTCTGCGACCAGATTGTCAAGGTAAGCTTCCAGAAGTGTCCTGACGCTGTTGACTTTGAAGACACTATCTATCCGTCAGTCCGTTTGGGTAGCGGTTGCAAGTGCTGGACTACCAAGAACCTGAAGTCAACGAAGTACAGCGATGGTCGTGCTATCGACAATGTGATGGATTACTACTCTCCTGAATATCCTAATACGACAGAGAATGTGAGCATCTTTGGACACCTGTACAACTGGTACGCAGCTGCCGACACCGGAAGATATGGTTCTGTGGATTCCGTAGAAAGAGCTTACAATATGGGTCACCGCATCCAGGGTATCTGTCCTGCCGGCTGGTATCTGCCATCGGATGAGGAATACGATGAGTTGAATATCCACCCGACTACGGAATTGAGATCCACCAACTACTGGATTAATGGTGCTGACAATACCAATGCAACAGGCTTCAACTCACTGCCTGGTGGTATGTACAGCTGCGCTAACAACAGATACGAGAGCATTATGGGTAATGCTTACTATTGGACTTGTCATCCGGTATATGACATTGCTACGGGTGCTATGATTGACTTTATCTGCGAAAAGATTGTCACTACACAATCTACTCGTTGCAGCGGCTACAGCATCAGATGTATCTACGATGAACACTAATCAATTAGCAAATTAGTTAATTGGTTAATTAGCAAATGAAAAACGGAATGGCTTGCCATTCCGTTTTTTTTAATTCACAATTCACAATTCACAATTCACAATGCACAATCCAACAATAACCCTTCTAACCCTCCTAACCCTTCCATCCTATAATCCATCCCTCCATCCTGTAATCCTGTAATCCTGTAATCCAAAATCAACTATCAATTATCAATTATTAATTGTCAACTGTCAACTGTCAACTGTCTTACTCTTCCTTCTCAATTAAGATTCTGAACAGATTGAAGATGTTGTCGAACATCGTCAGCGAGCAGTTTTCGTTGGTGTCGCTGGGGTCGTGATAAGCGCCGGTTTTGCCGCCCATAGTATACATGAAAATGGCGGGAACCTTGTGTTGCGTGAAGAAATAATGGTCGCTGTTGGCGGCATTGCTGCGTTGGGCAATCTTGGGTAATAATTGCTCGCCTTCGTTGATTTCCATCAGGCGTTTATATAATTCCAAGCCTTTGCCTTCGGTGCTGTTCACCAACATGATTCCGTCATCACCACCGCCCAAAAGGTCATAGTTGATGACATATTTGATGTTCTCCAAAGGAATCAATGGATTATCACAGAAATGTTTGGAACCCAAAAGTCCGCTTTCCTCACCGGCGAAAAACAGGAATGCAATGGAGTATTTGCAGGGATGCTCACTGAAGTACTGGGCCATGTTGAGCACAAAGGCACAACCGCTGGCATTGTCATGTGCACCAGGGAAATATACTTCTTCGCCCATAGCTCCCAAATGGTCGTAATGACAGGTGAGCACGATGTATTGCTCGGGATGCTCCGTGCCGGGAATCATACCGCAAACATTATAGTGGGTATATTTTGTCAGCTCGTTGGTATAGTAAAATTCAACATTTCTGTCATTGTCGCTGATTTTATCAGCTTTCATATAGATATAGGCCAGTTGCCGTTTGTAATGGGTCTCCGACAGTCCCCATGCCGGCATCTTGTCCACTCCTTCTATAAAGCCAGCCGTCTTAAAAGGGAAAAAGAATTTAATCAGTCCAAGAGCTTCCTTGTATTTTTCCTCGTCTTTTTTCTTCTTGAACTTGACCTTGGTGTTGTCTAAATAAATCAGGCTGTGAGACATCACATCCGCATATTTCTTGTTGATAGCTGCGATTTTTTTATGGTTGATGAGATCTCCGGGACTGATACGTATCAGGTTGTATTTGTCATTGAGCGACATTGAGAAGGGCATGATGCGGAAATCCTCCCCGGCAATCAAAGGCTTCCCTCCGACTTTGCCAATGACATCCCCTTCCATGGCAAAAGCCGCTTGGTCATATTTCTGGATAAAGTCTTTTCCCAAGGGCTCTACTCCATGCTCTGTAAGCTGTTGTATGATGTATTTTGCGGCGTTATGTTCACCGTTGTAGGCGACTCCTCTGCCATGTAGTTCTTTGGAACTTAAATATTTAATATGCTCCCTGGCGACAGTGCTGTCCTGTGCCTGAACGATAAGGCATAAACCACCTGCACAGAGGATGGTCAAAAAAAGTTTTCTCATAAGTTTATATTTTTACCAATCTTTTTCCTGATGAGTTTTGTTGCCGCCTTGCATCTGCTGCTTGTTCACTTTCTGCTGGGTGTTGCGCTCGTTTTGTTGTAAGGCGTCTAACTGGCGCTTGTTGTCCTGCTGTCTTTGCCGGTCGGCAGCGCTTTGTTGCTGTTGCTGCTTGTCTTTCTGCTCTTGCTTATCCTGACCTTGCTGTTGCTGGTCTTGGTTTTGCTTGTCTTTGTCCTGATTCTTGTCCTGGTTTTGCTGTCCCTGACCATTCTGCTGCTGGTCCTTGTTTTGGTCCTGCTGTCCTTGACCGCCTTGCTGTTGCTGCTGGTTCTGGTCTTGGTTTTGGTCCTGATTCTGCTGGTTCTGTTGCTGTTGTTGCATCTGCTGCATCATCTTTTTGCGGGCATATTCCAGATTGTATTTGGTGTCCATATCCTTGGGATTCAGCTTCAGGGCTTCTTTGTAGGCATCAATGCTCTCCTTGTATTTTTCCTGCTTCAGCAGCGAGTTTCCGTAATTGTGATAAGCCCGCTCGCGCAAGTCTTTGCTACTGCTTTTGTTGTTGGCTACCGATTCGAAAGCCTTGCCAGCCTCTTCGTAGCGCTCCTGGCGGTACAGGCTGTTGCCGAGGTTGTAGTTAGCTTTGTCGTAATTATGTGTGTTCTCCATCGCCTTGCGGTAGTTGATTTCGGCCTGCTGGTAGTTCTCTGAGGCTTTCTTCATCTTTTCATCCGCATTGCGCTTGTTCACTTCACCGCCTTTGGCCATCAGCTCCATAGCATCCTTGCGGAACTGCTCTGCAGTCTTGAACTGTTCGTTGCCCTTGCGGATGGCGGCTAATTCGGCTTTGGTTTGGGCTTGCATAGCTGGTACAATCATCAGCATGGCAAGACATAAGAAAGCGGTTTTTCCTTTGAACTGATGCTGCATTTTGTTGATGAGTTGCTTGATTTTTGAGGGAGTGGTGAATAATAAGATTTCAATGAAGAAGAATAATAAGCTAAGTATCAGTGGAATCTGAAACTTGCTATCGTATCTCGTGAAAGTAACTTCTTGAATATCAGTTTTATTCATGGCGTTGATTTTATTCATGATAGTCTCGAAACCCATGTTAGCATTGGAGGCGTGAACGTAGGTGCCACCGCCTGCACGAGCGATGTCTTGCAGCACTTCCTCGTTGAGCCGTGTCATAACGGTGTTGCCGTCACGGTCTTTCTTGTAGGTGGGATTGCCGTATTTGTCGCGCACGGGAATAGGCTCGCCCAAGGTGTTGCCGATGCCGATGGTGTGGATAGTAATACCCAATTTGTGCACTTCCTGTGCCATCTCAATGGATTCGGGGAAGTGGTCCTCACCGTCAGATACCACCAAGATAACCTTGGAGGTGAGGTCTGACAATTGTTTTTGTTGACTTTGGCTTTCTTCGGGCAGCATCGAAACTGTCGCTAAGTCAAGGGCAGCGGCAATGTCGGTGCCCTGCTCGCTGATAAGCGAGGGTTTCACTATGTTGATGAACATCTTGGCAGCGGCATAGTCGCTGGTGATGGGCAGTTGCACAAAGGCTTTGCCGGCAAAAACTACCAGTCCGATACGGTCACCTTGTAGTTTATCGATGAAGCGAGACAAAGCCATCTTTGAGGCTTCCAGACGGTTAGGCTGGATATCTTCGGCCAGCATACTGTTGGAGATGTCCATGCATATCATGATGTCAACGCCTTTACGGGTGCCTTTCTCCAAGGAACTGCCTACCTGTGGGTTGGCCAAAGCGAAGATAAGGCATATCAGCCCCAACAGGAAAATGGAAAACTTGATGTGATGCATGGCAGGAGCGTCTTCCGCACTGAGTTTGCGCGTCAGTTCGCCAGCACCAAAGGCTTCCATCTTTTTCTTTCTGTGATACTGAAGATAGATATAAATCCCTACCAGAATAGGTATAATGATAAGGGCATATAAAACGTATTCGAATTCAAATCGGAACATGATGATCTTTTTACCAGTTTTTGTAGATAGTGAATCTGAATAATATTTCTAAAGCAATGAATATCAATGCGAAAACAAGAAATGGCATAAATTCGTCAGCCTTGTTTTCGAAGGTGGTCTCGTTGATGATGGTCTTTTCCATCTTGTCGATTTCCTGATAGACTTCCTCCAGCTTTTTGGCGTTGTTGGCGCGGAAATACTGGCCTCCCGTAGTGGTGGCGATGTTTTTCAGCAGGGTCTCATCTATTTCGGTATCGACATAAATGGTGCCGTATGGGCCAGGGTAGGGGGCTTTGCCCAAGCTGCCGCAGCCGATGGTATAAACCTTGATATTGTAGTCTTTGGCAATCTCGGCAGCGGAAATAGGATCCATGTATCCGCTGTTGTTGACACCATCGGATAATAAGATGATGATTTTGCTTTTGGCATCGGTTTCGCGCAGTCGGTTGATAGCGGTGCCTAAGCCATCACCGATGGCAGTGCCGTCGTCAATAAGGTCGAATTTTACCTTTTCCAGCAGGCCTAACAGTGTTTCATGGTCGGTGGTGGCAGGGCATTGGGTGAAGGCCTCACCGGCATAGACTACCAGTCCGATACGGTCGGTAGGGCGGCCCTCGATGAACTCAGCGGCCACTTTCTTGCAGGCTCCCAAACGGTTGGGCCTGAAGTCCATACATTTCATACTGCCCGATACGTCCAAAGCCATGACGATATCAACGCCTTCCACTTGGATATTTTGTTGGCGGAAAGCGGATTGTGGACGTGCCAAGGCAATGACAATGAAGATAACCGCCAAGGCACGACAAAGCAGGGGCAGGAAACTAAAACGTTGTTTCCAACTTTTGCGCATTCCGTTCAATGGTGCGGTAGTGGGCACTTGTAGCGTGTTACGCATCTTCCGCCGCTTCCATATCGGCCATCCCACCAAGGGAATCAGCAGCAACAATAGCAGAAAATAATACGGATTCGCGAATTCGACATCCTTTAGTATGTTGAAAAAATCACTTAGAAAATTCATGATGGTTTTCAGGTTTCAGGTTATAGGTTACAGGTTTCAGTGGTCAGTGGTCAGTGGTTAGTGGTCAGGATTCAGTGGTTAGTGGATAGTGGTTAGTGACCAGGGGTTAGAAGGTGAGAAGGTTAGTAGGTTACAGGGGCTAGTAGATTATTGGATTTTGGATTTTGAATTTTGAATTCCGAGTTTTATTAGCACATTAGCACATTGATAATTAGTACATTAATAACTTTCAGTTTTATCTGCCCCCTGATCCCTGCCCCCTGATCCCTGGTCTGCTGTTTCCCGCACAAACTCCACTGCTTGCTTAAAGCATCGGTCGTGGTCGTCGGGGAGGGGTTCCATCTTGGCGAACTTCACCAAGTCGGCGGTGGTGAGCGTCTGCTCCAGCTCCTGGTGCAGCTTGTGAGGCAGGCCGGCATCATCCAGCTCTTTCAGAATGTCGGCGGTAATCATCTCCATGGCATTAATGTCATAGCGGCCATCAATGTAAGTCCTGATGATGTCGGTTAGCTCGGAATAGTATTGCTTGACTTGTCCGCTCTGCCATAACTTCTTGAGTTTCAGTTTTTCCAGTTCTTTGAGAGCTGTGATATCCGGCTTCTCTTTCGGCTTGGCTTTCTTCACCACTTTTTTCTGGGGCTTGTTCTTGCGCTCGTGTTTGAGGATGAACCATATTAGCAGAGCGATGACAGCGGCAGCGGCTAAAGTGATGAGCAGATAGGGCAGTATTTCTTTGAAGGTGAGTGGCACCTTGGCAATGCCCTTGATGTCGCGGATGGCGGCAGTTGTATCTACCGCTACCGTGTTGACGAAGAAGGGTAGGGGCTGGCTCTGTGCCAATAGCTGTGAGTCAGGGGAAAGTACTGGAATGGCCGGGAAAACGTAGGCTCCTGAGTCGAAGGCGGTAATGGTCCACTGCTGATGGTAGCTGACCAACTGCCCGTTGAGGGTGGTGTCGGTAGCACTGCCGCTTACCAGGTCAATACCGTTGGCACTAAGCACCTCCTGCGTGATGGCTGGCACTATGAAATTGCTGTTCTGCGGGGCTGTCACCGTGAAATCCACGTGTATCTGGTCGCCAATGAGAATTTGGTTGGAGTCCAATACCGCCTTGGCATGGAACTCCTGTGCCTGGATCAAAGTGCAGATGCTTAGGAATAAGATAGTTGTTAGTCCAAACTGTTTGATAAACTTCATTTTCTTCAAGATAAAAATCAATGTCTAAACGATTCTTAATAGAGTAATATTGTATGAAAGCAGAAACTGCCACTATTGGTCCTGCATTCTCTCGAAAGGATGCGGGGTGAGCGGACACTTGGCCAAGGGATGATAATCTCCCACTAAACCGACAGGAGTGGCGTTGTTGATGTCGTGGACAATGTTGATGCTGCAACGAGCTTCTTCAATACCGAAACCGTGGCCTTCGAGTATTTGGCGGTAACTTTCGGTGTGCAGGTCGGTGAAACCCTTGCTGAACTCTATCAGCTGGTCTCCTACCATGATGGACCGGTAGGTTCTTTGGCCGGCCTCACGCACCTCTTGGGGCAGATGGGCGGCATTAATGCTGAGAAAATAGCGCACACGGGCCCTTTTTAGTCCTAAATAGCCCGCTACACGGTCGTGACTCTTCACATGAACGGTGTTTTGTTCCACCTCTCCGAAAATATAGGTCAGCATGTCGTACAGATGTATGCCGATATTGGTGGCAATGCCGCCGCTTTTCTGCTCATTCCCCTTCCAGCTGGCATAATACCAGTAGCCGCGACTGGTGATGTAAACCAAGTCTATATCGTAAATTTTGTCGGCAGGACCTTCTTCCACCTGCTTTTTCAGGGCTTGGATAGCTGGATGCAGACGGAGTTGCAGGATGGTGTAGATGTGGTGGCCTGTACTCTCTTCCATGGCCTTCAATCCATCAATATTCCAGGGCTTAAGCACCAAGGGCTTCTCACAGATGACATCAGCACCTAAACGCAATCCGTAACGAATGTGACTATCGTGTAGATAGTTAGGTGTGCATACGGAGGTTATGTCAATCTGTTGCTCGGTATTTTTGAGCTTGGAGCAGTGACGGTCAAATACTTCCAATTCCGTAAAAAAACGGGTGTCGGGGAAGTACTGGTCCAAAATGCCCACACTGTCGCTTCTGTCGTAAGCGGCAATCAGTTGATTGCCAGTCTCTTTGATGGCTTTTAGATGCCGGGGAGCAATGTATCCGGCCACTCCAAACAAAGCAAAGTTCTTCATATCTCTTTTCAAAAAATAAGTTGCAAAAATAGTAAATATTGTTGAATAGTTGGAATGTTTATTTATGCTTTATGACAGTAAATTCTGTTCGTTGGCTTAATAGTCGAATCCAATGGCCCAAATAGGTAATTTATTACCAATGGAAGTTTCTAAATTATCGGAGAGAATAAATGAATTGGGAATATTCGCTATCTGCGTAAAGTCTTTGTCTTCACCACCAACCTCAAAAATATATTGATTATCTACAAGGAAGTCACCATTTTTCTTACGATACTCAAGGGTGTGATTTGCTATCAATTGATTGGCTACGAATGTCTCCCGTGCGGTGCCTATCTGTATTGGAGTGCTTGCCCACGCATATAAAAGGTTGGTGTTGTCCATATATATTTTGTCGGGTTTTTGCATGCGTTTTACATTTTTAATATCAGAATACAGCAAATGTATGAGCTTGGCTTTGTCAAGATAACCCAGGTATGCCAGTATTGTGTCTCGTTTCAGTCCGCTCAAAGCGGATAACTTTGATATGTCCACATGGAATGGCACACTTGCACAGAGTGTGGTCAGCAGTGATTTGAGACGACGGGTGTTTCCTATGTTGACCTTGCATATTCGGGTTAGTTCATCGTCAATAACCCTGTTGACCACTTGCTGAATTGTTGTATAATAGTCAATCTCATTGTCAAGATAATAGGGGTAGTAGCCGTATTTAAGGTATTCGTGGAAAAGTGCTACAGGTCTGCCATACTTGTTCATTTGTTCAATAAGCGGTGCGGGATTGTGTAAAACTTGTTCAAGAGGGAAAACTGGCAGTTTGATACCTTTGTAGAAATGCAGAAATTCGCGGAAACTAAGTCCTTGTATGTCGTGATTGACACATCGGCGTGCAAGGTCGGAATCGCCTTCGGTAAGACTCAGCAAACTACTACCGCTTAACACAACCCTCATGTTGGGATAAAAGTCATATATTTCTTTAATCTCACGACTCCAATTCTCATATTTATGCACCTCGTCAAGAAAAAGATGTTTGCCTCCATTAAGATAGAATTGTTCAGCAAGATCTAAAAGGGTATTGGTGTTGAAATAATTATCGTCACACGAAGCATATAGCACTTGACGATCTAATGCCGGATAGTGTAATTTAATATATTGCAACATTATTGTTGTTTTTCCTACACCTTTGGGACCCCGAATGGACATCAATCGAGCTCTCCAGTTGATATTGTTCATCCACTGGCGGATAATTTGGATGGGAATTACCTCCAATAGACGGTCGTGTTTCTTGAATAGCCTTTCCATAATATTCTGTATATCAATAAGTAATAATGAAATTTATTGATTTGTCCTTTATATAGGTCATTTTTTATGTATTTTTATCCTTTGCGAAGGGCAAAAATAATAATTAATTCGATAACAATGGAATTATTTTAATTTTTTTGAGAAAAATAATTCTTTACAATCGCAAACATGAGCTTTAATAACTCGGGTATTAATATTTATTTTTTGTTTCCCAATATTAATTGATAAAACGAAAAAAAATTAATTTTAGTCTGTAATTGAAACAATACTTTTACTAATTTTGCAAATTAATTCTGTATGAATCATGGAAGCTGAAATTGAAAAATGTGCCGAACTGCTCTTACAAGGTAAAGTTATTCTTTATCCGACAGATACCATTTGGGGACTGGGTTGTGATGCCACCAACGAGGCAGCTGTCAAACGGGTATTCCAAATCAAACATCGTATAGAGGGGAAATCGATGCTGGTATTGTTGGACAAGACCGATCGCCTGCCGATGTATGTGAAACGTATCCCCTTGATTGCTTGGGATCTGGTAAACGAGACCTCCCGGCCGACTACCTTCATCTATCCTAAGGGCTACAATATTGCCCCCTCTGTCATCTCTTCCGATGGTACCTTGGCCATCAGAATTGTGAATAATAATTTCTGTAAAAAACTGATTAACAAGCTGAATCGTCCGATAGTGTCTACCTCTGCCAATATTTCCGGCACGCCGGCTCCGCAGCTGTTTTCTGACATTTCGCAGGAGGTCATCAGCCAGGTTGATTATGTGGTGCCCGAGAAGTTTGCCGATTCAACGGATTACAAGCCTTCCCGCCTCATCAAGTTTATTGATGATTATAATTTTGTTGTAGTAAGAGAATAATTATGCGTATCGCCGTTTTTCCTGGCTCGTTCGATCCGCTGACCATAGGTCATGAGGAGATTATCCGTAAAGCTTTGCCGCTTTTCGATAAGATTTATGTGGCTATCGGTGAGAATGCCAATAAAAAATATTGCTTTCCTTTGGAAAAACGTCAGCAATGGATTCGACAGGTTTTTGCCCATGAACCAGCTGTTGAGGTAGCTGTGTATAAGGGGCTTACTGTTGATTTCTGCCGAGAAGTGAATGCCCATTTTATTCTTCGTGGCTTGCGTAACTCCATGGATTTCCAGTACGAAAAGGATATTGCCGAAGCCAACCGTCGACTGGCACCCGAGGTGGAAACCATTTTCTTGCTTTCATCACCTGAGTTAGCCCATGTCTCTTCTTCCCTCGTAAGAGAACTTTATCATCATCAGGGCAATTATTCCGAATATGTTTCGTTTGAGTTATAAGCTAACGCAATTATGAAACTGAATAAGCTGTTTTTCTCCTATGTGTGCCTGTTATCTCTTTTGATGGTAGTGGGGCAGGGGTGGGCTCAGAAAACGCCGGCAGTGGTGATTCGTGGTAATGCGGATTTTGCAGTGGGTGAGGAGATTAGATTAATAGCCTACGAGGATTTGATAACCTATGTGCCCAAAGTCGTGTCTTCGGACGTGATTGATAAAAAAGGGGCTTTCGAGTTGTCGTATTCCACAGCGGAAGAACGTCTTGTGCAGTTGGAGATACGTACTGCCCGCGCTGAATTTTTCGTCGAGCCGTCGAAAAATTATGATTTCAATATCACGATGGACGAGGAGATGTTCAAGTTCTTCCGTCCGCAGGATTATGGCGCTTTTTTGCAAATTGTAAGCGAGAAGGATGAGGCGGTGGAGAAAGCGGAAGCACCCCGTGATTTGAACCGGAAAATCAACTATTTTACCCGCTATTATAATTACGTTTTCGACCGTTTTTATTTTTCTATTGTCTATGATCGGAAAGCGGAAGCTATGGATTCTGTGATGTTACTGATGAACAAGAGGTTTGACGTCCGCTACAATCCTTACGATTTCTTCCAGTCGTACGTGTTCTATGGTATGTCTCAAATCGAGGGACTCTATTGGCACAAAGATGTCCATAAGTTGTATCAAAAGTACCTGAACAACGACCATATCTTGTACAATAATCCGAATTATATGGATTTTTTCAACTCCTTCTATGATGATTACGTGTTTATGTCGCCGAAGATTAATCAAGATAATGTGTTGACGGCTATCAATGATTCCGCTGATTATAAAATGCTGTTCAATGAGTTGGGTCGAGATGAGTTCTTAGTCAATGAGCGTATCCGTGAACTGGTGATTATCAAGAATTTAGGTCAACTGTATTTGAATCATCCTGAATTCGATAAAGGAAATATCTTGAAATTGTTGGAGGAATTGCGGCAGACCACACATTTTGCAGAGCATAAGCCATTGGTGGAGAATATGATACACTTTGTTAACAAGTTCTCTGACAATCAGTTGGTGAAGAATGTGAAGTTGAAGGAATCCAATGGTAAAGATTTCTCTTTGAATAAGTTGAAAGGGAAATGGGCGTTTGTGCACTTTTTCCGTACCGATTGCATAGAATGTGTGCGCGAGCTGATGTTAATCCGGGAGTTGCAGGAGATGCACAAGGATTCTTTGGTGTGCGTGGGGGTGTGCCTGGATTTTGACAAGTATCAGTTGCAGAATTTCCTGAACAAATATCCGCAGTTTGATTGGCAGTTTGTGCATTTCAACCAACAGTACCAGTGGCTGAATAATCTGGAGGTGAATTCCTTGCCAGATTATGTTTTGTTGTCTCCTGATGGACGGATTTACGAGCGTTACCTGCCATCCCTGTCCGATGGATTGGTGGAGTATCTGTCTCGTTTATTAGCTCCTGCCACCCCGCAGGACGACAACCCCATGTTCCATCCTCGGAAATAATCCGACAATCCCGTAATCAACGTTTCCCCCCTATGCGGCGGTTGCGGCTCCACCGCAACCACTTCCACTCCTTGAATTCTGAATTTTGAATTTTGAATTCTAACCCCTAATTCCTATTCCCTGTAACCTGTTTTCCTATGTGGCGGTTGCGGTTCCACCGCAATCACTTCCACTCCTTGAATTCTGAATTCTGAATTTTGAATTCTAACCCCTAATTCCTATTCCCTATTCCCTGTAACCTGTTTTCCTATGCGGCGGTTGCGGTTCCACCGCAATCACCTCCACTCCCTGAATTCTGAATTTTGAATTCTAACCCCTAATTCCTAATCCCTATTCCCTGTAACCTGTTTTCCTATGCGGCGGTTGCGGCTCCACCGCAATCACTTCCACTCCTTGAATTCTGAATTTTGAATTTTGAATTCTAACCCCTAATTCCTAATCCCTATTCCCTGTAACCTGTTTTCCTATGCGGCGGTTGCGGCTCCACCGCAGATATGGCCCATAACTCCCCTCGAATGCATAGCATGAGACTCCCCTTGAGCACGCAGTGCGAGACTCCCCTTGAGCGAAGCGAGACTCCCCCTTAGATCTTCTGATTCCGGTTAATCACTCTCGCCTCCAGCATTGGCACGAAGTTGAAATTGCCGAATTCTTCCTCTTGGTAGTGGTCCTCGTCAATCTTGGTGATGCGTTTCATCACCTGACTGTCCGCTCCCACTGGAATCACCATGAGACCACCGGGTTTGAGTTGCTGTAGTAAGGCATCGGGGATTTCCGGAGCGCCGCAGGTGACAATGATTTTGTCGTAGGGTGCATATTTTTCAAAACCTTGGAAGCCGTCGCCAAAACGCAAGATGATACGGTCATTGATTTTGCTCAACAGACTCTTTGCTTTGCTGAATAGCTCTAAATGACGTTCCACAGTGAAAACACGCGCTCCCATGGCCCCCAATATGGCAGCCTGGAAGCCCGAACCAGTGCCGATTTCCAGCACTTTCTCTCCTGGTTTCAATTGCAATAACATCGTTTGGAAGGCTACCGTAGAAGGCTGCGAGATGGTCTGGTCGCAGTAAATATGCAAGGCGGTATCTTCGTATGCCTTGTTCCATAAGAATGAGTCTATGAACAGATGTCGATCTACCTTGTCGAAAGCGGCCAGCACCTGCTCATCGCTGATTCCTTTCTCTCGCAATGTGCTGATTAGCTTCTTCTTTGCCCCTAATAACATGTAGTCCATAATACTCTATGAAATTTTCGCAAAGATACGAAAAATAATGAGCGGATGAGTGGAATTATCAGATTTGTTTTTATGAGCTGTAATTCTCGTGGTGCAAAAAAAAAGCACGACAATAATGCCGTGCTTTTCGTGTAAAATTATTTATGGTCTCATGGTGAGTTATCTCACAATCAACTTCTTGGTTACGACGTTGTCAGGTGTCATCATTCTAACGAAGTAGATGCCAGGTGTCAGATTCTCGACATTCACCTGTCCACTGTAGTCATCGATGCGCTGACGCATCACTGCCTTGCCGTTGTTGTCGTAAATTGTCAGCTCACGAATGATATCGATGGTGGAACTTACGGTGAAGACATTGTCAGTCGGGTTCGGATAGAGGGTGATGTGTTTGTCGAGATAATGCATGTCAATGCTGTTGCCATCAATTACCACAAGGGTGATATGAATGGTACTGTCGCAACCATCCACAGTGGTTCTGGGTACATCGATGTTCAATACACCAGGATTCTGCGGGGTGAAGTTCAAGCCATGGTTGTGGTACAGGGTACCCGCAATGGCAGTGTCGGTAACGTCCACTTCATAAGAGGGGTTGACCTTCAGGTAGAGGATGTAAACGCTGTCGCAACCATACATGGTCTCGTAGTTCTTGTAATAAATGCCCGTAGTGTCGCAGTGGATGCCGTGCCATACGAAGTCTTCATTGTCGCAAGTGCTGGTGGAATCCACGAACAGGTAGCCACGGTGGACAGTCAAAATCAAGTTGATGATACTGTCGCAACCGGCCTGGTTCTCATCAATACGCTGTAAAGTGAATGTTCCAAATTGCATGAGCAGCGTGTCAAAACCATATTCTTGATATCTGTGGGCTTGGCAGGTAGTGTCATACAAGGTCACTTCAGTGATATGGTTGATGGTCAGTATCATGACAGCGATACTGTCGCAACCTACAGCCTGCGGATAAACTTTGGAGAATACGCCGGATTGGGTGTAGGTGGTGCCGTCCCATTCATAGCTTTCGCAAGCCACTACCTCAATGGTGTCTCTCGAAGGTGTGTCGATAATCAGGTTCAGGGTCACAATACTGTCGCAGCCATTGGCAGCGGTGAAGCTCTGCTGATACTCGCCAGTTTCCGTGTACCAACGGTTGTTCCACCGGAAGGCACCGCAAACGATAGTGTCGAAGGAGAAGGTTGCCAGCGGTTTCACATACAGGTTGACGGTGATGGTGCTGTCGCAACCTGCCGCATTTTCTGTAATACGAATCAAAGTGGTGTCGCCCGACAGGGTAGGAGTGACCTCAAAGCCATATCCTTCATACAGTGCATTGGCACAGGTGGTGTCGGCAAAGATGGCGGCGGTGGGTTCTAACAGAGTGAAGCGCAATTCGCAAACGCTGTCGCAACCCAAAGTGGTCTCCAAGGTGTCATAGTAAACGCCCGTGGCGGTGATGTCGCGTCCGTGCCAGCTGTATACATCTTCATTGCTGCAAGCGGAAGCATTCTCAATGCTGTGCTTGGTTGGATTCACTGTCAAAATCAAGGTGTGAACGCTGTCGCAACCATAAACGGCAGTGCTCAGACTGTCATAGATGGTGTGGGTGCCAGCGGCACGTTGACCAATCTGGATGTATTCGTGACCTGGCCATACATATTCTTCGTTGTCGCAAACCGTAGCGGTCACAGGTTCGAAGTTATAGGTCGGGGTGACGGTCAGAATCAGGGTGTGAACGCTGTCGCAACCATAAACGGCGGTGTTCAGACTGTCATAGATGGTGTGGGTGCCAGCGGCACGTTGGCCAATCTGGATGTATTCGTGACCTGGCCATACATATTCTTCGTTGTCGCAAACCGTAGCAGTTACAGGTTCGAAGTTGTAAGTCGGGGTTACGGTCAGAATCAGGGTGTGAACGCTGTCGCAACCATAAACAGCAGTGCTCAGACTGTCATAAATGGTGTAGGTGTCAGCGGCACGCTGGCCAATCTGGATGTACTCGTGACCTGGCCATACATACTCTTCATTGTCACAAACGGTAGCAGTTACAGGTTCGAAGCTGTAGGTCGGGGTGACGGTCAGAATCAGGGTGTGAACGCTGTCGCAACCATAAACAGCAGTGCTCAGACTGTCATAGATGATGTGGGTGCCAGCGGCACGTTGGCCAATCTGAATGTATTCGTGACCTGGCCATACATATTCTTCGTTGTCGCAAACCGTAGCGGTAACGGGTTCGAAGTTATAGGTCGGGGTGACGGTCAGAATCAGGGTGTGAACGCTGTCGCAACCATAAACGGCAGTACTCAGACTGTCATAGATGGTGTGGGTGCCAGCGGCACGTTGGCCAATCTGGATGTATTCGTGACCTTCCCAAACATACTCTTCGTTGTCGCAAACTGTAGCGGTTTCAGGCTCGAAGTTGTAGGTTGGGGTGACGGTCAGGATCAGGGTGTGAACGCTGTCGCAACCATAAACAGCAGTGCTCAGACTGTCATAAATGGTGTAGGTGTCAGCGGCACGTTGACCAATTTGGATGTACTCGTGACCTTCCCAAACATATTCTTCATTGTCGCAAACTGTAGCGGTTTCAGGCTGGAAGTTATAGGTCGGGGTGACGGTCAGGATCAGGGTGTGAACGCTGTCGCAACCATAGGTGGCAGTGCTCAGACTGTCATAAATGGTGTGGGTGCCAGCGGCACGTTGACCGATTTGGATGTATTCATGACCTGGCCATACATATTCTTCGTTGTCGCAAACCGTAGCGGTAACGGGTTCGAAGTTGTAGGTCGGGGTGACGGTCAGAATCAGGGTGTGAACGCTGTCGCAACCATAGGTGGCAGTGCTCAGACTGTCATAGATGGTGTGGGTGCCAGCGGCACGTTGGCCAATCTGGATGTATTCATGTCCAGCCCATACATATTCTTCATTGTCGCAAACGGTAGCAGTTTCGGCTTCGAAGTTGTAGGTCGGGGTGACGGTCAGAATCAGGGTGTGAACGCTGTCGCAACCATAAACAGCAGTGCTCAGACTGTCATAAATGGTGTAGGTGTCAGCAGCACGCTGACCAATCTGGATGTATTCGTGACCTTCCCAAACGTATTCTTCGTTGTCGCAAACCGTAGCGGTCTCAGGTTCGAAGCTGTAGGTCGGGGTGACGGTCAGGATCAGGGTGTGAACGCTGTCGCAACCATAAACGGCAGTGCTCAGACTGTCATAGATGGTGTAAGTGTCAGCAGCACGCTGGCCAATCTGGATGTATTCGTGACCTTCCCAAACGTATTCTTCGTTGTCGCAAACCGTAGCGGCCACGGGTTCGAAGTTATAGGTCGGGGTGACGGTCAGAATCAGGGTGTGAACGCTGTCGCAACCATAGATGGCAGTGCTCAGACTGTCATAGATGGTGTAAGTGTCAGCGGCACGTTGGCCAATCTGGATGTATTCGTGACCTGGCCATACATATTCTTCATTGTCGCAAACTGTGGCGGTCACAGGTTCGAAGTTGTAGGTCGGGGTGACGGTCAAGGTCAACTTGTAAACGCTGTCGCAGCCGTATGTCGTGCTGAGACTATCCCAAATGGTGTAGGTGTCAGCAACACGCTGGCCAATCTGGATATATTCGTGACCTTCCCAAACATACTCTTCATTGTCGCAAACGGTAGCGGTTACTTCTTCGTAGTAGGTCGGGGTGACGGTCAGCACCAAGTAATAGATACTGTCGCAGCCGCTTGCGGTGTGGTAGTCAGCGGTGATGGTGCCTGCCTGTGAAACAGTTCTTCCCTGCCATACGATAGGCAGTTCATTGTCGCATACGGTGTCATATTCGGTGAAGGAATATACCGGATTCACGGTGACCTCCAACTTGTAAACATCGTAGCAACCAAATTCATTGTCGACGGTATCTGTGTAAAGACCAGATTCCGTAATGGTTTGGTTGTTCCATGTATAAGAGCCGCCTTCGCAGAAGGAGACAGGATTGTCATAGTATTCATTGTTGGGGTTGACAATCAAGGTGAGGTTCACGATACTGTCGCAATGATGTGCAGTCTCGAGTTCGTAGGAGAATTGGTGTGTGCCCACCGAAGTTTCAGCATCAAAGGTGATGTCACGCCAAGTGTATGGCAACTCGCTTTGGCAAACGGTGAGGGTCAGATTCTCGGTTACAGAGTGGTTAACCGTGAGGTTGATGTTCACCGTGCTGTCGCAAGTGGTTGGCAGTGTGTAAGTATGTGTCAGTGAAGTACTTTCGGTATAAGTTTCGCCGTTCCATACAAACTGGTCACAAACCGTGGTGTCAATGGTGATATTGTAAGTCGGATTGACAGTCAGGTTGTAGGTGACGGTGCTGTCGCAACCCGTTGCCAGCGTGTAAGTGTGTGTCAGCACTCCGTTTTCAGTATAAGTTTCATTATTCCATACGAGGTGATCACATACTATAGTGTCGAAGCTTTGGTTATAACTTGGATTAACCGTCAGTTCGAGGTAAACCGTGCTGTCGCAACCTGTACCGACACACTGCAAATGTAAGGTGTCGTACATCATGCCGGCATGGTCACCTTGCAGATTGAAACCATTCTCTTCATAGCTTCCGCCTTGGCAGATGGCAGCCGTGATGAGCGTGTCTTGTGCGTAGTTTACTGTCAGATGATAAGTGATGGTACTATCGCAAAGGTTCACCGTGCTGAAATGCTGCGTGTAAATTCCGCTTTCCGTGTAAACTTCATTGTTCCAAACAAATTGGTCACAAACGGTGGTGTCCAGGGTGATGTCGTAAACCGGATTGACGGTCAAACTGTAGGTGACGGTACTGTCGCAACCGGTAGCTAAGGTGTAGCTGTGGCTGATGACTGCACTTTCAGTATAGCTTGTCTCGTTCCATACAAACTGTCCGCATACTGTGGTGTCGAATGTCTGGTTGTAACTCGGGTTGACGGTCAGTGCCAGATAAACGGTGCTGTCGCAACCTGTGCCGACACATTGCAGATGTAAGGTGTCATACACGATACCTGCGTTTTCAGGACTCAGGTTGAAGCCATTCTCAGTATAATTCTCACCTTGACAGATAACAGGAGTCAGCAAGCTGTCTTTTGAATGGTTGACAGTCAGATTCACTGTAACGGTGCTGTCGCATGTGGTCGGCAGGGTATAAGTATGTGTCAGAACACCACTTTCCGTGTAATTCTGTCCGTTCCATACGAACAAGTCGCAAACGGTGGTATCAAAGGTAATATCATATGTAGGATTGACATTCAGCGTCAGGGTGATGATTTCGTTGCAACCATCATTATGGCTTATCGTTACTTCGTAAATACCAGCATCGTTGAATGTGGAGTCCTCAAAATTATAAGGAAGTTCTGTCTCACAAATGTTAATGGTCTGTGAGGAGGTGATGAAAGGTGTTACATTCAGTTGAATATGATAAATGCTGTCACAACCATGTTGTGTGTGCAAATAGACATCTTTATGCCCATTTCCATAGAAAATGGTGTCTGCAAAAGTATAAGGCAACACACCTTCGCATATATTGATGGTTGTGTCGATGCTATATACCGGATTAACAGTCAGGTGCAAGGTGACGGTACTATCGCAGCCCAAAGCGGTCTGGAAGGTGAAGTCATAATCGTTCTGTACTTCGTAATATCTGTTGTTGTATTCATACACATCACCTTGGCAGATCTCAGCGTAAAGGTCG
Organism: Bacteroidales bacterium; assembly: GCA_016290295.1. Taxonomy (GTDB): domain Bacteria; phylum Bacteroidota; class Bacteroidia; order Bacteroidales; family WCHB1-69; genus RUG11690. The sequence continues at coordinate 26,356 of JAEETJ010000003.1, forward strand.
GTGTGCTTGGTAGGATTAACGGTGAGGTGCAGTGTTACGGTGCTGTCGCAATTGTTCACCGTGCTTCTGTGGAAAATGTAGTCTCCGCTGGTGGTTCCTTCTGCAAAAACAGTGTCACGCCAGGTATAAGGCAACTCATTCTGGCAGATGGTCTCACTTTCGTTCTGCTCATAAATCGGATTTACCACTAAGGTCAGGATTACGATGCTATCGCAGCCGTTTACTGTGCTTCTGTGGAATACATAGTCGCTGCTGACAGTTCCTTCTGCGAAAACAGTGTCACGCCAAGAGTATGGAAGCTCGCTTTGGCAAATGGTAGCATTTTCGTTTTGTGTGTATGACGGATTAACGGTCAATGTCAAAGTTACAGTGCTGTCGCATCCGTTTACCGTGCTTCTGTGGAATACATAGTCACCACTGGTTGTTCCTACTGCAAAAACGGTGTCACGCCAAGTATAAGGTAACTCGTTCTGGCAGATGGTTTCACTTTCGGTCAGTTCGTATATCGGATTAACGGTCAATGTCAGCGTTACAGTACTGTCGCAGCCATTTACCGTGCTTCTGCTGAATACATAGTTGCCGCTGGCAGTTCCTTCTGCGAAAACAGTGTCACGCCAAGTGTAGGGCAACTCGCTCTGGCAAATAGTAGCACTTTCTGTCTGGTTGTAAACCGGATTGACGGTCAAATATAATGTTATTGTACTGTCACAAGTGTTAATGGTTTGATATTCAGCTGTGTGGATACCTTCTTGCTGGAGTTGTCTTCCTTGCCATGCAAGAGGTAGTTCGTTAGCGCACACTGTATCATATTCAGTGAAATGATAAACCGGATTGACGGTCAGGGTCAGATTGATGGTGCTGTCGCAACCAAAAGCGGTCTGTACGATATGCTGATAGTTGAAAGTACCATCAGTTGTTGGTGTTTCAGTAAAGCCATACTCATTATAAGTTTCACCTAAACAGATACTTGCGTTCAAATTTGTGGTGTGCAACTCGTGAACGGTTAGATTCAGCACGATGATACTGTCGCAGTAGTTGCTGGCCTGCAAAGTGTCATAGTAAATGCCGCTCTGGCTCAGTGTCTGGTTAGCAAAAGTGATGCTTTCGCCTTCGCAGATGTCCACAGTCAACGGCGTCACATACTGGTTACTGATAGTCAAATGCAGATTTATAATACTGTCGCAACCTGCTGCGGTGTGCGTGCTGTAGGTGTGCTCATAATTGCCACTGGCAGTGCCTACCGGGTAGGTAATGTCATTCCAGCTGTAGGGCAGGGCAGTCTCGCAAATAGTGAGGGTGACATGTTGGTTGTAAACAGGGTTGACCTTCAGTGTCAAGGTAGTGGTACTGTCGCAACCGGCTTGGTTGAGGTCGTGTCGTACCAGGGTGTAGCTGCCAGCCACATTGAAAGTAGTGTCAAAACCATTGGCATTGTATCTTGTGCCAGCACATACAGCATCCGTCAAAGTGGCAGCATTGCTGTAGTTGATGGTCAGATGCAGGGTAACGGTACTGTCGCAGCCCTTGCTGGTGCTGAAATGCTGTACATAGTCGCCGCTGGTGGTATAAGTCTCATTATTCCATTGATAAGTATCGCAGGCAATCTCTGAGAATTGGGTTTCTGCAGATTTGTTAATGGTCAGATGCAGGGTCACCATGCTGTCGCAGCCGTTTATGGTGCTGAAATGCTGTACATAGTTGCCGCTTTCATAGTAGGTTTCACTATTCCAAGTGTATTTGTCACATTCGGTGGCGGAGAATTCTGTCTCTACAGATTTGTTGACGGTCAGATGTAGGGTCACCACACTGTCACAACCGATAGATGAGGTGAAGTGGCGGGTGATGTTCTGGCTGGCAGTGAAAGTCTCATTGTTCCAAGTGTAGGAGTCACAAACTGTTTCTTCGAATTCGTGGTATCTGATTTCTTTCACCCACAAGTGCAGGGTTACCAAGCTGTCGCAGTTGGTGGAGGAAACGGTGTTGATCACGCGGTCAAAAGCACCGGCATTGCTGAAAGTCTCATTTAAGCCATGCTGCGTGTAGGTCTCGTTTTGACATAGAGTGTCATACAAATCCTGTGCTTCATAAACGGGGTAGATGGTCAGGACTAATTCGCTTCTGCCGCTTTCGCAGCTGATGCCAGCATAGTCAACGGCATGGCTGATGAAGTAGCTGCGGGAAGCATTCACCATTGGTGTGGTGTTGTTTTGGATGTCTAAAGTGCTGGTGCTTTCATTGCTATCATACCAATTGTAATAACCATTGGCAGGTGCGTTGATGCTAAACTGCTGAGGTCCACAATTGCTCATGGCGGTCAAAACCGGAGCGGTAGGAATAGTGAAGGCCTCGGCGGTGACTTCTATTCTGCTGCTCTTACATCCAGTGTTGCTGTTGAAGCTTTCCACAAAGAATGAAGTGCTGCCTACGCTGATGTTAGGACTGTAATTCAATGAGGTAGCCGCAATGTTGGTGGTGTTGGCGGTGAGGTACCAGCGACAGGTGGTGGCATTCTCGTCGATGGTGGCGGTGAATTCCACACTGCCGTTGCCACAGCGTACTTGGTTGGCTACTGTGGGTACAACGGGGTTGGTGTTGATGGTAGCTGTGATGGCTTGTCTGCCGCTTTCACACGGATGTCCATTATATTCATTGTATGAAGAAACATAATAAGTGGTGGTTGCTGCTAAATTGTTGATGGTATATGATGTACCTGTATATACCGCTTCATTGTCGTTTTCAGAAGCGTACCAACGACAGGTGGTACCGTTCTGTCCAGCGTGGGCGGTAAGGGTCACAGCACCTTCGCCGCAACGGGCTGCCGGAGTCAAATTGATGGCGGCAGAGGGTTGTGTGTTCACCGTCACGGTTAAGGTGATAGTGCTGTCGCAACCTGCGGCATTGTCAGTACGAATGGTGAAAGTTCCAGCTGAGGTAACCTCATATAAGTTGTTGTAATTATAAGGTAATTCATTGCTGCACAGATAAATGTGGTCTTCGCCAACCGTGCTTTTCTTAACGGTCAGATGAACATTAACGGTACTGTCGCAATTTTGAGAGGTAGTGAATGATTGCTGATAATCACCGCTGGTTTCATAGCTTTGGTTGTTCCATACAAACACATCGCAAACGGTGGTGTCAATGTTGGTCACTTTACTGCGGTTAATGGTCAGCTGCAAAGTCACGACACTATCGCAACCCAATTGGGTGTGCAGAGTCCTTTCATAGTTACCGCTCTCGGTGAAGAGTTCATTGTTCCATCTTAAAGAATCGCAAGCGGTTACAGGATAATTCACGGCGTAAATGGGATAAATGGTGGCCACCACAGCGGCTCTTGGACCTTCGCAGTTGGTCTCATTGTTGCGCTGGCTGACATAGAAAGTGGTAGTGCCCACATTTATGTTAGCTGGACTGTAGCTGTCACCAGTAGCAATGGACTCTTCTGAATCTGCAGAAGAGTACCAGTAGCAAGTGTTACCGCTTTCTTCCGCAGCGCTTAAAACAACGGTCTCGTTTTGGCACAGGGCAATTGGGCTAACTTCAGGTGCACTGGGGTTCGGGTTAACCGTAACAGTGAAATTCACCACCTCGCTTTCGCAATGGGTGTTGACATTATATGCTTTTACGGTATAATTGGCATTTTCTGTAAGGGTAGGAGTGGTGAAGGTTTCGTCTTCGCTTTCGTTCACTCCGTCTGACCATACAAAGTTGGTGGCTGCGGCATCGGAGCTGGCACTTACGGTCAGCGTTTGGCCAGCGCAGATGGCCTCGTTGCCGTTAACGGTAGGATTAGCGGGAATAGCGTTGATGGTAACGGTCACATCCTTGCGTCCGCTTTCGCAGTCATAGTTGGCCACTGCTGCGGATACATAATAATGGGTGGTGCTGATTAATTCACCTGTGGTGAAAGAAGTGCCTATATGAGCAGCCTCTCCGCCTTGGTCAACAGTATACCACTTGTAGGTGGTGTTGGGTTGCGGATCAATGATGCTCAACGTGAAAGCAGCAGGACCGCAGTGGGCGGTGTCAGCCACATTCGGAATGGCGGGAGCATCAATCATTGTGGCGGTGGCCAGCGTTCTTTCAGCACTAATACAGCTGGTCAAAGTATTGTAGGCTTCTGCGTAGAAGTTGTTTTCTCCTACAGTTAGATTCGTTGGATGAAATTCTGAACCTTCAGCTAAAACATTATTGTCTTGGGCAGAAGCATACCAACGGAAAGCAATGTTATCTTCGGCACTGCTGGCGGTCAAAGTCACAGGGGTGCCTAAGCATTGGCTGTCATTGCCAGTTTGCGGAGCAGTGGGCAGAGCGTTCACCACCACGGTAATCGTGCTGTTCTCGCTGGCGCAACGGGTGTTGGCATTATAGGATTGTACCAGATAATCGGTGCTCATGCTGACACTTGTGTTAAAGTTGTTGTTGGTAATAGTGTCATTGCCATTGATCCAGCGGCAAACGGTGGCGTTGGCACCAGGGGTACCAGTCAATTGGATGGAACCGCTACCGCAAATCGGGTTGTTGCCGTCCACCGTAGGAACCGCAGGTATCGGGTTGATGGTGGCGGTGACTTGCTGGGTGTTGTTGCTTTCGCAACCTGTTTCACTGTTGTAGGATTTACAGGTAAAGGTCGTGGTTTCTTCCAGATTGGCAATTTCGAAGGAAGTGCCTTCGTAAACAAGTTCGCTGTTAGCATTGTACCATCGACAGCTGTTGGCGTTGTTGGCCGGAGTGGCTGTCAGCGTGATGGCACCAGCACCGCAACGGGCTTTGTTGCTGGCAGTAGGTCTGCCGGGAATGGCAGCCACGGTAACCTGGATAGTGGTATTGTCGCTATAGCAATTGGTAACTGGGTCAATGGAACGGACATAGTATATGGTATTGTTCGACAGGTTACCAGTAGTCAGTGTTTTGCTGTCTCCGCTAACGCCTGTGGAGATTTCAACACTGTTGGCATTGAACCACTGGCAATTGAGGCCCTCGGCGGGAACGGCAGTCAAAGTGGTTACGCCATTACCGCAAATGATGACATCCTCAGCTGTCGGAGCGGCCGGTATGTTGTTGATGGTAGCTATCACTTCCTGGCGTGCACCGATACATTGGGTGGTGGTATTGTAGCTGGCTACGTAATAGCTAGTGGTTATGCTGATAGATGGTGTGGTGAAGTTGTTTTCAATGCTGAGGGCTTCTCCACCTTCGGCAGCGGCAAACCACTGTACTTGATTGCCGTATTGTCCGGCAGTAGCGGATAAGCTGACCTCACCTGCACCGCAATGAGCACCCGGAGTTACAGAAGGTAATTCGGGAATATTGTGGATGGTGGCGGTCACACTGGCGGATGCGCCGGTACAGCCATCAGCGGTAGTTGTGACATAGTATACAGCAGTGCTGCTCAAATTCTCAGCGGTGTAGCTGTTGCCCGTGCTTACTTGCTCGTCATTGGCATTATACCATGTGTAAGTAACGTCGTTAAGGACGTTAGAGACATTAAGGATAACATCGCCAGTTCCGCAGTGGCTGTCGCCTGCCAACTCTGGAGCAGCGGGGATGGCTTTGATATGGGCAATGGCTGCTGTGCGTTCGCTTTCGCATGAGCCGATGGAAACAGAAACGTAATAGGTGACATCTTGATTGATCGTAAGTGTATAGCTGTCACCAGTACGGAACGCTTCGCCGCCTTCTGCTGCAGTGTACCATTTGTATGTGTATGCTTGGGTCGGATTTTCAACCGCAATGGTGATTTCACCATTGCCGCAACGTGACACTTCGGGAATAGTGGGTGCGGAAGGATTACCGCTAATGGTGGCGATAACCGCTGTACGCTGTGTGCTGGTACAGTTCTCCGCTGAAATGGTTTCCACATAGTAAGTAGTGGGGCTGACGCTGATGGTCACATTGTAGTTCTCACCAGTGTAAAGAGCCTCCCCGCCAGTGGCAGCATTGTACCATTTATAGCTGTTGCCAGATGTCGGATTGCTGACACTCAGGGTGGTAGCTCCTGCTTCGCACAATTCTACATTGGAAGCACTGGGTGCGGCAGGCAGCTGGTTGACGGTGATCGTAATGGTAGCGGTGTTGGAACAACCGGTGGTTGCATCGGTACCAGTAACCGTGTATGAGGTGGACTCAGTGGGGTTGACAGTCAGCGGATTATTGCTGCCGAGTTCTCCACTCCAACTGTAAGAAGTGGCACCCGAAGCGGTGAGTGTTGCGCTCTGACCGTTACAGATCGGGCTGACCTCGCTGATGCTTACATTGGGCAGCTGATTGACGGTGACAGTAACAGTAGCGGTATTGCTACAAGTGTTGGCATCCGTACCGGTGACGGTGTATGTAGTGGTGGTTGCAGGGCTGACTTGTTTGCTGTCACCTTCGCCGAGATTGTTGTCCCAGGTGTATGATGTGGCACCTGAAGCGGTAAGGGTTGCACTCTGACCGTTACATATCGGGTCAACTGCACTGATGCTTACTGAAGGTAACTGGTTCACAGTGATGGTTATACTGGCGGTGTTGGAACAATTATTGTTGTCAGTACCTGTAACTGTGTAAGAAGTGGTTGTTGCGGGGCTGACCTGTTTGCCGTTACCTTCGCCGACTTCGTTGTCCCAAGTGTAGGAAGTGGCACCTGAAGCGGTGAGTGTTGCACTCTGACCGTTACAGATTGGGCTGACTTCGCTGATGCTTACAGTAGGCAACTGGTTGACGGTGACCGTGACGGTAGCGGTGTTGCTACAAGTGTTGTCATCCGTACCGGTAACGGTATAGGTAGTGGTTGTTGCAGGGCTGACTTGTTTGCTGTCACCTTCGCCGAGATTGTTGTCCCAGGTGTATGATGTGGCACCAGAAGCGGTGAGTGTTGTGCTCTGACCGTTACAGATCGGGCTGACCTCGCTGATGCTTACAGTAGGCAGCTGGTTGACAGTGACGGTAACGCTGGCGGTATTGGTACAACCATTAGCACCCGTACCAGTAACTGTATAAGAAGTGGTTGTTGCGGGGCTTACTTGTTTGTTGTTACCTTCGCCGAGATTGTTGTTCCAGCTGTATGAGTTGGCACCGTTAGCGGTGAGCGTTGCATTTTGTCCTGCACAAATCGGGTTAACTGTGCTGATGCTTATATTGGGCAGCTGGTTGACAGTGACAGTAATAGTAGCGGTGTTGGAACAATTGTTGTTATCCGTACCAGTGACAGTATAGGTAGTGGTTGTTGCGGGACTGACTACTTTGTCATTGCCCGTTCCGACTTCGTTGTCCCAAGCGTATGAAGTGGCACCCGAAGCACTGAGCGTTGCATTCTGTCCTGCACATATCGGGTCAACTGCACTGATGCTTACAGTAGGCAGCTGGTTGACAGTGACCGTAACGCTGGCAGTGTTGGTACAACCATTGGCACCTGTACCAGTAACGGTATAGGTAGTGGTCGTTGCAGGGCTGACTACTTTGTCATTGCCTGCTCCGACTTCGTTGTCCCAAGTGTAGGAAGTGGCACCCGAAGCGGTGAGGGTGGCACTCTGACCGTTACATATTGGGGCAACTGCGCTGATGCTTACCGTAGGCAGTTGGTTGACGGAGACGGTGACAGTAGCGGTGTTGGTACAACCATTGGCACCTGTACCAGTAACGGTATAGGTAGTGGTCGTTGCGGGGCTGACCAATTTGTCATTGCCTGCTCCGACTCCGTTGTCCCAGCTGTATGAGCTTGCACCTGAAGCTGTGAGTGTAGTGTTCTGTCCTGCACATATCGGACTCACCTGACCGATGCTGACAGTAGGCAGCTGGTTGACAGTGACAGTAACACTGGCGGTGTTCGTACAACCATTGGCATCCGTACCGGTGACAGTATAGGTAGTGGTCGTTGCGGGGCTGACCACTTTGTCATTGCCTGCTCCGACTTCGTTGTCCCAAGTGTAGGAAGTGGCTCCCGAAGCGGTGAGGGTTGCACTCTGACCGTTACATATCGGGGCAACTGGGCTGATGCTGACAGTAGGCAAATTGTTTACGTTTACCGTGACAGCTACTCTGTTGGCACTTTCGCATCCTGTTACAGTATTGTAGCTGCTGGCATAACGAGTAGTGTTTGAAGTTAAATTTGCCACCTCCAAGGATGTACCCGTACCCAATACTGTTGATGAGCTGTTGGTCGCATACCAGCGACAGGTTATATTGTCTCCAGAGGGTGGTGTGGCGGTGAAAGTACCTGTGCTACCCTTACAAACAGCAATAGTATTACCTGTAGTAGGTGCAACAGGCTCAGGATTAACAGTTGCGGTTACAGGAGTGCGAGCACTTTCACATCCTGCGCTGTTCACTGCACTTACATAGTAGGTTACTGAACCCAAAACCCCTTGTGCATTATAAGTCGTTGTTGTGACTTCTGTGCCCGTACCACCTGTTGCAGTAGTGTACCAGCGGTATGAGGTTGCGCCTGTTGAAGATGCTGTCAAGGTGACGGGATGAGCCACAGGTGAACAGTCGGGGTCTGGTGCTGACACTGTGGGTGCATTAGGTGCATTTGTTATAGTAAAGTTAATTCTATAATCTTTATAGACAGTGCTTTCCTGATTTTGATGCCTTACTCTAATGATCGTATATGGCTCTGCATCAGTAGGGGTATGAGTAATAGCAGTAGTGGCATGTGAGGATTGGCAGGTACCTGCTACAGTTGGGAATGCGGCACCAGCACAGATGGGAGTGGAATAGTTGTACGTGGTCGTATTGGGATTGAAACCGTTGAGGGGATTCCCACCAACAGTAAGGGTCGCTAAACGGGTGTTATAGATGAGAACAATGTCGTCAAAATAGAGTTCATCACCTGCGGAACCACCTCCAGCTGTTTGTGCTGTGGAAAAAGTGGCTAAAATATAGGCAGGGGTAGTATTATTATAGACATAGGAATTATAATCAAATTTTTGCTTAATGAGTTGCCAGTTGCCGTTAGTTTTGCCATTCCATGTGGCTTTGGCAACGACTTTTGCTTCATTGACAGCTTCTTCTGTGTTAACAACACCTTGGTCACTGTTGTTGGGTGCAGGATCTTGGTAGATAGCATTGTTACTGGCCTGTGTATTGTTGTGAATGACCAAGTTAAAGCGTGCATTGTTGGAAGAACTGCTCGTTTTAATGTACACATATACAGAGTCTGGATAAGCCGTCATCGCACATTGATAATTGGAATTGGTACTTGTATATGTACAATTGGAAGGAGCAGTGGCAGACATTGAACCCGCATTGAATCTTCCTGTCGATAGACCTCCATTTGCATTTACTCCCAATACAGATTTACTTTTTAATCTTACGCATTGTCCACCAGCAGGGGATCCAGATTCTTTTGCAACAAAAATTTCATCACGTGCACTACTGGCTAAAGATCCCGTAGCATCATTGATAGAGTGCCAACCTGTAGGGACATCTTCGGTATGAGTCACCCATAATACTTTCCAGGTTTCTGTTGTCCAACTTTCAAAATTGTAGTTTGGAAATTGTTGTCCTACACCTACCTGTGCCCAGCCGAAAGTGCAGGAAAGAGTGAAGATGATGAGTAATAGTAAAACTTTCTTCATAATAATATTGTTTTTTTATTTTTGTTTCTGTTTTGTATGTTTTTGTTTTAATCTTGTTTTTCTAGTTCTCAAAAAAAAGTTTGCAAAAATACATCTTTTTCCCCGAATAAAGGTAATTTTGATTTGTTAAATCAATTAAATATTTGATTTTAAGTTGTTTAAAAATGTTAATGAATGTTAATGCTAACAATAGATTGTTTGGAATGTTGATAAAAGGAGGCGGGGAATCTCGCTGACATTAAACCCATCAATTGATATTAATCCCCCTGTCGGGGGAAAATGGGTAAAGGGGGAGATGCCCATTGTCTATTGAGATTTATTCCCTACGGGAAATTTTTGTGTTGCATTATATCCCGTCAGGGATTCAATATCAATAGAATGTGAAATCACAAAACATACCATATCCCGTTAGGGATTCAATATCAATAGGATTCAATATCAATATAATATGTAATCACAATACATATTATATCCCGTCAGGGATTCAATATCAATAGAGATTCAATATCAATAGAATATGTAATCATAATACATATCATATCCCGTCAGGGATTCAATATCAATAGGGATTCAATATCAATAGAATATGTAATCATAATACATATCATATCCCGTCAGGGATTCAATATCAATAGAGATTCAATATCAATATGGATTAAATATCAATAGAATTTATTATAATAATTATTATAAAATTCAATAAATAAACAATAATATATTGTTTTTGTCGTTGGAATAATAAAAGCAATTATCATGGAAAAGACATTCTCTCAAATTTACATTCATTTTGTGTTCGCTGTATCACAACGACGCAAATTAATTCAACCCTCATGGAAAAACGATTTGTACAAATACATCTGCGGATGTATTAGCAACCATCAATGCAAAGTCATGCAAATTGGAGGAACAGAGGATCATATTCATATCTTGGTAAGCATGAACCCTGCAATATCACCTTCCAAACTCATGTTTCATGTCAAGCGTAGCTCATCTTTATGGGTTAATCAACAGGGACTCTCGAATTTTCATTTTTCATGGCAGGAGGGTTTTGGTGCATTCACGTATTCCTTGTCTCAAATAAAAACTGTTGCGAATTATATTGAACATCAGGAAGAACATCACCAACAAATATCCTTTGATTCGGAATATGTGAAAATTATTGAAAAATTTCAAACCCCGTGTGATTGACAGGTTTCATTGATATTGAACCTATTGATATTAAACCCTCTTCGAGGGTAGGATGGGTGATGGAGATTATGCCGTGTGTCTATTGATATTAAACCCTCTTCGAGGGTGGAATGGGTGATGGGTTTTGTCCCGTGTGTCTATTGATATTAAACCCTCTTCGAGGGTGGAATGGGTGATGGGGATTATGCCGTGCGTCTATTGATATTAAACCCTCTTCGAGGGTGGAATGGGTGATGGGGATTATGCCGTGCGTCTATTGATATTAAACCCTCTTCGAGGGTGGAATGGGTGATGGAGATTGTCCCGTGTGTCTATTGATATTAAACCCTCTTCGAGGGTGGAATGGGTGATGGGTTTTGTTCCGTGTGTCTATTGATATTAAACCCTCTTCGAGGGTAGAATGGGTGATGGGGATTGTCCCGTGTGTCTATTGATATTAAACCCTCTTCGAGGGTAGAATGGGTGATGGAGATTGTCCCGTGTGTCTATTGATATTGAACCCTCTTCGAGGGTAGGATGGGTGATGGAGATTGTCCCGTGTGTCTATTGATATTAAACCCTCTTCGAGGGTAGAATGGGTGATAGGGGTTGTATCGCATGTCTATTGATATTTATTCCCTTACGGGAAATATTCGTAGAAAATAATATCCCATCGGGATTCAATATCAATAGACTCCAGGATTATTTCGTATAATTTATATCCCGCAGGGATTCAATATCAATAGAAGATTTAATATCAATAGCCACAGAATCGTTTCGTATAATTCATATCCCATCGGGATTAAATATCAATAGCCCCGGGATTTTTTCGTGTAATTTATATCCCGCAGGGATTCAATATCAATAGAAGATTTAATATCAATAGCCACAGAATTGTTTCGTATAATTCATATCCCATCGGGATTCAATATCAATAGCCCCGGGATTATTTCGTGTAATTTATATCCCGCAGGGATTCAATATTTCCTTCTATTGATATTGATTCCCCTGAAGGGGAAAATGGGAGAAGGGGTAGATGTCCATTGTCTATTGAGATTTATTCCCTTACGGGAAATATTCGTAGAAAATAATATCCCATCGGGATTCAATATCAATAGCCCTCGGGATTATTTCGTATAATTTATATCCCGCAGGGATTCAATATCAATAGAATGCGTTGTCGTCAAAATACGAATCGACAAATCAACAAATTTTCGTATTTTTGCATCCTCAAAATTGTAAAAACAATATGGAAATTATAGGAAAATTATTGATGAAACTGCCTCTCCAGTCGGGCATCGGCCGCACGGGAAACAGCTGGCAGAAACAGGAATTTGTGATTGAAACCATCGAACAATACCCCAAAAAAGTGTGTGCCAACCTTTGGGGTGACAAACTGGATATGCTTGACACCGTCAACATTGGCGATACCGTGAAGGTCTCATTCTCAATAGAATCACGCGAGTTTAATGGCAAATGGTACACCGATGTGAAGGCATGGAAGATAGAGCCTGCCACAGAAGCTCCCGCTCAACCTGCCGCTGCCCCTGCATACCAGCCCGCTGCAGGCCCGGCTCCCTCTGCCGACACCCTGCCACCTATGGCTTCCGACGATCTCGATACATTCACCGATAACGGCGGCGATGACCTGCCTTTCTAAGCCATGAGTTACGGTGTTTGCATTTTATCGGTAGTACCTCTGCGCGCTGAGGCTGCCGAACGGGCCGAAATGGTGTCGCAATTGCTTTTTGGCGATAGCTATGAAGTGTTGGAAACTGAAGGCAACTGGCTGAAAATCAAAACCTCAGATTGTGGCTATGAAGGCTTCCTGAATCTGAAATACCATCATGCGCTTACCGAAGAACAGTATCAGGAATTATTACACCAACCACAGTCCCTGGTGAGCGATTTCATGACTTTGCTCTGTGAGGAAAAATCCCAAACGGTTTTTCCTGTCTTCATCGGTACCTCCTTCCCTCAACCCGATGAACAAGGGCATTTCAACTTGGGTGATGCGGTGTTCACATTGCCCTCTGTGTCCTCAATATCAGAAACGAATTCACAATTCACAATTCACAATTCACAATTCAAAAACTGTCAATTGTCAACTGTCAATTGTAATCTGACTCCTGACCCCTGTCCCCTGACTCCTGACCCCTCCCAACTGTCAACTGTCAACTGTCAATTGTCAACTGTCAATTGCAAACTGACCCCTGACCCCTGTCCCCTAACCCCTATGTTAGGCTTTGCCCTTCATTTCCTCCGCGCTCCCTACCTCTGGGGTGGCCGTACACCTGCGGGTATCGACTGCTCAGGCTTTACCCAGTTGATATACAAGAGTATAGGAGTTCTGATTCCCCGTGATGCTTCGCAACAGGTGGAATTGGGCAATGCTTTGGATTTTGCCTCCGAGGCACAAATCGGTGACCTTGCATTCTTCCAGAATGAGGAGGGTAGGATCGTGCATGTGGGCATGGTATGTGCCCCCGGTAAAATTATCCACGCCTCAGGACAGGTACGCATCGACCACCTCGATGATACAGGCATTTTTAATGCTGGTACAGGGCAGTATTCCCATCATTTGCGCATTATTAAACGTTTATTGTAATGGAAGATTCTTCGCAAATGGAAAAGATCATGTCGGATGCACGCGGAGCGTCCCTTAAAGCTGCAATGTGCAATCCGTTACAGACCGAACATGTTCGCCTTCGTGCCCTTGAACCCCACGATGTCGATTTGCTTTATCGCTGGGAAAATGACCCTGAAGTTTGGAAGGTGAGCAACACCATGACGCCCTTCTCAAAATTTACCTTGCAGGAGTTTATAAAAACTTCTACTACAGATATTTATGCGTCACGACAGCTGCGGCTGATGGTGGAGGATTGGAAGGGGAATACCATCGGAACCGTTGATATCTTCGACTTTGAGCCCTTCCATCGTCGTGCTGGCCTCGGCATTCTCATTGCCAAAGAATACCGCCACAATGGCTATGCGGAAGAATCTGTACGCTGCGTGTGCCAGTATCTTTTTTCAGTATTCCAACTGCACCAAGTATATTGTAACATAATGTCGGATAATGAGATAAGTTTGAAATTGTTCCAACATCTGGGCTTCGAGGTGGTGGGTCGAAAGAAAGACTGGATGCGGGAAAAAGATGGCTTTTTGGATGTTTTTATTTTGCAATTGATCAATGAGCATGAGAAATAGAACCATATTGTTAATTGTGGTCATCCTGATTGCAGTGGGTGGCACAATGGCTTATAACACAGTCTTCAAGAAGAATAATGTGGCTGTGGATAAAACTGTGGTAACGGTACCTAAAAACGCCACTTTCGACCAACTCTTGGATTCGTTAAGGGATCACCAAGTGCTGGTGAATGAAAACACGTTCAAATGGACCTGCAAACTAAGACGTTTCCAGACTCCGCGCATGGGACATTATGAGTTCCACGAGGGCATGAACAATATGGACATCACTACTATGTTGCGCCGAGGACAGCATTATGGGGTGAAATTCACCTTCAATAATCTGAGAACTAAAGAACAGTTGGTCGACAAGGTCGATCACCGCTTCTTTTTTGCTCCCGAAGAGTTGGCCGCATTACTGAATGACCAAGAGTTTCTGGCAAATTACGGCTTTGACACGGCTACCTGTATCGCAGCTTTTATCCCCGACAGCTATGAGTTCTTTTATGATATTACAGCAGAAGAATTCTTTGAGAGAATGATGAGTTATTATCATAAGTTCTGGAATGATGAGCGTCGGAAACAAGCTGCTGAAATCGGCCTGAATCCTACAGAAGTGGCTGTTTTGGCATCTATCGTGGAGGAGGAAAACTACAAGGCTTCCGAAAAGGCTTTGATTGCCGGTGTGTATATGAACCGCCTGAATAAGGGTATGCTGCTGCAGGCTGACCCGACGGTAAAATATGCGGCGGGAGATCCTACGCTTAAGCGTATTTTGTTGGAACACACGAGAATAGATTCCCCGTATAACACCTATTTGTATCCCGGACTCCCTCCGGCACCAATTCGTATTCCCGAAGCATCCACGATGGATTCCGTCTTGCATTACACGCATCATAACTACCTGTATATGTGTGCTAAAGACGATTTGTCGGGCTATCATAACTTTGCCGCCACCCTGGCGGAACACAACCGCAACGCCGCTGCCTATCACCGTGCCCTTAACCGTTTGAAATAGCCAATAATCTATTATCCTGTAATCCTGTAATCTTGTAATCCTGTAATCTTGTAATCCTGTAATTCTCTCACTTTTTTTTTAATTCCCATGCCTTTCCCAAAAACACTAATCTGCTTTTTCCTCTTTCTTTTTCCTTTTACCCTGTTCTCTCAGATTGTGGGTATTTGGGAGGGGAAACTGCCAGTGGGTACGGACTCTCTTCGTTTGGTGTTGGCGGTGGAGCAGCACGGCGATAGTCTATGGGCTGAGATGGACAGTCCTGACCAGTATGTGGCAGGAATAGAAGTTAATAGCATTAGTTTTCAGCATGATACCCTCAGATTGAAGGTAAAGAGTGTTGGGGCAGCTTTTCAAGGTGTGTATAATGCTGGAAATGAAAAAATTGTGGGCGTTTTTAAGCAGGGTGGGGGAAAGCTGCCTTTAACGCTTTACCGGGTAGCGGAGCGCTGGAAACTTAATCGGCCGCAAACGCCGAAAGAGCCATTTCCCTATGAGGAAGAAGATGTGAAATTGCAGTTCCCTCATGCCACTTTGGGACAGATTCCGATTACAGGAACCCTTTCGTATCCTTCTCGTAAACACGAATTCAACAACATACTGCTGATTTTGGTATCTGGCTCAGGCTGGCAGGACCGCGATGAAAGCATCATGGGTCACAAGCCTTTCGCGGTCATTGCCGATTATTTGACCCGTCGTGGCTATGCTGTTTTCCGTTACGATGATCTCCCTCGGGCACAGTACGCCAAATGCACCACACTTGATTTTGCCGATGTGGCTTCCTATATAGTGGATTATTTCAAACTGAAAAATGAGCATTTTAAGCATGCTGAAGTGGGAATCCTCGGCCATAGCGAAGGAGGCACTGTTGCTGTGATGGTAGCGGCCCGTAATAAAAATGTCGATTTTATTATTTCAATGGCTGGCATGATGGCTCCCGCAAAGGCCACCTTGCTGTATCAAATAGACGCTCTGTATCAGTATGATACGACCTTGTCGCCAGCGGAAAAAACGGAATCGATGCGGATTTCGGAAGCGTTGTACACCACCATAGAGCAGGCCAAAAGTGTAAAAGAGGCTTCGGAGCGTTGTGGCAAACTATTACAGGATTATAGTGCGGGCATGACTGAGGAACAGCGGCAACGTTTGAATATGACGCAGGCGGGTGTCTTTCAGACGTTGAGAACGATAAGCTCGCCATGGTTTTATGAGTTGTTCCGACTGAACCAGCCCAAGTATCTGAAAAAGGTCAAATGTCCCGTATTAGCCTTGAATGGCAAGAAGGATGTGCAGGTGGAGTGGGAGAGTAATTTTGCAGTATTGGAGCGAAACCTGCCAAAAAAGACAAACTTGACCACTCATGCCTACGATCAACTGAACCATCTGTTCCAGCCTTGTACCACAGGCTTATCCACCGAATATGGCGAAATCGAAACCACCATCTCAGAGGACGTTCTTCGCGACATTGAACTGTGGTTGGAGGAATGGTAATCTTTTAGATATTGTGTAAGAAAACCTAGGAACAGCTATTTCCGGAATCCGTTGGAGTCACGTAAATGTTTAGTTGTCCTGGTTGGATATGATTTTCTCGATGATGAAGAAAATGAGCCATGTGACGAAGACTCCGCCACCTAAGATAGTCATCGTGTCTCCTCCTGGCCAGTGACGCCATAGAAATACAAGTCCAACGATAATTATCATTACGGAATAAAAAAGCATTTTCCGCATAAAGGTTTTATAACCTGTGGATGAAATTAAATCTCGAAAACCAGCCATAGTCATTGTAATTTGACTGCAAAATTACATATAATTCCTGAATTACTTCCAGACGATTTTTTTTTTATTCCACGGTTACTGCATGAAAATTTTTCTCTGTTACTTTTCTCATGATAGAAAAGTAACCAAAAGATCTAGCCGACATGAATGCGACCGCCGCGAAACGGTATCGTTATAGCCGATGAAAAATTTCATGCGGTCGCCTTGGCGGTTACGCATGATATGCACACATTTGTATGACAATTTTTATTATCTTTGCCATGTTGAATTTGTAATATAATTCATCAATCAACGGAATGTAAAACCTTAAATTATGGAAGAAAGAGATTTACAACTTATGGAAGAATCAATAAACTATGAGGCTATGAATGAAATACACTTTTATAATAGCGAAAGAAAACTTGAAATGCTTTTCTCTGACTTTCAAGTTCAAAAAAATGCCCCTGAATTTCATGATTTTTATTCTTTCCAGATAGATGTAAAACATTGCTATGTCAGCGCTTCCCTCCGGACAGAATGTTTAGATGTTGACCTTGTGCGTTTTCTGGAAGGCTTGCGGAAATTATATAGGATGGAGGTGAGAACAGCATCCTTTGTTCAAACAATTGAAAGAAATATTGAACTCACTTTTAAACTGTCAGAACAAGGGAAAATACGGGTTTATGTGATGATTATGGGAGCATATATGAAAGATTACTACGATGACATCACTTTGAAATTTAATTATGGAATAGACCAATCCTTTCTTCCCGAATTGATACAAGAGATAGAGACGGTTATAAACAGTTAAGTCATAAAACAATGAATGATTCAGACATAGTAAATATTATTAAAGACATTGAAAAACAGCACAATGCCTATAAAGACGGAGGAAGGTCTTTTATTCAGCACTTGTCTAAAAAAATACAAAATACAGTTGATGAAGACAAAGTGTTTATATTCGACTTCTTTTTGGATGAGATAGAAAAAAATAATAATGGGCTGTCTTCTATTGCGTTACAAACCATTATTGAATTGAAACAAATAGAGTTGGCTCCTGAAATTGAAAGGATATTCATTAAAAATAAAAATGTAAAAGACGAAAAGTGGAGTTATGCAATAATAGAAACCTTGCTGAAATTGAACTACGCTACTCCTATTTACTATGATTTTATAACCCATTATTTGAAAGACAATCCCGGTAAGGGATTCTTTCTTCTGGTGCAATACTGCAATCTTGACCCAGATAAGGGGGTTCCGTTGCTTTCTGATTTTTATTCGGAATTTTTTCAAGGGGATAGTCAAATGCGAAGGTTTTTGGAAAGCAGGATTGGTTTTTTAGTGGATTATTTTATGGAAAACAAACAACTTGATCTTGGCAAACTGTATAAATCAGTCATAGCGAAGAACAGGATGGCAGGACAAGGTTTGCGAAGCACATTATTGAATTATTTTAACAGCAGTCTGGCTGATAAATATCCGAAAGATTTAGTGGAAAAAGCGTGTGATTCGCTTTGATGGGAATAGGATAGAACTTAATAAAAATATGAACGAGAAATTTGAGCGTACATTAAAAAAGGAATTTGGCATTATAGCCGAAAGTCTGGGATTCAAAGAAAGAAAACACTTCTTTTTGAACAAACTCAGGCCTATAGGTTATTTTAAGTCACTTACTCCTAATGTTTCTGCTTTTATGAATTTCAGATTTTTTGGACATCATAAATTGTATAGCGAAGCAACTGTTGAGGTTGGCATAAAGTATAATGACATAAGTGAATTTCTTTCAAATCTCATGAAAGAAGAATACTATTCTTCCAATACATTTGAGAATTTGGGATACCTTATGCCACAAAAAGTGTTTCTGCATGAGAACTTTTATGTTGATACCGATTGCGGACTAGCTTTGTCGCAGCTTTTTGACAAAATAAAACAATATGGTTATGAATATTATGAGTTGTTGAAAAACGAAGACACCTTTTTCAAATTATTACAGGAAGGGCATCCTTTGGTTGATGAAAAAAGTGAATTCAATTTGCCTGTTTTATACTACCTAAGAGGTGAAAAGCAAAAAGGATTGGCTTGTATTGAAAATGAAATAAACAAACGGAATCAAAGGAAAACCGATGAGGAACTTTTGGAGGAAAATACAAAAAGTATTAAATTAGTAGAGAGTGTAAATGATCAGTTTTCATCTGAACAGAAAAATATTGTTGTTGTAAGAACTGATGGGCAAAAACAGCTATATGATGACATAGTGAATAATCGGATTAAGAAGCCCAAGGATACAGTTCTTGTACTCACATCGGGAACTCCTGCTGGCGTATCCGAATACTACATGAAATTTGCTGAAGTATACAGGGCATTACCATAGTCGATGTTGCCAAAAGAGTGCTGCCTTTGGCCGCTGTCACTACATGTAGGGGCACCATTAATTGCATGTATTGCAATTAAGTGAAGGTCGGTTTTTTGTATGACTATTTTTATTAGTTTTGCAACCTAATTATGATATGTTTTTCAATTATCATACAGACAAAAACAGAAAAAACATAAACTTACGTATGCAAAAACAAGAAGAACAATGCATTAATAAATGTTTTTGATGTTTTTTCTTTTCAATAAAGAAGGAGTTCTTAAAAGGGAAGTAACTGCAGAAAAGTGTTTTTAATGTTTTTGTCAAAAAGAAACACCTCAGATAAGAATGGTTTCATGCGTTTGCCTTGGGGCTCTGCATCTGATAAAATTAAACCAATCGAAATATTTTGTATCTTTGCAAATTATTCCTATAGAAAATACTGCATGCTATGAATAAGGAAAATGCTTTGTTCAAAATGCTTGTGCTGATTGTGATAACAATCTTTACCACAGGTGTTTATGCCCAGGGCTACGAAATTAAAGTGTCCTTAAATACGACAAAACACTATGACTCCCTCCACCTGAAGGCATACGACGGGAAAAAGGACTTTGTGGACCTGCAGGTGCTTCCTATGGCAAAAACTGTGACTTTCAAGAGCAAAACATCCCTTGAACCTGGTATTTATTTGTTGCAGGGAGACACTCTCGGTATCACGGAAATCCTCATCTCTGACAATAAATCACAACAATTTTCTATTGTTGAAAAAGATAGTGTGATCACTTTTGTGAATAGTCCTGAGAACGCGGCCAACCAGCAGTATATGAATGATATGCGAGAGTTTGATAGGCGTATGTATCAGCTGGATGTGGAATTCAGGGAAATGCAGAGCAACAACTTGCCGCAATACATGATGCAACCCTTTGTGGATTCGTTGATGGCACGTGCTATCCGTATCAGTGAGGAAAAAAGCGCTTTCCAACATGCCAAGGCAGAACAGTATAAAAATTACCTGTTGGGTTCTATTATTTTGTCGACTATGGAAATGCCGAATCCTCCTCGGGAAATATATGGAAATCAGCAGCAAATGCAAATGTTTATCGCCAATCACTTGTATGACGATTATCCGTGGCCAGATGAGAAAATGATCAATACACCTATTGCAGTCAATAAACACAAACAGTTTGCTAATCTGCTGTATTATCTTGACTATGAGTTGGCAGAACCTTATATGCGGACGGCTCTGAAAGAGGCTAAGGCAAACGATAAAGTGTATTTCAGCTTCTTCGATATGATGGAAGAAATCCTGGGAGCTACAAAATCCCCGTATCGTGTCGAAGGATTGTACATTATCATGCTGAAAGACGCCATCGCCTACGATAAAACCGACAAGGTGCGTAAAACACGCTATGAAGCGGAGTTGAAACACTTGGACAAGAATCTGAACGGCAGCATTTTGCCTAATTTCAACTTACTGATGTCTAATGGCGATACCACCACTTTATATGATGTAAAAAGTCCGTATATTCTGCTCTATTTCCAACATCCAGAATGCCCCACCTGTCGTCAGGTACGTGGCATATTGAAAAATAATTCAATCCTGAATAAAGCCATCGATGAGGGAAAAATCGTGGTGTTAACGGTCTATTTCGAGAAGGATAAGAAAGTGTTTGATAATTATTTGAAGAATGAAGCTAATCCTCGTTGGCTGAATTCCTGGAATTATGACAACCAAATTGAGAAAGAAGAACTTTACTATCTCGTTACTATCCCCTATATGTTCTTGATTGATAAAGATAAACGTGTTATCAAGAAGGATATCCTCTACAATGAGGTCGAGGACTATGTGAAGAACCTGAGGTAGTTGGCAAATTACTTTGGGGAGTCTCACTTTGTTCGAGGGGAGTTTCGGGCTTCGCCCTCAAGGGGAGTCTCGCACTGCGTGCTCGAGGGGAGTCTTTTGATTACAAGATTACAGGATTACAGGATGATGGATTTTGAATCTTGGATTTTGAATTCTTAATTCTTAATCCTTAATCCTTTAATCTTTTAATCCCTAAATCCTGTAATCCTTAAATCCATTAATCAATCCTTTTTCTCCTTAATATTAATAAAGTTTAAAAATACTTTTTGTTGCAGGGAGTTTCGAAAAATATCTTATTTTTGTAAGTTATGTCGTATTGTGTCTTAGTGTTTGCTAAGACATTGATATTCAATTGTTTGTTCGGAAACGGTATGTTCCCGACAGTGGCGAAGCTGTATAAAGAGGAACCAAAAGATGACAATGGAACAGGAAAAATGCTGGTATGTTTTGAAAACCCGTCCCCGTCAGGAAAAAGCGGTGAGGAATTTGTTGGAGGATTACGGTATCGTAAATTTCCTGCCGACCAGAATGGAAGAGCATGTTTACGTTAATCATCGTAAGAAAACAATAGAAGTGCCACTAATGACTTCCACTTGCTTTATGCTTTGTGTACCGGAACAGCGTTTTGCCATAGCTAACAGCTTGAAATACAAGACCGAACTGGTGACAGACCGCTTCACCAATTCAAGCATGGTCATCCCAAATCGTCAGATGGAGGACTTTATGCGAGCCGTGGCTGTGACGGATATGGTGATGGAGCAGGTGGACATTACAGAAGGCGACCGTGTGGTGGTGAGTGAAGGAGAGTTTAGCGGGATGGAAGGTGTTGTCGCGAAAATCAATGGTCGCCGTCGTTTTATCATCATCCTGAGTAATTTAACCGCATTTGCCTTGCAAATGCCCTTGTCCTATTTGAAGAAAATTAAATAATCCCCTGTAGAGATGCACCGTAGCTCGTCTCTATGATAAAAATCAGAAAAACATCACAATATGGATACCGTAACATTACTACCTTATGATCGGATTTACAAGAATTTCATCGATGAGAAATACTTGCATGGCTATGATGAATACTATTTCAGAAACCAGCAGGTAAAGCGTCCGGAGAAAGGGTGGCGCCATCTTCGCTCCGATGAGGTCGAACGACTGGTGAAAAACAGCAATACCGCCACCAACTGGGACGATATCTGGGTAAGTGAGGAGTTCGATACCAACATGATTCGTAACAACCGTTTCTTCGGCATGGTGCGTATTGGACGTGTTGCCTGCGAGATTCTGCAGTACCACGACTTGCGTGTACCTGTGGGCATTACCGACAGCAGTATCATTTCTTGCGATATTGGCGACAATGTGGCTATCCATGATGTGCATTATATGGCCAACTACATTATCGGCGACAGAACCATCTTGTTCAATGTGCATGAATTGTCCGCTACCGACCACTCCAAATTCGGTAATGGTATTGTGAAAGAGGGTGAACCCGAAAGTGTGAGAATCTGGTTGGAGGTGATGAATGAGGCGGGTGGCCGTCAGATTATGCCCTTCGATGGGATGATCACAGCGGATGCCTATTTGTGGGCCAAGTATCAGGATGATGCGGACTTGCAGCGTCGTTTGGCGGAGATTACACAGAAGACCTTTGATAACCGTCGTGGCTATTATGGCACCATTGGCGAGTCGTGCGTGATCAAAAATTCCTGGATTTTGAAAGATGTGAAAATCGGTCCAGGTTGCTACATCAAAGGTGCCAGCAAGTTAAAGAATATTACCATCAATTCATCCATGGACGAACCCAGCCAGATTGGCGAGGGGGTTATCTTGGTGAATGGTATAGTGGGTTATGGCTGCCGCATTTTCTATTCCGTGGTGGCGGTACGTTTTGTGGTGGGCGACAACTGCAATCTGAAGTATGGTGCCCGCGTCATCTATTCAGTATTGGGTGACAATTCCACCATTTCATGCTGCGAGGTGTTGAACAATCTTATTTTCCCGTCGCATGAGCAGCACCATAACAATTCATTCCTCATCTCATCATGTGTAATGGGACAGAGCAATTTGGCGGCAGGGGCTACCATCGGTTCCAACCACAACAGCCGTGCTACTGATGGGGAAATCAATGCCAAACGTGGTTTCTGGCCTGGTCTCTGTTCCTCTGTAAAACATTCATCCACTTTCGCTTCTTTCACGCTTTTGTCAAAAGCCGATTATAAACATGAGCTGAATATCAAACTGCCTTTCAGCTTGGTGAATGATAATGAGCATACCAACGAGCTGGAAGTGATGCCCGCATTCTGGTGGATGTACAACATGTATGCCATCGCCCGCAATTCTTCCAAGTATAAAAATCGTGATAAACGCAAAAGAAAAATTCAAAATATTGAGTTTGAGACTTTTGCACCTGATACCATGGAGGAGACTATCAGGGGAAGGAAGTTGTTGGAAGAATGGACGGGCAAAGCTTATCTTTTATCCAAAGACGAATATCAGTGCGATATGGATTCCAAGGCATTGCGGCGTGTGGGAAAACAGGTGCTTGACCATCAGCCTGAAATTGCCCGTAAATTGGAGGTCTTCGGTGAAGGAATGGAAAACAGCAAGCGCAAGGTGCGTATCCTCAAAGCCTACGAGGCCTATCATGCCTACGGTGACATGATTGTGTACTATGCCATGAGAAACGCCATCAGGTATTTGAAAGACCATCCGGAAATGAGTGCCAAAGACTTGGTTGCCCTGGCTTCGGGTTCCCGCAAACGGGAGTGGATAAACCTGGGCGGTCAGTTGGTGTGTGGCGAAGACCTTGATCAGCTGAAAGCCGATATTTGCTCTGGTGAACTTGACTCTTGGGTGGCTATCCATCATCGCTATGATACTCTTTGGGAGAATTACCCGATGGAGAAGCTCTTCCACGCCTATCAGTCTCTGGTATTTCTGCATAAGGATGAAATGGAAGTCATCAGTGATGAAATGTGGCAGCAGTGTCTGGACAAAGTCTGTGAAATTCAACAGTTTATCTGTGACCAAGTCTATCTTTCAAGAAAGAAAGATTATGAAAATCCATACAGAAATGCTACTTTCCGTAACGAAGAGGAAAAGAAAGCTGTTGTCGGCACCGCCGAAGACGCCAGCTTCGTAAAGCAAATCCGTCAGGAGACGGAGGAGTTCCTTGCCTTGGTAAATGAAATCCGTAAAAGGTGATAGTGATCAGTGGTCAGTGGTCAGTGGTCAGTGGATGGAGAATAATACTAAGAGGTATGGCAAAGGTTAAGACATATAAAGATTTGGTCGTTTGGCAAAAGTCAATGGATATGACAGCGATGTTGTATCAATTAGTTAAGAAATTGCCTAAAGAAGAAACTTATGCTTTAAGTGATCAGATGCGTAGGGCTGCAATATCAGTCCCTTCAAATATAGCAGAAGGCTTTGGTAGAAGTTCAACTAAAGAATATTTGCACTTTCTATTTATATCTTATGGCTCGATCTGTGAATTAGAAACACAATTAATACTTTCATCCCGGATTAATTATTTATCTAAAAATGAAATACAACCAGTTATGGATTTATTATCAGAAATTGGGAAAATGATAAATGCAATAAT
Organism: Bacteroidales bacterium; assembly: GCA_016290295.1. Classification (GTDB taxonomy): domain Bacteria; phylum Bacteroidota; class Bacteroidia; order Bacteroidales; family WCHB1-69; genus RUG11690. The sequence goes on from JAEETJ010000003.1 coordinate 50,845, forward strand.
AAAAAAACTGACCCCTGACCCCTGAATCCTGACCCCTAAAACCTAATCCCTAAAACCTAACCCCTGACCCCTATGAAACTCATCAGTTGGAACGTAAACGGCCTGCGTGCCGTGGCCGGCAAAGGCTTCGCCGAGATTTTTGAAAACCTTGATGCTGACTTTTTCTGTCTGCAAGAAACCAAATTGCAAAAAGGACAGATAGACATGGAATTCCTGGGCTATAAGTCGTATTGGAATTATGCCGACAAGAAAGGCTATTCGGGAACCGCTATTTATACCAAACATAACCCGCTGTCTGTGACTTATGGTATCGGCATCGATGAGCATGACCATGAGGGCCGGGTGATTACACTGGAAATGCCGGATTACTATTTGGTGAATGTGTATGTGCCCAATTCTCAGGATGGCTTGAAACGTCTGGATTACCGTATGCATTGGGAGGATGATTTCAGGGCTTATCTGTGCCATCTGGCAGAAACGAAACCCGTGATTGTTTGCGGTGATATGAATGTGGCACATCAGGAGATCGACTTGAAGAATCCCAGCACCAACCGCCGCAATGCAGGCTTTACCGATGAGGAACGTGCCTGCATGGATCAGATGTTGGCAGCTGGCTTTTGTGACACATGGCGCCAACTGCATCCAGAGGAAGTCAAGTACTCGTGGTGGTCGTACCGCATGAACGCACGCGAAAGGAACGCAGGGTGGCGTATCGACTATTTCTTGGTGTCCGCACCCTTTATGGACAGGGTTGTTTCCGCGGATATCCACAATGAAATATACGGCTCCGACCATTGTCCCGTTGAATTAGTTATCGAATAAAATCAATAAATCAAATATCTATCACTATGAAAATTACAGTTGCTGGAACTGGCTATGTGGGTTTATCCATCGCTACTTTGTTATCTCGCTTTCATCAGGTGGAAGCTATTGATATTGTCCCTGAAAAAGTGGACATGATCAATCAACGGAAGTCCCCCATCCAAGATGAGTATATTGAGCGTTTCTTTGCGGAAGATATGGCCTTGCGTCAGGGACAGAAAAAAGAGGACTTTATCCTTACAGAACCCTTGCGCCTTCATGCCACTATCGATGCTGCCGCCGCTTATCAGGATGCCGATTTCGTGGTGATTGCCGCTCCTACCAATTACGACAGTGTGAAGAATTTCTTCGACACTTCGGCTGTGGAGAGTGTTGTTGAAACCGTGCTGCAATATAACCGCGACGCTGTGATGGTCATCAAATCGACTATTCCTGTGGGTTATACTGAATCAGTAAGGGAAAAGTTTGCGGCAAAACATCCTGAACTGGGTGGCAAACCGAATATTATTTTCGCTCCCGAATTCCTGCGTGAAAGCAAGGCTTTGTTTGACAATCTCTATCCTTCACGTATTATTGTCGGGTTTGATGCCTCCAACAAACGCTTGGAAGAGGCCGCTCATACTTTCGCCGAATTGATACACGAGGGCGCTTTGGACCAGCAGGTGCCGGTTCTGTTCATGGGCTCAACAGAAGCAGAGGCAGTGAAACTTTTCGCCAATACATATCTGGCTTTGCGTGTCAGCTATTTCAATGAACTGGATACTTACGCTGAAATCAAAGGTCTTAATACCCAGCATATTATCGAGGGTGTATGTTTGGATCCACGTATCGGTAGCCATTACAATAATCCTTCATTTGGCTATGGCGGCTACTGCTTGCCAAAGGATACCAAGCAGCTTTTGGCTAATTACGATGATGTGCCCGAAGAACTGATACGGGCTATCGTGGAGTCGAACCGTACCCGTAAGGACTTCATCGCTGACCAGGTACTGAAGAAAGCTGGCTATTACGATTATTACAATCGCGGAGATTATAATGCTCAAAGTGAGAAGAAGTGTGTGATTGGTGTGTATCGTTTGACTATGAAGAGCAACAGCGACAATTTCCGCCAGAGTAGCATCCAGGGTGTGATGAAACGAGTGAAGGCCAAAGGTGCTGAGGTGATCATTTTTGAGCCGTCTCTGGAAGATGGTTCCACTTTCTTCGGTAGCCGTGTGGTCAACAATTTGGATGAGTTTAAGAAACTCAGTCAGGCAATTATTGCCAATCGTTATGACGCCTGTTTGGAAGATGTGATGGACAAGGTCTATACCCGTGATATTTTCAAAAGAGACTAATCCGAATCGCCAACGCACATGTGGGGTACACTTCAACAGAAATATCCGAAAGCCTTTGCCTTGACTGACAGCTTAAGCTACGCACTGTTACTGCTGCTGTCCTTCTTGGTGACCTTGCCATATTATCCTTATATGGCAGGCTCCGAGGTGGCAGGAGTTTTGTATGGTGCCATAGCAGGGGTGTTTCTACTACTGTTTATATTCAGTCAGCTGGGTCAGCAGCTGTTCTCATCCCGCGTGATCAATGTTTGTTGGATATTGCTTGGCTTGGTTGTCCTAAGCGGAATGATAGTATATGCGGTCTTTGGAAATACTGAAATGAATGCCGAAGTTAGGAGTATTCTCATTCCGCTGTGTGCGTTGATGGTTGGTTGGCAGATGAAAATGGATGAAAACAGACTGATAGGCTTGGTTTTGGTGTTCACCATGGGAATTATTGTGGCGGGTGTGTCGCTCATCTTTCTGCAGGGCAGTGGATTCAGCATCTCGGAAACCTATTTCGCGGACCAGAAAAACGCGGTGGGACCGATGATGGCGACAGCAGCTGTCTTAAATGCTGGCATGGCCCTCGGCGCTTCAGGAAAAAGAAAAGTTTTTCTGATGATTTTTGGCTTGTCATTAGCACTTTTCTGTGTGCTGATGATCCTCACCATCAGGGCAAGAGCTGCACTCTTGGCGGTAGTGGTGGTGATGGCTTTGATGCTTTTTCAGCGGTATAAAAACAAATATCTGCTTTTGTCCTTCTGGGGCGCAATACTTCTGGTGGTGGCAGTGTTTCTGCTGCTGCCGCATTCCATCAAGCAGTATGTCTATCAGAGTCTGTTTGCGGGTTTCTCCGGCGATATCACATCAGGTCGAGGGGTCCGTAACATGCAGGCACTGCAGGTTTTGGTCGAAAATCCCCTAATGGGACAGCTTCTCAATGCACGCGAGTTGGGCATCGTGCATAATTATCCGCTGATGCAGCTACTGGACTATGGCTTGCTGATGGCCGCTCCGCTGATGGCATTGTATTTTTACCTGCTTTTTGTGGATATAAAAGCTATTGCTACCAAAGGTATCACTGTCATGAGAAATGTGGGTTTCTATGCGATGCTGGTGATTTTTGTGGCATCTATGTTCGAATACTCTTTCCCCTATGGTCCTGGCACCACTACGGTGCTGAACTTTATCTTTTTCGGTATAGCTATGAAGCATGTCGAGCCAGGGAAAGAAACTGCAAGTTCTTTCGAAAATGGAAATGAGCAGGAAGGTTAACTTAATTTAGATTTTTAAGATGGCTGATTGGAAATTAAAGGCAAAACAAACGACACTGGCTATGGTCAGGCTTCTTTTTGGGGTGAAAGCCAAAGAGAAATGTGTTTATTACAATCATATCAGAAAGTGGCCGAATCTCGAGGACCCAAAAACTTGGGGTGAGAAATTGCTTTGGCTGAACCATCATTGGCAGCCTGAAATCAAAAGTATCTGCGCCGACAAGTATGGTGTGCGTGAGTATATCAAGCAACAGGGTTTGGAGGATATTCTTATACCGCTGTTGGGCGTTTGGGATGATGCGCAAAAGATTGATTTTGAAACGCTTCCGAATAAGTTTGTGCTCAAGTGCAATCATGGTTGCGCCATGAATATTTTGGTGACAGATAAGGAAAAACTGAATAAACAAGAGGCTGTGAATCAGCTGAATGAATGGCTAAAAGTGGATTTGGGCAAGATTTCGGGCGAATATCATTACTCGAAAATAAAACCCCGTGTTATCGCGGAAGCCTTTTTGCCTGTGGAAAAAGAAACCGATGTGGTGGATTTCAAAATCCATTGTTTCAACGGTCAGCCTAAGTTTATCGGGGTGTGTTATGACCGAGATCCGATAACACATGCTTCGAAAGGACTGATATATTCTCCGCAGTGGGAGAGAATGATGATATTGCAAGGGGATGACCCCACATGTTCTTACCCGAAGCCCGAACGCTTGGAGGACATGTTGGAGATGGCCCGGAAGTTGTCTGCGGATTTCCCTTATGTCAGGGTGGATTTGTATGCTATTCAGGACCAGATTTTCTTTGGGGAACTCACGTTCAGTCCTGATGGTAACATCCCGGAAAGGGAATATACAAAAGAAGCTTCAGAACTCATCGGCAAATGGCTCGATTTATCAAAAGTAAAATAGTAAAATACAATAAATTAGTTGTTTATGAAAAAACAATTGGTAGTTTGTGGGGGTGGTAGCAGTGCACATACCTTGATACCCATGTTGGCGGATTCTGTTTTCGAGGTTTCCATTTTTACCTCAAGACCCGACAAATGGGCTTCATCTGTTGAATTGGAATATCATGATCCGTCGGGGAAGGTGCTGGGACAGTTCTCGGGACCATTGAAAAAGGCTTCGGCAAATCCGGCTGAGCTTATCCCCCAAGCGGATTATATCGTTTTCTGTATGCCTGTGCATCAATACAGGGCTTGTCTGCACCAAATCGCCCCGTTCATCGACAAGGAAAAGAAGGTGTTTGTGGGAACTATGTTTGGACAAGCGGGATTTAACTGGATGGTGGATGAGGTGAAAAATATGTTCGAACTCAAGCATGTGGTTAGTTTCGCTTTCGGTCTGCTGCCATGGATATGCCGTATCATAGAATATGGCCACAAAGGCGTCACTTACGGTCCTAAGGCATGTAATTATGCGGCTTGTTATCCGAAGACAGAATTCCAACAGCTTGATGATGAGTTTTTTAACCAGATTTGTTATCGCTGGTTTGGCAAAGGGAAAACCGAACAAAGCGACAATTTCTTGTCCTTGACTTTGTCAGTGGATAACCAGATAATCCATACTTCAAGATGTTTCGGTTTGTATCAGGTGTATGGTCAAACATGGCAGAAAAAAGAGGATGTGCCCATGTTCTATAGGGATTACGACGATGTTTCTGCTAAATTGTTGGCGGACCTCGATGCGGATTATTCAAAAATCAGAGAGAAAATAAAAGCAATGTATCCGACAAAGAATTTCAAACACATGTTGGATTATCTGGCTTTGGAGCGTTTCTCATACCAGTCGCATAACACGGATGTGAAAGAGTCGTTTGTGACCTCGCAAACCTTGGTATCCATTGCCACCCCAGTGGTTCAGAATACGCAGGGCTTATGGGAAATTGACCGGCATCACCGTTTCTTCCTCGATGACATTTATTACGGAAACTGTATCGCCAAATGGATGGCGGAGCAGTTGTCAATAGAGGTGCCTACCATTGATGCGATTCTGCAGTGGGCACAGTCGGTCCGTCATGAGGAAATTATTGATGATGAGAATCATCTGAAATTGGATAGCCCTGATTTGTCGGCTCCGTTGAAATCGGGCATTCCTTGTTATTACGGTTACAAAACCATAGATGATATAGTTGACTAATAAAGTAGAGACGTTTTAGGAAACGTCTTTGTAAAATTATAGATTATGCAAGCGGCCAATAGGGTTGTAGTCAATACCGTCATTCAATACACTCGTTTAGTGGTGAATGCGCTAATCGGTCTGGTTTCAGTCAGACTGATTTTGGGGGCATTGGGTGAGGATGATTATGGCTTGTACGATGTGGTCGCCGGTGTGATTGGCCTTTTAGGCTTTGTCAGCTCCTCGTTGGGCATGACATCCACCCGCTTTTTGTCCATCAGTTTAGGAAAAAATGATGACGAAGGGACTCGAAAGGCATTCAATTCCTGTTTTTGGACACATGTTTTCATGGCTGCTGGTTTGGTGTTGCTGTTGGAAATTGTATTCCTCTTTGTTTTTGACGGTTATCTGAACATAGCCCCCGACAGGGTGCATACTGCCAAGTGGATTTACCAGTGCATGTTGGTGTCTCTGTTTCTGAGCATTACGGTTACACCGTTTATCTCCATACAGATTTCGCATGAGAATTTTACTTATGTGTCGCTGGTGTATATTCTGGATGCATTGTGTAAATTGGGAATAGCCATCGTTATTACCCAGTATAATCAGGATAAGCTCTTGTTGTACGGAATATTGATGATGCTGATCACCTTGCTGAATGTGTTGTGTTTTGTGGTCTATTCTCTTATCCATTACCGCCATCAAATCAGAATTAAGTTTGATTCATTTTCGGACTTGAAAGGTGTGTCGGGGTTTGCGGGTTGGACGATGTTGGACTCCTTGGGAGCCACTTTGTCAAGGCAGGGTTATTCGGTGCTGCTGAACCGTTTCTTCGGAACATCGGTGAATGCGGTGTTTGCGCTGGCCCGACAGGTCGAAACTCCTGTGTATGTCATTTCTTCATCGATTATCGAAAGTATGAAACCGCAGATTATGAAGAGCTATGGCATGGGAGATGCGAAAAAGATGATGCGCTTGTCGTTGACCGCCGGCAAATTCGGTTTCGCCATGATGTCGCTGCTGACAGTGCCTTTGCTGATTATGATGCCGGAGGTGCTGGACCTGTGGTTGGTAGAGTATCCAGAGGGTACGGTATTGTTCTCTCGCCTGCTGCTGATTGCCTGCATGGCCAACCAGCTGACTATGGGCTTGTTCTATGCCAATCAGGCTATTGGGGACATTAAATGGTTCTCGATTGTTGTTTCGACACTACGTATGCTGTCTTTGCCGATATCATGGATTTTCCTGAAGTTAGGTTATCCGGCCTACGTGGCTATTGTGGTCTTTGTGGTGTGTGAGTCCTTGGGTGCTTTCAGCCGAGTTATTATTCTGTCGAAGTTGAGTGATGAGCTGAATGTGATGGATTTCCTGAAGTCCATCCTCTTGCGGGTTTTGCCCCCGTTCTTGTTGGGCTTGGGTATTTGCTGGGTCTTATATCGTTATGTAAATTCGTTGTGGGGACTGCTGTTAGTGGCGGTGGTCACCGTGACAGTATATGCCTTGGCTATGTTCTTCTTCGGCTTGGATGAGGAAGAAAGGAAAGCCCTTAAAAATGTTGCCATTTCATTCTTCGAGAAATTTAAGAGAAGAGCATAAACAGAGTTATCGCCATCTATGAAAAATATCTTGCTGCTTACGAATATCTATCCGATGAATGATCCATCGTATGATGGCACACCGGTGTGTCACTTTTTTACCCGCGAATGGGTGAAAAGTGGCTATAATGTAAGGGTGGTGCATTTTATGTCACTCTTCCCACGGCCTTATTACTGGGCGGGCAGGATGTTTGGAGATGTGATAGCTGCAAAAACAGGCTGTGTAACTTATTCTTATCCTTCACGTCATGCCCAGAAATATGAAGTGGAAGGGGTTCCAGTGTTTTATGTGCCGATTGTAAAGTATATTCCGCATCGCAATTTTGTTTTTCGTCGTATTCAGGCTGCTTTTGACCATGTGTGTCAAGAACTCGAGAAAGAAGGCTTTGTACCGGATGTGGTGACAGCACACTTTCCGATGCCACAGTTAGAAATGTTATACTTGTTCAAACAGAAATTTCCGTCTGTGAAAACTTGTCTGGTGCTGCATGGCGATGGTTCGCAAATACCGGGTATATACAAGGAAAAATACCCGCAGTATATGGATGCTGTTGAGGTCTGGGGCTTCCGCTCTATGGCTTTCAAACAGCAGTTTGAGGCACTTTATGGGGCCAAACCGAAGGAGTTTTTGTGCTATTCGGGTATTCCTGAGCGTTTTTTGCAGCACGAAGAGAAGTCGTTTGCCCAAGGAGTGAGGAAATTTGTTTTTGTGGGCAGTCTGTTCAAGCTGAAAAATGTGGATGTCACGCTAAAAGCATTGCATCAGACCTTCCCAGAAGGAAATTTCGAGTTCCATGTGGTAGGGAGTGGGGCAGAGGAAGCTTCCCTGCGTTCTTTGACGGAAGAGTTGGGCTTGCAGTCTCAAGTGATTTTCCATGGTCAGGTGAAACGTGAAGAGGCTCAGCAAATCATGAATGATGCCGACTGCTTTGTTATGGTGAGTTCGCGTGAGGCCTTCGGCTTGGTGTATGTCGAAGCTATGGCAAAGGGCTGCATCACAGTGGCCACCAAAGGCCAGGGTATCGACGGTGTGATTGTGGATGGCGAGAATGGCTTCCTTTGTGAAGATAATGTGGAAAAATTGGCTGAAAAGTTGAAATACATTCGGAGCTTGGATTCTGGACAGTTGCAGGTGATTTCACGTAAAGCTGTGGATACAGCCTGCGAATTGACCGATGCCAAGGTCGCCGAACATTACTTGAATTCTATTAAATAAGCATAATGACGACAATCAATGATGTTAAAATAATTGACCTCCCCAAGATTTTGGATGAGAGGGGCAATCTGTCTTTTGCCGAGCAGTCCAAGCATGTGCCATTTGAAATCAAAAGGACATACTGGCTGTATGATGTGCCGGGCGGAGAGTGTCGTGGAGGACATGCCTACCGCGAAAACCAAGAGTTTATCATTGCCCTGTCAGGCAGTTTCGATGTGGTGATTGATGATGGAACGGAAAAGCGTTCTTTCACTTTGAACCGCTCCTACTATGGTTTGTATGTGCCCCAAGGTCTGTGGCGTGAGATGGAGAACTTTTCAACCAACTCCCTGGCATTGGAGTTCGCTTCCATCCATTTTGATGATAATGATTATATCTTTGATTATGAGGAATTTGTAAAACTGAAGAAAGATGGCAGATTATAGCGTTTATGATTGTTCTATCATAGAACTTGACAAGCATCACAGCGAGCGAAAAGGCAATTTGTCAGTGGTTGAAAATGGTATTACCTTGCCGTTTGATGTGAAACGTGTGTATTACGTGTATGATGTTCCAGGTGGTGAGTCTCGCGGCTCTCATGCACATAAAACGCTGAGCCAGCTGATAGTGGCTGCCTCGGGCTCGTTCAGCGTGACGCTGGATGACGGTAAGGTTAGACGTACTTTCTTCCTGAATCGTCCCTATCAGGGTTTGCTCGTGCACCCTGGCTTATGGCGAGATTTGGAGGACTTCTCTTCCGGCGCTGTTTGCATGGTGCTGGCTTCGGATGTATATCAGGAAGAAGATTATATCCGTGATTATCAGGAGTTTTTGAAATTCAGAGGTGTAGAAAAAAGTAACAATGAATAAAATAGACAAGACAGCTATCATTGGTGAGCATGTGCAAATGGGGGATAATAATATTATCCTTCCCTATACTGTCATATACGATGGTGTTCGCATTGGCGATAATAACGTGATCGGCTCCCATGCCGTCATCGGTTGTGCCCCGACAGACACCAAGAAAACTATACCTCAAGTGGAGGATGTTTGTGTCTTTATCGGCAACAACAATGTAATCCGTGAGTTTTGTATTGTCGAACGTCCCTGCTATGAGCAAAAGTCTGTGATTCAGAATGATGTGTTCCTGATGCAGGGGGCTCATTTATCGCACGACAATATCCTGCAGGACCATGTGGTGATTACCAACCAGTGTGTGGTGGGGGGTATTGCCAAGATTCTGGAAGGCGCGGATTTGGGTATGGGTTGCACCATCAACCAATATACGGTGGTGGGACAGTACTCCATTGTGGCTACAGGGGCACCTTGTATGAAAAATGTCAAGCCTTTCAGCCGTTATATTCCAAACAAACCCTTGTCAGTCAACCGATACGCCTTGGAAAAATATGGCTTTATGAATGAGTTGGAGGAAATTACTGCATACGTGATGGATGATGTGATGCCAGTGACTGAAAGAATCAAGAATATGGTGTTGGAATTTGACCGTTGGGTAGCTAAATACGGACACGAAACCTACAAGTAAACTTCACACAAAATACTCGTATAACAAATAGACGAATTAGTAGGGATGCGATTTGTCGCGTTCGAAAAAATAGAGGAAATGATACCTTTTCTTTCATTAAAAAATGTTACCGCTTTGCATGGAGCCGAAATCCAAGAGGCTGTCCGCCGTGTGACGGAGAGTGGCTGGTATTTGCAAGGCACTGAGAACAAGAATTTTGAACAGCATTATGCCCAATATATCGGCACGGATTATTGCGTAGGCTGCGCCAACGGCCTCGATGCGCTGATATGGATTTTCAGAGCTTATATTGAGCTGGGCGTGATGCAGCCTGGCGATGAGGTCATTGTGCCTGCTAATACCTATATTGCTACTATTTTAGCTATTACGGAAAACGGTTTGACCCCGGTGTTGGTGGAACCCAAACTGAATACGCTTGAAATTGATGATAGCCTGATAGAAGCGAAAATTACAGAGAAAACCAAGGCTATTTGTATTGTGCATTTATATGGACGTTTGGCCTATACTGAAAGAATTGCGGCTCTCTGTAAGAAATACCAGTTAAAGCTGATTGAGGACAATGCCCAGGCGCATGGCTGCCTTGCCGCTGATGGTCGCAAAACCGGCTCTTTGGGCGATGCTGCTGGACATAGCTTTTATCCGGGCAAAAACCTTGGTGCTCTGGGTGATGGCGGTGCCGTAACGACCAGTGACCAGCAATTGGCTGAAACGATACGCTCGTTGGCCAATTATGGCTCATCGGCCAAGTATGTGTTTCAGTATTGTGGCCGCAACAGCCGTCTTGATGAGATACAAGCTGCGGTACTGGATGTAAAACTGAAATATTTGGACGAAGATAATTTGCATCGGAAAAAGATAGCTCAATATTACATTGAAAATATTGATAACCATTATATTACATTGCCTGATATCCTGCCTATGGAAAGCAATGTCTTCCATCTTTTCCCCATTTTGTGCAGTCATCGGGATGCATTGCACGACTACCTGGAACGGAAAGGGGTAGGAACGTTGATCCACTATCCGATACCTCCGCACAAACAGGAGTGCTATCGGGCATGGAATCAGCTTAGTTTGCCAGTGACAGAGCAGATTGCGACACAGGAGCTGAGCCTTCCTATCGGTCCTGCCATCAGCATTGAAGAGGTGGAAGCGGTAGTAAAGCTATTAAATTGCTTTCAGCCAGGTGTTTAGTATTATGTGATTCAAATTCAAGTGATGAAAAAAATCTGGATTATCAACTACTATACGGGAACGCCTCAAACGGCTGCCAATCCACGCTATCTGCATTTTGCCAAGCGTTTTATGGAGGCGGGTTATGAGGTGACCACCTTCAATGCTTCCAATCGTGTGGGGTTGACAGCGGAGGATTTTAAGGGACGGCCATTCCTGAAAAAACAATACGGACCTTATACGTTTGTCCATGTGGATGTTCCAGACTATCAGGGTAATGGTATGAGAAGAATGTATTCCATTTGGTCCTTTGCCCGTAGCGTTTTCAAGATTCGCAAGCAGTTCGAAAAACCGGATATCATTCTGCATAATATTCATCCTCCTTTTGATTATCCTATTGTACGCTTGGCCAAAAAACTGAAAGCCAAATATATTACTGAGGCTTGGGACCTTTGGCCCGCTGATTTTGTGAATTTCGGTCTGGTGAAGGAGAGCAATCCAGCTATGAAAATCGCTTATCAGATTGAAAAACAGTACTATTATCATGCGGATGAACTTGTCTTCACTTTCGAAGGGGCTTTGGATTATCTGAAAAAGAAAGGTTGGACTACCGAAACTGGCGGCAAAATTGACCTGGCACATGTGCATTATGTCAATAATGGCATCGATTTGAAGCAATTTGATGCGGATAAGATGCGTTATCCCCGCGAGGATGCAGACATCAATAACCAGGATTTATACAAGATTGTGTATTTAGGTGCCATCAATCGGGCCAATAAGGTGAAAACGCTGATAGAAGCAGCGTCTTTGCTGAAAGAAAAGCCCAATTATCGTTTTTTCTTGTATGGAGACGGGGCATATCGGGAGGAATTGGAAGCCTATGCCAAAGAAAAGGGGTTAGACAACATTGTTTTCAAGGAAAAGAGAGTCTCCTTTGCTGAGTGTGCTTGGATAGTGTCCCAGGCAACGGTCAATGTGATGAACTATGAACAAAATTTTGGCAAATACGGGGTTAGCTCGGGTAAATTGTTCTTGTATTTGGCGGCAGGTAAACCTATTGTCTGCAATATTGATATCGCCTACGATGATGTCATTACGGAAAACAATTTGGGTGTCGTTTATAACATGAAGACTGCAGAGGAAATGGCAGAGGCTATTCGCCGCTTGGCAGAACAGCCCGAAGAAGAATATGAGGCGATGTGCAAGCGGGTGCGTCAGGTGGCGGAAAGATTTGATTATGAGAATCTTTCTGCGGAAGAATTAAAGATTATTGAGTAGTATGTATAGAAATTTTTTCAAACGTTTGTTGGATATTGTGGTGGCTACTGTTGCTCTTTTGGCAGTTGGCTGGCTGATGCTTATAGTAGCTTTGTGGTTGCATTTTGCCAACAAGGGGGCAGGTGCTTTCTTTGTCCAAACCCGCGTTGGCAAAGGGGAAAAGTGGTTTCATGTGCTGAAGTTCAAGTCAATGACCGACGAGCGTGATGCCAAGGGGGATTTGTTACCCGATGCGCAGCGCCTGACTACAGCGGGACGTTTTGTGCGAGCGACCTCCATCGATGAGTTGCCGCAGTTGCTGAATGTGCTGAAAGGAGATATGTCGTTTATCGGTCCCCGTCCTTGGCCCCCGGACTATTTGCCCTATTATAACGAGCGGGAGCACCATCGCCATGATGTCAGACCGGGCATCTCGGGCTGGGCACAGGTAAATGGCCGTACATCTGTAAGCTGGCCAGATCGCATTAACTACGATTTGGAGTATGTGGAACATTTGTCTTTCGCCTTTGATGTAAAGATTCTGTGGAAAACCGTTACCAAGGTGTTCAAACGCGAAAGTGTCGGCATCGAAAAAAGCGGTGTTTATAGTTTCTACGATTATCGCAAGGCGGAATGGGCTGAACAGGGCCGACAGGATTTGATAGAGAAAGCCGAAAAAGAAGAGGCCGAAATTATCCGCAAATCGTAGGGCCTCCTCGCATGTGTCCGCAATAATGTAGGGCTGTCACATCGTGGCAGCCGCATGAGATTCCGCAACACTCACTTTGTTCGCTTGCGGAATGGTGAAAAAACACAAACAATGAAAGAAATAGGCAGCGAATTCTGGATTTCTGATGACAAAATTATTCCCGTAAATGAACGGGATGGGCTCTTCGTGCTGTCGGGCAGAACCGCCATCGATTTGATCATCCAGGATATACTGAAGCATAAGAACGTTCGAAACGTCTATATGCCAGCCTATTGCTGTGATTCGATGATCGCTCCTTTCCTGCAACGGAATATCAGGGTTGATTTCTATGATATGTTTTTCGATGGAAAATTGGAGTATGAAATTGATGCTGATAAAAATGTTGATATCCTGTATGTTAGCAATTATTTTGGCTACGAAAACACTTTGTCGGAGGAACTGATTAATCATTTCAAGGCCAAAGGTACTATCATTTTGTATGACCGGACTCATTCTTATTTGATGAAGGATGAGCAGCCAACCCACGCCGACTATGCTTTTGTAAGCCTGCGAAAATGGATGGGCGTGGTGACGGGTGCACAGGTGGAAGGTCTTGATCCAGTGAACCTGCCTGCGTGTCCTTATGCCGATGCCAAGGCTCAGGCGATGAGGGCAAAATACCAATACCTGAATGGAAATCTGTCTGTAGAGAAGACTGCCTTTCTGGAAGCATTTGCCAATTTCGGAAAGCAATTGGAGCAAGATTATCGCGACTATGGCATGGATGACCTTTCCTACGCTTTGTTCAAATCGCAGGATTGGGAGCAGGTGCGGACACAGAGAAGGGCTAATGCGGCCTATCTGCATGAACATTTGCAACTTGATTTCTTTGGAGAATTAAGTGCTGATGCCTGCCCTTTGTTTGTTCCCGTAATCTTTGCGTCTCATGCGGCACGTGAGAAGCTTAGACAGGCCTTGATAAGGGCACAAATTTATTGCCCTGTGCATTGGCCGAAAAATAGTCTGATAACTTCTGATATGAAAGTTAATCAATTGTTTGATAACGAGTTGTCGCTGATATGTGACCAGCGGTATGGTCTGGAAGAGATGGCTTTCATCGTCAAAAAAATTCAAGAATCGATTTAAAAGTAAAAAAATGAAAACTATATTACTGACTGGCATTGGCGGTTTGACTCCGCGCTCTATCGCTAAAGTAATCCGAAAAAATCATCCTGATTACCGCTTGATAGGTGTGGATGCCAACAAAAAGGCGATGGGCTTTTTTATGCCGGGTTTGCTGGACGATTATGCGGTGTGCCCGCGTTGTACAGAGGAAAGCTATTTCCCTTTCATTGAGCAGCTGGTGAAGGATTATCAAATCGATTATGCCTTTGTGCAACCTGAAGCTGAAATCGTGGAGTGGGGTGCTTACTACGAGAAAAATGGTCGTTATCCCGTGGATGTGTTCATGGGCTGTAAATCTCTGTCCGTGTCCCTGCGAGACAAGGCCATCATGGCGGAGTTGCTGAAAGGCACTCATTTTATCCCAAAAACCATCAAAGTGACACAAGAAAATCCACGTTATGAGGAGGTTGCACAACATATAGGCTTCCCTTGCTGGATTCGTGCCACCGAAGGTACTGGCGGTCTCGGTTCCTTGCGTCTGGATAACCTCGACAGTTATAAGTCGTGGCTTTTTATCAATAGCTTTATCTCGGAATTTACAGTGAGTGAGTTTCTTACAGGTCGTCACCTGGCCAATCAGATGCTGTATTACAATAATGAGTATGTGAAAGGTGCTGCACTGGAGTGTGCTGAGTATGTGATGGCAAGCACCGCTCCCTCACATGTGACGGGAAACACGCATTTTGCCCGCTTTCTGAATGAGGACCGCATCAATCACTTTTGTGATGAATGCATCAAGTATTTATGCGATAAGCTGAAGGTTCCTGCTCATGGTATTCTGAGCTTCGACCTGAAAGAAGATAAAAACGGAGATTTGAAGGTGACAGAGGTGAATATCCGACACATGGCCTATACTGGCGTGATGGCTCAGGTGGGCTTCGACTTGATAGAGGACACAATCCGCATCATGGAAGATGGTAATGCAGACCGCATAGTGCGTGATCCTTATCATCATTATGATAAACCCTACATTTTCTTGCGTGATGTGGATGTGGAGCCGATAGTGCTGGAAAGCGAAAGCGTTTTTGACAAAAAATAAAATCAAAAAATATGACAAAAGAATTCGAAGGAAAAAAATTGTTAGTCTTGGGAGGCTTTACCCTGGCCTGCGAAATTGTGAAACACGCGCAAAGGATGGGTGCCTACGTGATTGTGGCAGACTACAACGATAAGGTGCCTGCCAATGGCTTGGCCGATAAGTTTGTAACCATCAGTGCCACCGATGTTGATGCTATTGTGGATTTCTGTCGGAAAGAGGGCGTCGACGGTGTGACAACGGGCTTTGTGGATATCCTTCAGCAACCTTGCTATGACATTTGTAAGCAGTTGGGCTTGCCCTATTATGTGACCCCGAAAATGCTGTCGGTATCAACCAATAAAATCGATTTCAAGGAGACTTGCAATCAATATGGCGTGCCCGTGCCGCAAACCTATGTTGTGGGCAATCAGATTAGTGATGAAGTGTATGGGAAAATCAATTACCCAGTGTTTGTGAAACCCTTGGACAGCAGTGGCTCCCGTGGTGCAGGGGTGTGCTATAACAAGGAGGAATTAGACAAGCAGTTCGCGGAAGCATTGTCTTTCTCGGCTACGCAAAACGCTATGATTGAGGACTATATCACAGGTCGAGATTTCATCTTGAATTTAATTGCCCAAGACGGGGAATTCAGGGTAATCTCGATGTTTGACCGCTATGTGTGTAAGGATAGAGGTAGCGCTATCAATTATTCCAATATAGGCATGGCACCTTCAAAAGCTCTTGATTTCTATCTTGAGGAGATAAATGACAAGGTGGTCAATATGTTCAAATCCTTGGGATTTACCGATGGTTTGTACTTCCTGCAAGGCTATTCCAATGGCAACAAAATCACTTTCTTTGAAATGGGTTGCCGCTTGGGTGGCTCCTATTATAATCTGGAAAACAAGTGTATCCAGTGCGATCCTATCGATATGACTGTCCGCTATGCGTTTACAGGCAAAATGTCCAATGATTTCAGTGCGTATAAGTATGATGTGGCCAAGTATGATAAGATTGCGCTTACGGTCAATTATCTGTTAAAGGGTAAAGAAGAAACCATCGCAAAAATCAAGGGAATAGAGGAAATCAAACAGATGAAATCTTTCGTTGAGTGTGAGCAGCGTCAGTTTGAAGGCGATCATTACAAGAATGAAAGAATCGTGGACAGACCTGTGTTTTCCGTGTATCTTGTGGTGGACAATATGGAGGAAGCACGTAAGGATATTACTTACATGAATTCTGTATTCGAGGTGTATAATCCTGAAGGAAAATCTCTTCTTACTGAAAAGTATGATCCATATCAGTTATAAATTTAAAATATATTACATTGAAAATCAAATATTTACTTGGAAAACTACTGCTGTTAATCCCGATTGTCAATAAAAAGCAATTCGTGTATCAGCTCTTGGGTGTACGTGTGGCCTCAAAGGGTGACAGCTATTTTATCGGCAATCCGATGCTGGTAGGCGACTATTCCAATTTGCTGATGCATAATCATACGGAGATTGAAAGGAATTGTTTTCTCTTGGCAAAAGACAAAATAGAAATAGGGGAGAATAGTACAATTTCTTACGGAGTCTCGGTGTTGACGAGTGCAGATCCCAATGCTCCCTATAATGCGCTGAGTAAATTGTATCATACTATGAAAGCCCCCGTGGTCATAGGCAAGGACTGTTGGATAGGGGCCAATTCAACGATTCTTCCAGGTGTTACCATCGGCGATTTCTCTGTCGTGGCCGCCGGCTCTGTGGTCACCAAGAATGTTCCGTCAGGCACGATGGTGGCGGGAAATCCGGCCGTAGTGAAAAAGTATTTGAAAGCATAATGTTGTGGTCATCCAATAACGATGAAAACTTTTGATTTGATACATAAGGAAGTTGCGAAGCTGCACTGGACAGAAAAGGCCGAGTTGTACAATATGGCCTTTATGCTGCTGTCCATTCCTTTTGACTCAGGCGTGGGGCTTATCTTTGCTTGCTTATGGATATTGTCAATGGCCTTGAAAAACACCCTCTTGAAACGTTGGTCGTTCTTTGGCTGGCATCAGGATAAAACATATCACTACAATAAAAGTTATCATATCCTGATTCCTATGATGTGTCTATGGGTGGTGTATCTGCTGAGTTTGCTGTGGACTGAAAATATGGTGACTGGCTGGGGAGAAGTGGGACAACTGGTATGGATTCTGGTAATTCCTTTCGCTTTTGCCTGTACTGATTTCAGGGAGATATCCATAAAATGCCTTAGAATTATATTGTGGCTCAATGTGTTACTGCTATCTGCGTTGTCTGTTGTATTGCTGATGCGTATGATTGTGCAGGCCACTATTTCTGCGGAGCATTCGTTCCTGTGGTTTATGATGAATCAGGATTTCTACTATATCCATCATAGCTACATGGCCTTGTATATCCTTACAGGTTTGGCTTTTTTGTATGAGGAAATGAATCATTTGAACAAGGCGAATCCTTCAAGAATAGTATTGTGGGTATTTTGCTTTGTCTGTTTGGTTTTGTTCCTGTTGTGCATCAATTCCAGAGCGGGTCTGTTGTGTTTGGTGGTGTTGCTGTTCATGTGCTGGCTGCATCAGACTTTTATGCGTAAAAAATACCGTTTTGCCATTATCTCTTTAGTAGCCTTGTCCTTGATGGTGGTGATTGTGCATTTCTCCTTGCCATCGCATTTCCGACGCTTGTCGGGTACGGTGGAACAGATAGCTAATGGCGATGCCTCTGATGGTCGCTTTGCCATAATGGGCAATGCCTGGACTGTGATTCAGGATAACGTGATTTGGGGTGTTGGCGCAGGTGACCGGATGGATGTGCTCACGCCTTTCTATGTGACGGAAGAAGATCCTGAAGCTACAGTATATTGTCCTCATAATCAATTTCTTGACACGTGGATGGCTACGGGAATCATGGGCCTGCTGGCCTTGCTGGTCATGCTCTTTTATCCTTTGTTTGTGACCTGGAAAAAAAGGCTATTATTCCCATTCCTGTTTTTAGCAGTCTTGTTCCTAAGTCTGTTGTTTGAATCCATGTTGGAGCGGCAAATGGGAGTGGTCTTCGTGGCAGTGATGTACGTGTATTGCGCCATGATATTGCAGATAACTGATTTTGAAACTAATCGATAATTATAACAATCTAAATATCAATAAAATGAATAAACGCATATTGTTGTGTTTGGCCCACATGAGTGAAACGGGCATGGAAAGAAAATTTGTTCAGGAAGCCTTCGATGACAATTGGGTAGTGCCTCTTGGACCTAATGTAAATGGCTTTGAAAAAGATCTAGAAGATTTTGTCAACCAGGTGGATACGGAATCTGGCAAGCGTATGCTTGATAAAAAAGTGGTGGCATTGTCCTCGGGTACAGCGGCTGTGCATTTGGCATTGTTGGCTTGTGGCGTGCAGCCAGGTGATGAAGTGCTGGTGCAGAGCTTCACTTTCTGTGCTTCCGCCAATCCGATCACTTATTTGGGCGCTACGCCAGTCTTTATCGATAGTGAGGAAGACAGTTGGAATATGTGTCCGGAATTGCTGGAGAAGGCCATTGTTGACCGTATCGACAAAACAGGAAAGAAACCGAAGGCTATTGTTCCGGTGGCCTTGTATGGTATGCCTTATCAGATTGATAAGATTATGGCGATTGCCGATAAGTATGAGATTCCGGTGGTAGAAGACGCGGCGGAAGGCTTTGGCTCAAGATACAATGGCCAGGTGTTAGGTACCTTCGGTCATTATGGCGTGCTGAGTTTTAATGGTAACAAGATGATTACCACTTCGGGTGGCGGTGCTTTGGTATGCCCGAATCAGGAAGCCAAGGACCGCATTATGTTTTTTGCCACACAAGCCAGAGAAGCCTATCCGTATTACCAGCATGAGGAAATTGGCTATAATTACCGTATGAGCAATATTTGCGCGGGTATCGGCCGTGGACAGATGACCATCTTGGATGAGCATATTCAGCATCACCAGCATGTCCAATCTCTTTATGCAGAGTTGTTTAAGGATGTCCCGGGCATTAGTCTGCACAAATCGATGAATCCATCGGCAGGTTCCAATTTCTGGTTGTGTACCATCTTGTTGGATGAGAATTTGCAGGTGAAAGGGCAGGAGAGAGCATACCAACAAGCCGTTAACCAAGCGGTTGGCGGTGCGGCTGGCGTCGTTCATGCAGGCGGCTCAATCCATACCGATTGCGAACCGAATGTGAATGTGGAGGCCATGCGTTTGGCTTTGAATGATGCGGGTATTGAAGCTCGTCCCTTGTGGAAACCGATGCACAAACAACCGGTGTTCGCTAAGTGTGCAGCCTATACAAATGGTGTCTCAGAGTCAATGTTTGCAAAAGGACTCTGTCTGCCATCCGGTCCATGGGTCACCGATGAGGATGTGCGTTATGTGGTGGATACCATTAAATCGTTGTTGTAACAGGTAGAAATATTTTATAAAATGTTTCTATAAAAATCTCATTGTTAGTAGTTTGGGAAATTTATGCATTCGCTAAATTAGTAGAAGCAAAATAATATGAGAAGGTTTTTGAAAAGATTGGCTATAGTTTTGTTTGGCAGGTCCTCGTCCCACTCGTTTCCAAGGATTTGGATTTTGCTGTTTGACTGTGTTTTGGTATTGTCAGCCTATATCATGATCATGGGTATTCAATGGTATGCCATTCCCAATACCATGACAGCACAGGCGATAGCCGAACAGTCACTCTCCGTTTTTCTGGCTTTTCTGCTGGCTTTTCTTCTGACTAAGTCGTACAATGGCATGTTGCGCTATTCGGGTTTCCGTGATATTTTGAGAATATCTGGAGCCTGCTTGCTCGCTATGGTATTTCTTTTTGTGGGGAAATTTATTGTCACACAGGTTAGAATTGAAGCCCTGTCATTCTTCCCATCGTACTATAAGGTGTTTGCCATCACGTTTATGGCTATGCTGATGCTCACGATTTCGCGTTTGGTAATCAGACGAATTTATAATGAGTATTTCAGAAAAACCACCAAAACGGTCAACGTGATTATCTATGGGGCTGGAGATGCAGGGCCCATTACCCAAAATGCCTTGGCCCAGGATACTTCATGCCAATACAATATCATTTCCTTTGTGGATGACGCCAAGCAGAAAATCGGAAAATCTATCAACGGTACGCTGGTGCGTAGTGCCGCGGAAGTGTTGAACCATGAGTTCATTAATAAGTATGGCGTCACCACTATGATTATTGCTATTCCGAGTTTGACCAGAGCACAACAACAGGGCATTATCAATAAGGGTTTGGATTTGGGACTGAATGTGAAGTCGGTGCCCCATGTGAGTACTTGGATTGATAACTCGTTGACATCAAATCAGATAGAGGATATTAAAATTGAGGATTTGTTAGGGCGTGATGCTATTATTCTGGGACATGAGGATGTGCGAAAAGAGTTGGAAGGAAAAGTGGTGATGGTTACCGGTGCGGCAGGCTCTATCGGTAGCGAAATCTGCCGTCAGGTGCTGCATTATAATCCTGCCCGTCTGGTTATGGTCGATCAGGCGGAATCTCCCATTTATGACTTGCAATTTGAACTGTGCCGTAAGGAACCTTTTGCATCAATGAGCATTCCTGTTGATTTTGTGGTGGCCAATGTGAAAGACAAGGCCAGAATGGAAGAACTATTTGCTGAATACCATCCTCAGCTGGTCTATCATGCTGCCGCCTATAAGCATGTGCCTTTGATGGAGCAGTTCCCTTACGAGGCCGTGCTGGTGAATGTTTTTGGCACCAAAAATGTCGCTGATTTGGCTGTGAAATACAAGGCGGAGAAGTTTGTGATGATATCTACCGATAAGGCGGTGAATCCCACCAATGTGATGGGAGCGACCAAACGTATGGCGGAAATTTATACCCAAAGTCGCCATGTGAATGGAACCAAGTTCATCACTACCCGTTTTGGCAATGTATTAGGCTCCAACGGTTCGGTTATCCCCTTGTTTAAGAAACAGTTGGCACAGGGTGGACCGCTAACGGTGACCGATGAGAATATCATCCGTTATTTTATGACCATTCCCGAGGCGTGTAGCTTGGTGCTGAAGGCCTCGGCCATGGGTGAGGATGGCAATATCTTTGTCTTTGACATGGGTAAGCCCGTGAGAATTTATGACCTGGCGCAGAAGATGATAAAACTGTCGGGAATGACAGACGTGCAGATAGAAATCACAGGCTTGCGCCCTGGTGAAAAACTCTACGAGGAACTGCTGGCCACCAAGGAAAATACAATACCTACCAATATTCCGCAAATTATGCGGGCAAAAGTGCGGGAGTATGACAGCGAAACCGTGGATAAACAGTTGGAAGAGCTACGGGAAGCATTGTCATCACTCGACGATTTTGCTATCGTGGCCAAAATGAAAGAGATTATACCCGAATACGTTAGCAACAACTCGGAATTCTCGGTTTTGGACAAATAAGAAAATTATATACCATCTGAAAAATCAGAATAAATGACAAACACAATGGACGATAAAAACATACTATCAAACAATAGTGAATCCCATGGCTTGGGCTACTTGCTTAAGTTGGCTTACCGCTTGCGATATTGGATATTAGGATGTGTTGCGATACTGGGATTGGCAGTGTTCATTATGCTGCGCTTCATTCCCCGTCAGTACGAACGTACCATCGTTTTGAAAGTGGATATGAGTGCTTATAATATGATGAGCGATTCACTGATGGATGAGCAGGGCAATAAAGTGGAATTTGTGCGCGACCGCATGGAATCCAAAGTGCAGCTGTTACAGTCAAAACCAGTGGTGCAGCAGGCTATGAAATTAATGGTGGAGCAGAATGGCAATACCCACGCGGAAACGATAGAGCTATACAGCCACAACAAGCCCAATTTGACTGCCCATTACTCCAAATATTCTGATGTGATACGTTTATCGTTCAAATCTGCGGATACGGTACAGGCCGATGCTTTCCTACTCTGTCTGGTGGACAGTTATAATGATGCTGTCGCCCAGCAGGAAGAGTATGACCATGCTTTTATCACGGTGATAGATCCGCCTCAAGGTGCTGACAAACCGGTGTATCCACACGCAAAGGCATTGTATCTTTTGGCATTTGTCTTGGGTGTTTTGGTGCCCCTGACTTGGGTGGAATTGAAGGATTGGTGGTTGCAAATGAAAAATCAACAATAAAACTGAAAGCATATAGAAATAATTGATTATCAAATATATATCAAAATGAAAAGGTTCCTTATTGTTTTGCTTGTCTTTTCCTTTGTGTTTACAGGAAAAGTATGGGCGCAAAGTAGGGTGGATAATTTCCAACCTCTGCAGTCGGAAGGTGATTTTCCCGCTGATTTCAGCAATACCATGCAGCAGAAGACCAATGCAAAAGATTATAATGATTTTTTGTACGAGTTGATAAAGGAGGGTAGGGTATTGTATGGCACGCCGCTGAATGAATACGTGGATCACATCGCCGACAATTTGTTGAAAGATTACCCGCAGCTTCGGTCAGAGTTGCGTTTTTACATTCTGAAGTCTCCGGAAGTAAATGCGTATTCCACAGAACAGGGACGGATTTTTGTGAATGTGGGTTTGCTGGCACAGGTGTCCAATGAGGCCGAGCTGGCATTTGTGATTGCCCATGAAATCGCCCATTATGCGGAACACCATAAACTTCAGTTTGACTACAATAGCCGGAAACAGGGCTCTGATTTTGTGTCGTATTTTCTGACCTATCAAAGCCGCTCCCGTGAGCAGGAATCCGAGGCCGACAGAGTTGCTATTGAGCGTTACTTCAGCCATTCCCCCTATAGCTATTCGGTGATGGATGGGGTTTTTGATGTGTTGCAGTATGGCGACCTGCCTTTCGATGAAATCAGTTTCGACAAGCAATACGTGGAAACCTCATTCTATCAATTCCCTGATAATTATTTCCTTCAAAATGTGGCTCCCATAACAGATCGGTCCGGAATTATTGATACCATATTCACGCATCCGAATCTTGTGAAACGTCGTGCCGCGGCCAAATCGCAGATAGCTAATTTGTCGAATGAGGGACGCCGGACTTTTGTTCAGTCGGAGGAACTTTTTAAGGAAATTCGCAGTTTGGCCCGATTGGAGTGTATCCATCTGTGGTTGGTAACCCATCAATATGACAAGGTTATCTATAATGGTTATGTGCTGAAAAGGGAGATGCCCAACAATAGTTTTGTGGACAAAGCGATGGTGTATGCTTTCTATGGTTTTTCCAAACATAAAAACTATAGCCAGACTAACCAAACACTCAGTCCTTATAAGAAGGTGGAAGGGGAAATGCAGCAAGTGTCTTATTTCCTGTCAAAAATGTCCAGATCAGAAACTTCCCTTTTGGCTTTGCGGCAAACTTGGCAGGCCATGACAAAATATCCTGAAGATACCTGCTATATGGAATTGTTGAAGGATGAGGTCAGGGATGTTTTTGTGAAGAATAAGATGAAATATACCGATTTCTCAGACTATCCGATGGGCTTTGATTTGGGCTCATTGGAGACTATGCCGAAAAGTCTGCGTGACAGCAGCCAGTATACCAGCAAATATGAAAAGCTGAGACATGGCAACCAGCCGGATATGGTGAAACCTACGTCAAAGTTCAAGACGGCGAATTATATGCTGGTGGACATCCATCGTGATTCACTGCTGCAGGCTCTGATGAATTCTGCGATTCAGGATGAGGAAAATCAGCAGATTTTGGATGCTATTTCCACACCCCAGGCCACGGACCTATCGAAAATATTGATTGTTCAGCCGATTTGTTATGTTCATCCAAACAAGGAAGATTTTAAATCTCTCATGAAAGCGTCTAAGAAAAGCGACAAATTGGAAGTGCGCTTGACTGACAATATTTTGAAGAGTGCCAAGAAACTGAAATTGAATCCACTATATTTTGACAATAAAACGTTGAAAGAATTTGATACCCAGCAGTATAACGATTATGCTACGTTGCAACAATGGTACCGGGAATACAAGATTGCCAGTGGTATGGAAATGTGTTACCAGCAGCGTGAGGATTTGTCGCGTATCGCAAAAACCATGGACTGCAGCAAGATTTGCTTGGTGGTGACCACCTGTTCCCATCACAGTTTCTTCTCGTACTACAAACTTCAATCTCTGATTTTCTCTGTTTTCTGTCCCTATACACTTCCATTTGCGGTAGCGCAATTGGCAATGCCGCGATACTGTACCAATGTGGATGTGGTGATTACGGATTTCACAACAGGAAAACAGGATTTGCACAGTTCCAACAATTACTACTCCACCATGAGTGAATCCTATTTGAATGCGGATGTTTATGATGAATTATATAAATATGTGAAAGGAACGAAATGAAAAGATTGATCATTATATTAGCTTTGATTTTTGCCGGAGGTTCTCTCTTTCCGCAAAATCCCGGTTACATGGGACGACATGTGATGTTTAATATGGAGATGTATTTCTCACCTTCATGGAGGAACCCTAATGCGGTGGCCGAGGCGATGATAGCCAAAGGCTGGTCAGGAAAAACCGCTAATTATTTTGGCCTGAATTATTTCCTTTCACCGAATGTGGAGGTCATTGTTTGGCGAAAGGGTACTGTGGGTGCGGGCTACAACTACTATAAGTCCCCCTTCGTATTGTCGCGTTCATCGGGCTCACTATTTTCATATAATTATGATACTTCTCCGAAGCCTGTCATGACCGCCCATGGCTTTAATGTTTTTTACAAACAGTATCTTGGGTCAACGATGGCGCCTATGGGTCAGTATCTGAAATTCACTTTCGATGGTTATTTCTACAAGTATGTGTTGCCGAATGAGTCTATATTGTATGACCATTATGCGTATTATAGTGACGAGAGCGAACTGGTGGATCAACCGCTAACAGGAAAAAGCATGTTGTTTGGCTTCAAGGCCGAATACGGCTATGATTTCTTTGTGTTAAACTGTCTGAAGCTGTCGATGGGTGTCTCTTTAGGAACCACCTTTGGCGGCTACAAGGCCATAAATCGCGAGAAGTACGACCATACGGTGACGGATTATGCTGATAACCGCTTGCTCAATGCATACTGGTTCGGTATCAAATTAGGCGTGGGCTTTTTGACGTTCTAAGAGCTTGGTAGAAATAAATGTCTCACCAATGCAAAAAAATTATATGACTACCTTTATCCCAACCCCAATGGACACTTCCGATGTTGTCCTCCCCCAAGAACTTCTAGAATTGGGAGAAACCATAGCCCGGCATGTGCACGATGTTTGGTCGCAAAACCGTATCCATGAAGGCTGGACCTATGGACCTGAACGCAATGATGCGTTGCGACAAACCCCTTGTCTTGTTCCTTATGAACAACTATCGGAAGAGGAAAAGGCATACGACCGCAATACCGCTTTCAGCACACTTGAATTGATTTGTAAACTGGGTTATAAGATCGTAAAAAATGAAGAATAGGAAATTTAATTTATGGAGCCGGATCCGTCAGGGTGTTGACCGTAAACTGACCGCCAGCATTTGGGTGCAGCTCGGGCTTTTTTTTAGCATATTCATGCTGGCACTGATATTCTTGTCCATCCTGTATTCCATTACAGGGGTGGGGGGATTGCGGCAGGCCATGGCCGATATTTTCGGCCCTGACCAGTTTATCAATTATGCCTATCCCGAGGAAGGTGCTGCCTCAACTACTCCCGTGATTGTTTTGATTGTAACGGTGGTGGCTTGTGTCATTGGCGCGGTCATCTTCCACGGTCTGCTCATCGCCACGATTACCAACATCATCCAAACACGTGCCGACAAAGTGAAGGAAGGGGATGTGGAGTACAAATTTATGAATCATTACCTGATTCTTGGTTACAACGAGAAAATAGCTGCTCTTATAAAATCATTTGGTTCACAAAAAGACGCCGCTGAAAAGGCTCTCCCGGATATCGTGATTGCCGTGGAAAAGGATGTGCAGGTGCTTCGCGAAGAACTCGAGGTTCAATTGGACAAGTCATTGCGTGAACATATCACCCTGCTGCATGCGAATCGCACCAGTAAAGAGGACTTGCAACGCCTCTGTGTGGACCATGCCGCTCGCATATACATTATCGGGGAAGAAGACGAAAACAACCACGACATCCGTAATATGGAATGTTACGGCCTTGTATCCGAATACAAAATCGACAGCTATGTCTATTTGAAAGAGCAGGATTTCTTCAACCTTGTGGCTCAGTACGGGCCGGAGGATATCGCGCATTTCCATATGTTTAACTATGAAGAACTTTGGAGTCGTAAGGTGTTGGTGGATCTCAATAATGAGTATGGGAAAGAGGCGAAGCTGGACTATCGTTCCGAAGAAGACAATATCGCCAAATGCCCGCAGAAACAGGTCCATTTGGTGGTGATGGGCATGACAGAGATGGGTGAGGCTCTCGCTCGGGAAACGGCTTTCGTTGCCCATTATCCCAACTTTATTACCCATAATATTCGCACAAAAATCACTTGTGTGGACCCCAATATGGAACGTAAGATGAAGTCTTTCGTGGGACGCTATCAGACTTTCTTCCAGCATTGTCACTATACGTGTAGATGGTGGGATAAAATAGGAGAGGAGAAGCTTTGCCAAAACACAATTGACGAAAAGAATGATTTCCTCGACATCGAATTTGAATTTATTGAAGCCGATGTGATGGATTACCATGTGCTTAAGCTACTCAAAGAATGGAGCAATGACAGCTCGAACCAGTATCTCAATATTGCTTTCTGCCAGGATGATACAGAGGCTAATTTCCGTAATAGCCACCGTTTGCCCACGGAGGTGTATAAGTATAAAACGCCTGTATGGGTTTATGCTGAATACGATTCGAATACAAAGATGTTGGTTCATAAACGTTTTGATACGATTCAATATTTTGGAGGATCCAATATTCTGGTTGAGGAGGACGCAATGGAATTGAAGTGGGCAAAATGTGTGAATTCGGTATATAATGAATTTTGGCCAGAAGGGAAAAAAGAATGGGAAGAAAGATCAATCAGTGAGCGTTGGTCAAATATAAATAATGCATTATCATTACCTTTTAAATTGCGTAGTATTGGTGCAGAGTATGTTGGTGGCAAAATTGTGAATGCTAATCTGACTGATAAGATTGTATGTCTTTTGGGTGAAGTGGAACACAATCGCTGGAATACAGAGAAGCTTTTATATGGCTATCGTCCCAATTCAATAGGCGAAACGCACGACAAAGCTAATTTTATTCATGCAGATATATGCCCCAATGCAGAACTGTCAGATGAGACCAAAGAAAAGGACAGGAAACTATTGTGTGTGTTGATAGAAACTATCAATACACAGTTGTAGTTGTAAGTAGTTAAAACAAAAAAAAAGCGACATATTCATGTCGCTTTTTTTTGTACTGCATGAGGGATTCGAACCCTCGATCCTCAGACTGAGAATCTGATGTCCTGGACCACTAGACGAATGCAGCGTTTCAGTTCTCAAATGAGGTTGCAAAAATACAACTTTTTTTTGAATTGACAATCAGCTTTCGGGGTTATACGAAAAAAATTTTGTAAATATCTGTTTGTTAATTGATTACATGGTTTTGAATTCAAAATTCAAAATCCAAAATTCAATAATATGAATTCTGAATTTTGAACTTTGAATTATTATAATTTTTTCGGCTGCCATAATATGACAGCCCTACAACTATTAATTATTAATTGTTAACTATTAATTGTTCTCTGTCTCTTCTTCCAGCGGTGGGAAATACTTCTTCGTGAACTTCCGTTGCTGGCTTCGGTTACCTAACTTGTATGTGAACGAAGGCTTGCCTTTCTCAGCGGCTAAAGTTTTGTTCTTGGCTTTCGTATTCGATATCTCCTCATTGAATTTCTTCACGGAAGCATAGCCGTACATGCTGTTGTTCTCGAATTGGAAGAAGAAGAACTCATTGTCAAATTCAAAATAGATGTACAGTCTGTTGCGGGAGCCTTTTTTCTCAATGACAATACGGCCGGGCACATTCTTGTACACCTGCTTGCTATTGCAAATGATCAACGGCAGAGTGCGTTGCGACAGGAAAGCAGCATTCACATTGTCCCACTCGAAATCAATGCGGGAGAACAGGAAGCGGACTTGCAGTGGCTGTGGCAGCTTCTTGTTGGAGCCACCCATCGCCATATCGTTCTGGTATTTGACATACTCATCTTCAGTCATCATGTTGCGCAACGCCATCTCATAGCTCTCATCTTCTGAAACATCCAGGAAATCTAAACTTGAGGAGTTGTCCAAATGGCGGTTCAGCACTTTCATGGACTCCTCGTTGAAGAAGAAGTCAATGGAGGTGGTCAGATGCATGTCGGCGGAGTCGGCTTTCATGTAGTTGACAATCTCACCATTGGTGTTGAAGTCAATACGCCCTAACTTGGTACCCATGTCGATGACTCCCTGACCGGTAGTGATACAGTTGTTGGTATTCAAGGTCATCATATTGCCAGGCAGTGACGGGTCTTCCAATTTTTCTTTGGAGGCTGCCCAGAATTCCTGCGTGGAGTGATGATAGGTGATGAAACCCCATACATTGATATACTCGGCGTCGTTGAACTGTTCCTTGGCGCAACCGAAGGCGGTGTATATGCGCCCTGTAGTATTGGCAGAGGCGATGGCAATCACCACTTTGCGGTCGTTGATGTCCTTAGTACGCTCGTGAACTTCCAGCATGATATTGTCGGGGTCTACCTGCTGCAAAATCTTCATTCTGGCAGGTTTCTCTTTGTAGCAGTCGTGGATGATTTCCGCCCCGCCGAAGAATGACAGGAACTGGTTTTCGCCGTGCAACTCGGCACGTCCGTCAAAACCAAAGTGCGGGCTGAGTTTAAAGTTTTTCTCTACTGGAATCTTGGCGTGGCCTTCCGTGTTCTTAATGCACCACAGGGTGTCGAAATAAAGGGTCTGCACGGTTTTGTTTTCGTCAATGTAATCGTAAAAACCTTTGCCTCTGAAACGGGTTGCTGTGTAAAGGTTGATGGTGCAGTCATGCAATTCGTGGTACTTGTCGGTACGGTTAGCTAACAGTCGGGCATTGGTGAATTGCTCCAAACGGCATTTTTCATATACGGTAACCTTGCCTTCATGCGGGAAGATGGCGGCATCGCCAGACTCGATATAGCGTACCCCTTCGCATTTGATAATGTTGGTGGAGTAATTGAATTCGGCGCTTAACGCATTGAAATGGAGCCCAACGCTTGGGTCAGTGGCAATCATTTCATTGGCCTTGATTCCAGGCATCTCTATCAGCTCACGGGTGGGTGTATTGTCAATGTCCACATCTTTGTGCGGATCATCCCACTTGAAACGCAAAATGGTCTCGTCGATAGGATCCCAGTCGAAGGCGGAAGCGTTGGTCTTGATTTCGTTTTTCACAAAAACCACTTCAGAGGCATCTCCATTCGACTTGAAGGAACCTTTTCGTGTCTTGAAATCCACATGAGAATTGTAATTGTCGGTGCGGAAAGCCAATTCCCCATTGTTTAGGTTATACAGGCGCAAACTTGAAGTGTCTGCTTGTAACTCGTGGTGTTTGAAGGCGAACAAGCGCGAGTCGATTTCAGCGCCTTTGAAACGCAGCGTTCCTGTGCCGAACATGCCTGATGGGGTAAGAATAGAGTTGCCCGTCAGCTCAGTTTCACGGAAGATACTCATGGGACTTTCTACAGTATATACATAGAATTTGTCCTGATAAGGTGTCCAGTGTAAGTATGCGTTATCTACTGTGGTGGGCGGAAATTCCGTGCCACTTGTCTGCTCGGCCACCTCGTGGTGTTTAACAGAAGCGTTGCAGGAATCCAAGTAGAAGACCAAGCTATCAGAGGTGGTGACGGAGGTTAGGTAGTTGATGGTTCCTTTTCTTCCTCTTAAACCTCTGTAACTTAAGTCGATAATGCCGGTATAATTGCCAGTGCCCTCATAGCAGGGAAGTCCGGATGCTGGGGTGTGGTGCACAAAACCCAAGGAGAAATCCGGTCGTGCCTGCAAAGGTTCACGAATGTCGGGGAAGATGCCGCCGGATACCAAGGCTCCAGTGAATTTCATGGAGTCAATCTCGAAGTTATCCAGATTTTTGATGCGGAACAGGTCCACTGCATAGTAGAAGCGGTCACGGCTATATACACCGCCTAATACTTGAGGTTTGTCGTAGTAAACCTTGCCGCCCTTACGGGCTTCGAAAATGGGATAGTCGGGATAATCCACAGTACCTGATTTGTTGCCGGGAACATCTATGAACAGAGTGCCGGACAGTTCTTCAATAGGACTTTGCAGTTTGCGCAACTTGTGCTCTCCATAGATGTTTACGGGACCATGCTCATCGGGAACATACATGATCATGGAGTCGATAACGTTCATATCGACTTGGAATTTGTCATAGTTGAACTGGCAATTGTGGGTGACAAAGTCAAAAAGGCCGGCAACAATTCGTCCGGAGAAGACCATATCACGATTTTTCTTCACCGTGACATTCTCACCAGCAGGATACACGTTGACAATCTGTGCGTCACTCAATACGAAAAATTCGCAGCCTGTCACTCGTAAATCCTTGCTTACCAAGTCATAAGAGGCATAATGTGTTTTGGATTCCAGAATGATATTGTCGTAGTCTTTTCTGCGTACATCGTTGTTGAGGTACTGTGAGATTTTCTTTCGGTATATGATTTTGTCGTTGGTGATGTCATATTCGATAAAACCCCGAGCAGCGAAGTCAATCATCATGGCTTTGATGTCGATTTCGGATTTTTTGAACCAAGAAACCACTTCATGCAGGCGCAAAGGCTCATAGTTGTTGGTTTTGAACAGCTCCCATAGGGTAAACAAAGGGTTGACCTCATTATAACCCCATATTTTACGCATGATGGTGGGGTCGAAGAAGTTTTGCGATTCGAAATAAGCTGGACTTTCACTGGTTAAACCCACAATGGGCTT
The DNA here is from genome assembly GCA_016290295.1 of Bacteroidales bacterium. Lineage (GTDB taxonomy): Bacteria > Bacteroidota > Bacteroidia > Bacteroidales > WCHB1-69 > RUG11690. The sequence goes on from JAEETJ010000003.1 coordinate 81,979, forward strand.
GATTTCAATACGCTCCTCGTCAGTTTTCCATGAAATGGATTCAGCGGTGATATCCATTTTGTGATAGGAGTCGAAGAACGGAGTTCTTCCAACACCCTGCTTCGGTCTGGAAATCAACACCTCTTTAGTGACTTCGTTGTATTTGAAGTTGGCGGCGGGATGGTAGATGGAGTCCTCGTCAATGATGATACGTATGCTGGCATCTTCTGCCAACACATTACCAGGACGGAACAGAAAGTTTCTGGAATAGACCTTTACAATGGGTTTGCCATCTTTTTTGACATATATCTGCGACAAGGCAGCTCCTTCAGAATAACCTTGGATAGAGCTTCCACGCAATTCAAATCCGCCGATATAATCCACATTTTTGTAAATTTCATTGATGACAATGTGTTCATCGTTACTGCGGAAACGGGGGTAGGTGGCTTTGTCCTCACTGGTGGCTAAGGCTGCCTTTTCTTCCAAAACTCCTTTTATCGGTCTGTTGAAATATTTAGGATAGTTGAGGGTGGCATCATTGGCGGTGAATTTCGGGAAACGAACATCAACGTTGTAATTGACTATTTGTGCGTTGATTTCAGCACCCAAACCGGCTCTGTCCCAATAGACCATACCTTTTTTACCTTTGAACATCAGCGAAGAGGGGTAATAATCTCCTTGGGCGGACACAATGGTTAAGCTGTCATGAGCTGAACTACCCACCAAGTCGATGTCTGCAAAGCGAATGTATGGTTCTTTGTCAAAACCGATGCTCTCCGCTTCGCCATAGACTGTCCAGCGGGAGTTGGCACTGTTGTATAGCATGTTCCGGCTGAAGAAGTCGGTATATATCTGCATTTTATCCTTGAACAGGGTAGTTTCTTCATTAAAGTGATATTGAACGATTTTAGACCAAGTTTCAAGTTCTCCTGCGTGAGGACTGTTCATGAATGCCGCGTATGCTTCCACGTAGGCCTGGAAGTGGGGAATAGGTCTCATCCTTTTCTTGAGCATCTTGTTGGCCACATCGATAAAGATATCCTGCGACTCGTCATCCATCCAGGGACTGTTCCAAAATTCGGTGAAACGTTTGAGGAGAGCGTCGGCCTCCTTCTGTCTCTCCTTGGGTACGGTTTCCAAGTAGGCCTTCACCTCCTCAATGGTATAGGCCGGGTTCTCAGTGAACGAAGTGAAACGCTGCGCCTTTAATCCTATGCAGGATAAGATTAAGATGCTGACTATAAATAGGATGCGTTTGTTCATATTCTTTAATGTGCTAATTGTCAATATGCTAATTGAATTTATGCTTTGAATGGGGGAGTCTCACTTCGTGAGAGGGGAGTTTCACTTTGTTCAAGGGGAGTTTTGCACTGCGTGCTCATGGGGAGTTTTTATGATTACAGGATTACAGGATAATGTATTTTGGATTTTGGATTCCTATCCCCTAATCCCTAATTCCTAACTCCTCTTAACTCCTTTCATCGCGCACCATCTATTCTTCGCTTTGTGTGACTGATAGACAATGCCGAATTCCGCCGCGCGTTGCTTGATGATGTCCAAGTCATTGTCCTCATAGAAACCACTGAAGAAAATGGTTCCGCCGGGAAGTAGGGCCTCAGCGTAGGCGGGCATATCATTGACCAATATATTGCGGTTGATGTTGGCAATGATAACCTCGAATTTACGTCCTTTGAGTGCGGAGGCATCGCCTAAAATGACTTCCATATCCTCGCAGTTGTTACGGGCGATGTTCTCCAAGTTATTGTTGTAAGCCCATTCGTCGTTGTCGATGGCAGTTACAGGATGAGCCCCGCGTTTGTGGGCGAGGATGGCCAACACGCCGGTTCCCGCACCCATGTCCAATACACTTTTGCCCTTCAAATCTTCTTCCAACAGATATTCAATCATCTGTGAGGTGGTCTCATGGTGGGCGGTGCCAAAGGACATCTTGGGCTCAATCAGTATCTCATATTCTACGCCTTTCATTTCAGGATGGAAGGGTGCTCTGATATAACAGCGGTCGGCAATCAGAACAGGAGTATAGTTGGATTCCCATACGGCATTCCAATCCTGTTGCTCAATCTCTTGTGTCTCGTATTGAACCTGAACATCCAAGTCATGGTTTCCCAATATGTTTTTGATATTGTCAGCGTCGTACAGATTCGTGGGAATATAACATAGCAAGTCATTGTCTGTCTCACCGTCCATGAAGCTCTCGCAGCCTGCATCGGCTAAGAATGAACTAAAAATCTCCTTCCACGGTTCTGCGGAGGAGAAATGAATTTTGATTTCGATATAATTCATTGATACTATTAATTTATATTAGAAAAAAGGGTGGGGCAGCGCTCCACCCTTTCTATGTAAGAGTCAATGTTTTATTCAACAATTTTGCCGGAGGTGGTAAACAAGAGCTCTTGTTCGACCTTCGTTTTTTTGTCGGCGATAATTACCTTGTAGAAATTCTTTTTCTCTACTAGATTCTTAACAGCATAATATTCTACCACCTTGCAGTTCTTGTGATTCTGCTTGACGTATGCTGAAATACTGCTCAACAGATTGTCGGGGTTGCCCATAGTCATAGTTTCGGTGATGACACCATAGCTGTTGATGATACATACTTCTTTGCCTCTGGTGCCAAAATAGGATGCTGAATAATCTCCTGTTTCGGTTTCGGTCCATTTTACACCGCTTGCATGTGGATATTTGGCTTTGAAGGCATTCATGACATCTTTGGGAATATTGTCATCTCCTGATGCTTTGTTAGACATGTTCATCTTTTCGTAGTATTTTTCCAAAGATTCATCTTCGTTACTTTCTTGAGCTTGTCCACCTAATTCATAGTTGGGGTCAACCGTGTTGATAAGCTTGCCGGTTTTGTCAAAAAACAGGGTGGTCACCAATTTCTGTTTATAGTTGTTCTTCTCATAGATTTCCACCATGGTCACATCTTTTTTGTCGGCACGTGTCTCTTTGATGGCGTTTTTGAAGCGGTAACCTTTGTAATAGGTCTGCAAGTGTTTGAGCATATTACCACCTACGGAAACTTCAGGAAGTACCGTATAGGTCTTTTCCCAAACTCCTGATTTGGTGATGAATACTTCGTTCTTCTGTTCACGGGCAATAAAGTTGGCCACATAGAAGGTGTCAATCTTGAACCAGTGTAAGTCTTCGGGACGTTGTACTTTCTTGCTGAGTGCGGTTTTTACAGGAGCTGGCACACTGTTGATGTCAATGGCTTTGTTACCTCTTTCGTCGTATACAGGTTTCTCTTCTTTTTCTTTCTTGGGTTTGCTGGCAGAAGCCGTGTTGGATTTGCTGTCGCTGCTGTTTTTGCTTGCAGTGGAGCTGCTGGTTGCAGGTTTACTGCTGGAAGAGGTTGAGGTTTTGCTACCAGAAGAAGCATTTGAGGAGGTACTGGGTTTGCTACTGGAAGAGGTTGTGGTTTTGCTTCCTGAAGAAGTAGTTGAGGAAGTACTGGGTTTGCTGCTGGAGCTGGTGGAAGGTTTGGAAGTACTGGAGCTTGGTTTGTTAGCCGGAGTACTGTTGGTCTTGCTGCCACTGTTGGAAGCGGTTGTCGCTGGCTTGTTATTGGCGGGAGTGGTAGGTTTAGCAGGAGTTTTGCCTGCTGAGGCATTGGCATTTTTGTCGTTGGCAGCGGGCTTGGCGGGCACACTGGCGGTGGCTGTCTTGTCCACTACAGACTTAGCTTCCTTGTTGAAGTTGGCAGGGTCTTTGCGCTCAAGCAGAGTACCCACTTCGTTGAAAGTCAATATGGAAGCTTCGTAACCAACACCTTCAGGCTTGGCTTCAATATAATAATGGATGCGAACATTGGGCATCTCCTGCAATTGCGATACGCCAATTGTGTAGTTGGCGAAGTTGTTCTTTACATAGTCGGTGATAGCGGAAGGAAGTTCTGCTTTGGGGACAGGATAAACGGTCTTTTCCCATTGTCCGTTTTTCTTGATGTAGCACTTGCCGGGAGAGTTGTCTTCCTTGAAATTGGCCACATAAACATTGTTGTTCAATTCCCAAAAGGTGATTTTGACATTGGGATATTCAAATTCCATGGTTTGTTTGACATCATCGGGAACGGCTTCCGGTTTGAGCTTCTGACCGAAAAGCGGGTTGATACTTGCTATCGCGAAAAGGATAGCGGCAATGATGAAAAGACGAATTGTTTTCATAATTTATTCTGCTAAAACTAAAATGTTATTCTTGAGAACTTCTACTGTACCTCCATTGATATCATAGTATTCCGTTTGCCCATCATTGAGTTCGACCTTGATTTTTCCTTTCTTCAAGGCTGCTACCAATGGAGCATGGTCTTTCAGCACTTCGAAAAGTCCATCCAAGCCGGGCAGTTGCACCAAACTGGCTTCTCCGGAAAAAAGTTGTTTGTCGGGTGTGGTGATATCTAACTTCATGGCTGCTATTTTGCGGTTTGTGCCAATTCTTTCTCGCCTTTTTCAATGGCTTCCTCAATGGTACCCACCAAGTTGAAGGCTGTTTCTGGCAGATAATCCAAATCTCCGTTCAGAATCATATTGAAACCCTTGATGGTATCTTCGATGTTGACGAATTTGCCTTGGAGACCGGTGAACTGTTCAGCGACATGGAAGGGTTGTGACATGAAACGCTGTACACGGCGTGCGCGGTGTACCACCTTGCGGTCTTCCTCAGAAAGTTCTTCCATACCAAGGATGGCGATGATATCCTGCAACTCGGTGTATCGTTGCAAGGTCTCTTTCACACGCTGAGCGGTGTTGTAGTGCTCTTCACCAACGATGTCGGGAGTAAGAATACGGGAGGTTGAATCCAAGGGGTCAACAGCGGGATAAATACCGAGGGAGGCAATCTTACGGCTCAACACGGTCTGGGCATCCAAGTGCGAGAAGGTAGTAGCAGGTGCCGGGTCGGTCAAGTCGTCTGCAGGTACATAAATAGCTTGCACTGAAGTGATTGAACCACGTTTGGTAGAGGTGATACGCTCTTGCAGCACACCCATTTCAGTGGCCAGTGTCGGCTGGTAACCTACTGCTGAGGGCATACGTCCCAGCAAGGCGGATACTTCAGAACCTGCCTGGGTGAAACGGAAGATGTTGTCCACGAAGAACAGGATGTCCTTGCCGCCAGACTGCTCATCACCGTCACGGTAGTATTCGGCTACGGTCAAACCGGACAGGGCCACACGGGCACGTGCTCCAGGGGGTTCGTTCATCTGGCCGAAAACAAGGGTGGCCTGTGATTTTGCCAACTCTTCTTTGTCCACTTTGCTGAGGTCCCAACCACCGGCTTCCATGCTCTTCTTGAATTCCTCGCCATAGCGGATAACGCCGGATTCTATCATTTCGCGGAGCAGGTCGTTACCTTCACGGGTACGTTCACCTACACCGGCAAATACTGACATACCGGAATATTTCTTGGCAATATTGTTGATCATCTCCATGATTAACACGGTCTTGCCCACACCGGCACCACCAAACAAACCAATTTTTCCGCCCTTGGCGTATGGCTCGATAAGGTCGATAACCTTGATACCGGTATAAAGCACCTCTTGTGAGGTTGACAAGTTCTCGAAGGTAGGCGGGTCGCGGTGGATGTCCTTACGAACTTTTGATTCCAGCTTGTCGATACCGTCAATGGATTCGCCTATCACGTTGAGCAGACGTCCGTTGATATTGCCGGTAGGCATGCTGATCATACGGCCTGTGGCAATCACTTCCATGCCACGACGCAAGCCGTCGGTGGAGTCCATGGCGATGCAACGCATGGTGTCCTCACCAATATCTTGTTCGCATTCCAAAATAAGCTTTTCGCCGTTGGGGCGCATAACCTCCAACGCGTCGTAGATGTTGGGCAGTTTGGTGCCTTCACTGAACTGTACGTCAACTACAGCTCCGATAATCTGTGAGATCTTTCCTTTAATTTGCTCTGACATTTTTGTATGTTATTTTTTCGTTTATATGCTGTTGTTATGCGTTGTTTGCGGTTCCACCGCCATGTTTCTCAAAATATCAATTTTATTGTTTGTTTTTCTATGCGGCGGCTGCGGTTCCACCGCAAGAAGTTCTTACTGCTACCTTCTACCTTCTACCTTCCAACTAATAAGTGGTGTACGCAATCTCCACCCTCAACTGCTGCCCCTCATAGCCGATTTCAGGGGTGCTGCTATGGAATACCAGACGGCTGGCATGTGTGCCGGATCCTTTAATGGTCAGGTAAAAATAGTTAGCATAATTTCCTTGGTTCAGAATGAGTTGCTGTATGTATTGGGTGATTCGTATCCTGTATTCGCCGGTAGAGGCATTGTATGTGCCTCCGAAAAAGCCGTCGGAACTGAGCATGTCGTCATCAGGAATGTAGTACAATGAACCGTCGCTCTTCACCCCTTGGATGGAAAGTCCAGAAGGATGGTTGAACACCGATTCGTTAGGGTTGTAGTTGCTGATAACCAGCTCGGCCCTGTTGATGACCACACGGTTGTCCAATGCGGCAAACTTCTGGCGTATGTATGGCAGGCTTACTCTGGCTCTGACACCAGCCATGGCTTGCAGATATAACTTGCTGATATTGGTGCTGTCGTTATCGATGATTTGTCGTCTTAAATCCTGACAGGCATCCATATAGTTGAAATGATTGTAGTTGTTATAGGTGATTCCGGATTCTGACGGGCGGAATGTGTAACTTAATCCGTCACCAGCGGTATTGTGATAATAGATAACCAGTCCTGTTAAGGAACTTGTCACGTTGGTTGAAAACAGACAGCCTGTGGAATGAGTGGAGCTGGCCTGGATAAATAATCCCTTGAATTCAGTTAGGATGGCTTCGTCAGTCAGCCAGTTGACACTTTCGTCGATTAAATATTGGCCGAATTCCGGGATTAAACGAATACGTATATGTGGAGACAAAACCTCGTTGTTGAGTGTAATAGGAGAATTGGGTCTCACGTAATAATTTGCTCCCGGATTGTTAACCAGGTTGTTATTGCTATGCTCGGTGGTGTTGTAGTTGTAATATGTCGTTTCTTTATCCAAGTCTTCGTTCAGCTCATATACCTCGAAATGCAGGGCTGCAGTGGTGTCCCCATAATAACTGGCGGTTTGCAGGGTGAGCACTACCGAGTCGATGACGGGATTCTCGCCGAAGGAAGGAGTGGAACCTGAACTCAGAAACTGGGAATAAACTGAAGCCACGGTCTTGCCGAAAATGGGATCGTGCAACTCTCCCAGAAGCTGGGTGGACAAATTGGTGGTGCTAAGAGTGTCGTATAAAACAGAGTAGGCTGTAATGCTCGTTGTGTCCCGGGTGGTTCCTAATAATTCATCTTCCAAATTAAGTCCGATGGAGTTATATTCTTTCTTGCAGGAAATGAGACAAACGACAAGCAACAATAAGCAGGCGGCTTTCTTTGTGAGTGTCATTGCAGATTGGTTTAGTTGGCTAACAGTTGATCATAAAAGTTGTCGTAAAGATCCACGTATTCGTTTCCCTCGGGGTGTACTATCATGGGTTTGCCGCTTTTGCTTATATAGGTTTGAAGAGTTTTCTTGACCTCAGGATGAGCGATGACCGCACCTTCGGAGAAATCAAGAGCACTCTTGATGAGGGCTTCGTAACCGGGAGTTCTGAATTTGGTGGTGTACTCTTTGGGAATACCCGTCAATCTCAGTTTCTTGGCAAAGTCTGAAGAGAATTTCTCGCTGAAATGGTCGTTATATACCGAGAAAACCATCTTCATATCCTGAAACAGCGGGTTGTCTTTGTAACAAGTCTTGATGAAAATGGGAACCAAAGCGGTAATCCAGCCATGGCAGTGAATAATGTCAGGGGCCCATCCGAGTTTCCTGACGGTCTCAATCACTCCCTTAGCGAAGAAAATGGCCCGCGAGTCGTTGTCATCAAAAAACTTGCCGTTTTCATCGCGGAAAACAGTCTTGCGTTTGAAGAAATCCTCACTGTCGATGAAATAGATCTGCATCCTGACTGCCTGCAAAGAGGCTACTTTGATAATCAAAGGATGGTCTGTGTCCTCGATAATGATATTCTGACCTGACAGACGAATGACTTCGTGTAACAGATTCTTTCTCTCGTTAACACATCCATATTTTGGCATGAAGGTGCGAATTTCGTTCTCCTTTTCCTGAATGCCCTGCGGCAGATAACGGCAAAGGTGGGAGATATAATTCTCCTCCATATATGGAAAAATCTCCGGCGTAATGAATAAAACTTTCTTTCCCATTTAGTACATTTTATTTCAAAATGCAAAATTATAAAAAAAAATTCAATATGAATGCAACTAAAGTGAAATTTTTTTGTTATTCGGTTGCAAGGTTAGGACGGTTAGAATGGTTATGCATTCTGAAATTTGAATTTTGAATTCTAACCCCGATCCCTAACTTCATTAACTAATTTTTTCATTTGCTAATTTGCTAATTATTTTTTGTATATTTGCGGTCCTAAATTTTTGCTTGAAAAATAAATTAAAATACTGATTTATAAAAGTTTACAAATGAAAAAAGTTATTGTTCCGCTTATGATTTGTGCGATTTTTTGTCTGATCAGCAGCTGCAAATCCAAACAAAAAGAAGAGGTGACCTTCACTTCAGGTATTGATTTGGCTAATTTGGATACCACCGTATCCCCCAATGATGACTTCTATCAGTTCGCCTGTGGCGGCTGGATGAAGAATAACCCGCTGAAACCTGAATACTCACGTTATGGTAGTTTCGACGTGCTGGGTGAGAATAATCAACTTCAGCTGAAAGAAATTATTACTGAAACCGCAGCCCAACAGAACGAGAAAGGTTCTGTGGCTCAGAAGATTGGCGACCTCTATAACATGGGTATGGATAGCGTTACCATTGAAAAACAAGGAGCAGAACCGATTCAGGCTGAACTGAAAACCATTGCCGATATGAAGGATTTGAAAGAACTGACAGCCATGCTCGCAGATATGAGCCTGAATGGCCTGAATCCTTTCTTGGGCATCTTCGGTGAGGCTGATCCCGACAATAGCAGTATGAATATCGCTTGGCTGTGGCAAAGTGGCCTCGGCATCGGCGACCGCGATTACTATTTGAAGGAAGATGAGCAGAATACACGTGACAAATACGTGGAAATGCTGACTGAAATGTTCAAAATTTCAGGATATGGCAAATTGGTGAATATGGAAGGTCGTGAAAACGAACTGGCAAACGCTGTGCTGAAACTTGAAACTGCTATGGCAGAGAAGTTTATGGATAAAAACACCATGCGTGATCCTTTCAAAACCCATAATATCAGAACCATTGACCAACTCCAGAATATGCTTCCGGCTATCAACGTGAAAGAGTATTTGGAAGCTCAAGGCTTGGGTAGTCTGGAAAGCGTGAATGTGGGTCAAGTGGACTATGTTTCCGCTCTGAGTCAAATTCTGAGAACTACGGATTTGAATACCATCAAGGCTTATTTGGCATGGCAGGTGATTAACGCTGCAGCTCCTTTCCTGAGTAGCGACTTCGTAGATGCCAGCTTCAATTTCTATGGCAAAGTATTGTCCGGCAAGGAAGAAAACAAACCCCGCTGGAAACGTGTGGTGAGTACTGTTGACGGTTGCCTCGGCGAAGCCGTTGGTGAGCTGTATGTGGAGAAATATTTCCCCGCTGCCGCCAAAGAGCGTATGCTGAAGCTGGTTGACAATCTGAAAGTAGCGCTGGGTGAGCGTATCCAGGATGCCAAATGGATGAGCGACTCCACCAAGATGCGTGCCCAGGAAAAACTGGATGCCATTATCGTGAAAATCGGTTATCCTGACAAATGGAGAGATTATAGCAAGCTTGAAATCAAGGATGACAGCTACTATGCCAACGTGGTGCGTGCTCGCCGTTTTGAGAACGAATATCAGATGTCTAAAATCGGCAAACCCGTTGACCCGACTGAATGGCAGATGACCCCTCAGACCGTGAACGCCTATTATAATCCTACCACCAACGAAATTTGCTTCCCCGCTGGTATTCTTCAGCCTCCTTTCTTCGATATGAATGCTGATGATGCCGCCAACTACGGTGCTATCGGTGTGGTAATCGGTCATGAGATGACTCACGGTTTTGATGACCAAGGTCGTAACTATGACAAAATGGGTAACTTGGCCAACTGGTGGACCGAAGAAGATGGTGTGAACTTCACCCAGCGTGCTCAGGTATTGGTGGACTATTTCAACAAGATTGAAGTGGCTCCTGGTTTGTTTGCCAATGGTCAGTTCACCCTCGGTGAAAATATCGCCGACAATGGTGGTTTGAACATCTCTTTCCAGGCTTTGCAGAAAGCTAAGGCTGAAGGTGGTATTCAGGAAATGATGGACGGCTTCACTGCTGATCAGCGCTTCTTCTTGGCCTACGCCAATGTATGGGCTAACAATATCCGCGATGAGGAAATCGTACACCGTACAATGGAAGATCCGCATTCTTTGGGCAGATATCGTGTAAACGCTACACTGCCTCATATCGACGGCTTTATCGAAGCTTTCAATATCAAACCTGGTGACAAAATGTATGTGGCTCCCGAAGAAAGAGCACATATCTGGTAATCTTAGAAAATCATTCTGAAATATATCGGTGAGGGCGAATGACATCCGTCCTCATTGATTTTCTTTTTTTCAGTAAAAACAAATAAAAATCAAAAACAAATACAAGACATGTCAAAACTCGCAGTCGTAGCTTTCGGCGGAAATGCCCTGCTCAGAAGTAAACAAAAGGGAACTTACAAAGAACAAATAGACAATGTGACAAATACTTGTCGCTCACTCATCAATATCGTTAAACAGGGATATAATATTGTTATCGGTCACGGTAATGGCCCGCAGGTGGGCAATGTGATGCTGCAGCATGAGGCTGGCAAGCAGGTGTTCGACCTCGAGCCCATGCCCATGGATTTCTGTGTGTCTGAAACACAAGGTTCTATCGGTTATCTGATAGAACAGGGCTTCAGAAATGTGTTTGCCCAGGAAAATATCCAGCGCAACGTGGTTACTTTGGTGACCAGTGTGGTGGTGGACAAGGAAGACCCCATGTTCATCAATCCTACCAAGCCCGTTGGACCGTATTACAGCCGTGAAGAGGCTGACGAATATGCCGAGGCTACGGGTTCCATTTTTAAGGAAGACCCCAAAGGTAACGGCTGGCGCAAGGTGGTAGCTTCTCCAAAACCGCTGAAGGTGACTAATATTGAAGTAGTTAAGCAATTGGCTGACCAAGGAAATGTGGTGGTCACTGTTGGTGGTGGCGGTATTCCTGTGGTGGAAGAAAACGGCATGATGCGAGGCGTGGAAGCTGTGATTGACAAGGACTTGGCTTCCGCATTGACCGCTTCTGAAATTGGTGCTGACGAGTTTTATATTCTGACTGATGTGCCTAAGGTTTATATCAATTTCAAGAAAGAAAACGAAAAAGCTTTGGATGTGATCACGGTAGCTGAGGCCAAGCAATATCTGGCTGAAGGCCATTTCACCGAAGGCTCCATGGCTCCGAAGGTGCGTGCCGCCATCTATTACATTGAGCACGGTGGCCACGAATGCATCATCACCGAGGCCGGCCAGTTGGACAACCCCGCTTGTGGTACGAGAATTGTGAAGTAAAGTTTATACCCTTATCACCTTCCTATTCCACAGCCACATGAGGCCGCCGCGGAGGGTGAGGAAGATGAGGAAGGCTATCCATAAGCCGTTGTTGCCTAATTGTGGGGCAAGGGCGTAATAACCTATGAAAAAGGCCGCGGTGGCCACGAACATGATGTTACGCATGGACTTGGAAGCCGTGGCCCCAATGTAAATACCATCGAATAGAAAAGCACTGAAGCCAGTGATGGGCACCAATACGGTCCAGGTCATGTACTCCATGGCAGTGTCAATCACTGGCCTGTCATTGGTGAGGATGGCCAAAATGTATTCTCCCCAGAAATAGTAAATAACTGTAAATAACAGGGTTATAATCATTCCCCAACGGAGCAGATAGCGCACGGATTTGCGCAACATCGGCTCGTCTTTCGCCCCTGTGTACCTTCCTACCAACGACTCTCCTGCGTAGGCGAAACCATCCATGATGTAGGAAAACAAAGTGAACAATTGCATGAGCAAGGTGTTGGCAGCCAATATTTTGTCTCCCATCGAGGCGGAAATGGCAGGGATAAAGGTGAAGACAGCCACCAAGCATAAGGTGCGCAGGAAAATGTCGCCGTTGACCTTGAAGAAGCGTTTCATGGCATCAAGATGCAAGCTGCCACGCAGGTCGATGCGTGAGCGGAAATGACCGTATTGCTTGAACCAGAGTGCGATAGCCATCAACAGTCCGGAGTATTGGGCCATGACTGTCCCTAACGCCACGCCCGTGATGCCCATCTTCCATACAATTACAAACAGCAAACTGAAAACAATATTGATGATGTTCATGATGATGGCAATCCACATGGGCGTTTGGGAGTTCTGCATGCCGATAAACCAGCCTTTCAGCACATATAAGCCCAAGGTGGCAGGGGCTGCCCAGATACGGATGTGGAAGTAGAGGATGGCCAATTCCATGACTTCCTCGCTGCTGTGCACCAATAGCTCGCATACTCTGGCAATGGGGTATTGCAACAGGATGAGCAACAGGGCAACACTGACCGCAATAGTCAATCCTCTGACCATGATGCGCATGGCTTCGTCCCAATCCTCAGCGCCGTATGCCTGGGCTGTGAGTCCACTGGTGCCCATACGCAAGAAGCCGAAATTCCAGTATATCAGGTTGAAGATCATGGTGCCGATGGCGATGGCTCCGATATGGCTTGCATTGCCGATATGGCCGACAATGGCAATGTCCACCATGCCTAACAAAGGCACGGTAATGTTAGTGATGATATTGGGTAAGGCTAACCGTAGTATCTGTTTGTTCATCTTCTATCTTCCTAAATGCTTGAAACCACGGTATATGATGTTAATGTCTGTCAGCAGGGAATAATCCTGCATGTACATGACATTGACCTTGTGGATAAGGTTGGAATCTGTCTGGCTGAAGGTAAAAGCATCGGAAGGGTAGAGCACCCCCGGACGCAGTTCGGGTAGCGGCTCTTCACCTGCTAACGGCTGGCAACCAATCCAGCTTTTTTTGCCCGTCATCACAGCGAAAATATTGCGGATGAACTGACCTTTGTCGCGAACAAACCAGATGTCGAACCAGAGGAATAATAGTAGGAAAACGGAACTGATAAGGTCGAATGCGCGTTTTTTGCGGCGGTTGCCGACTTTGCTGATGCTGTTGACATGTACACCGTATATCTCATCATAGGTGTTGATGCTGTTGCTGCCAATGATGGATTCACTTTCCTCAGGAGCAATCTTGTACTCCACTTGGCAATCCTGCAATTCCGTCATCAAGGTGATGATATTGTCGGCGGGGATGTCTTTGGAGCAGAAAACCACTTCGTTGATATGGTATATCGAAATGATGTCACGCAATTGGTTGAGTTGGCCGAGTTGCTGGAAACTGTCTTGTCCATTAGTTTCTTCCACCTGATTTTCATCACTATATACTATGCCGATGAAGTCGCATTTTTTGTTCACTACGCGCACCAAGGTAGCTACACGTGCGGCTTCCTCACTTTGGCCAATTACAGCGATACGCCGTTTGTCCTTGCCCCCAAACATTGTGCTGCTGATGTTGAAGCGTCGCATGATGTAGCGGATGAGGTTGACTACCAAAACGGTCCACATGGCTCCGAGAATGGTGACAGCTCTGGAGAAACGGTAAGTTTCAGGTAGTAATGCATATATCAACAAGATGATGATGGTGCCGATAAGGATGCCTTTGTTGGACTTGGCAGCGGTGACAGGCTTTTTATAGCTGCCACAGCAAGCCATTGAAACAATCCATATTAGTATGTACAAAGGAATGAAAACTCTTCGGTAAATGGGCGGAAAACTGCTGTTGCGGGCACTGAGGATATTGATGTCCCAGTACATGGATAACGCGTACATGCCGCCATAAATGGCCACAAAGTCGATAATGGGCAGCAAAATGGCTTGGAACAGGCGACTCAGCAGTGCCAATGATGCTCTGAACCAGATGGCCAGCGTGATAAGCCAGTTGAAGAGCTTGGCGTTTTTCTGCGAGAAGTGCTTGTTGGCGAAAATCCGCATGGCATTGTAAAACACATAGACATAGTTCACACTGCTCTTCTTGGTGCTTTCGCCTTTATAATGGATGATCCTGGTTTCCGGAAAATAATAGTTTTTATAGCCTCCTTGCGTGATTCTGTAAGATAAGTCGATGTCCTCTCCGTACATGAAATAATCCTCATCCAGCAACCCAACTTTGTCCAATGCACTTTTACGCATCAGCATGAAGGCTCCGGAAAGCACATCCACGGCGTTGATTTCATCGGGACTAAGGTAGGTGAGATGGTAAGCCCCGAATTTCTTGGATTTCGGGAACAACTTCGACAGACCGAAAATCTTGTAAAAGGCCACACTGGGCACAGGGAGTCCACGTTTCGACTCGGGCAAAAACTCGCCGTTGCCGTTGAGCATTTTTACTCCCAGTCCGCCGGCATCTGGCGTCTTGTCCATGAAATCCAAGCATTTGCTGAAAGTGTCGGGTTCCACTAAGGTGTCGGGATTCAGCAGCAGCACATATTCGCCTTCTGATTGTCGTATGGCTTGGTTGTTGGCACGGGCGAAACCCACATTCTCCTTGTTGGCGATGAGTTTTACCTGCGGGAATTTGCGTTTCAGCATGGCCAAAGAGCTGTCCACGGAATTGTTGTCCACGACCCATACTTCACCGTCAATCCCTTCCAAAGCAGTGTAAACCGAATGCAGACACTGCTCCAGGAAGTGCTCTACATTGTAGTTGACAATGACGATGCTGAGTTTCATTGAAATTTGATAATGTGCTTAGAAATAGGCTAATACACTCTTTTTCGATCTGACTTTGTCGCCTACTTGAACGGCTATCTGTGCATCTAAAGGCAGGAATACATCCACGCGTGAGCCGAACTTGATCATGCCCATTTCGTCACCTTGCTTGATTTCCATACCAGGTTTGGCATAGCAAACGATGCGGCGTGCCACAAAGCCGGCAATCTGACGGAACAAAACAATACGATGCTCGTCTTGCTTGATAACCACTGAATTGTGCTCGTTGTCCGTAGAGGATTTGGGCAACTTGGCAATCAGATACTTGCCAGGGTGGTAGCCCACATAGTCAACAACCCCGTCGATAGGGTAACTGTTGACATGCACGTTATGGGCCGACATGAAGATGGAAATAAGCATGCGGCGGTCCTTGAAGTATTCGCCTTCGTAAATTTCCTGAATGTTCACTACTTTGCCGTCTGCGGGTGACAAAACACCATTTTCCACTTTGTTGATCACCCTGTGAGGGTTGCGGAAAAAACGAATCACCATGTATAGGAATATGGCGAAACCACAGCAAAGGATGATGCTGATAACCCAAAATGTAGGCAAGAAGAAAAAGTAACCGCAGAGGATGGCAGCTACCATTAAGGTCATGATCAGAATGATAGGGATACCTTCTTTCTGGATTTTCATGTCAATAAAGGATTAGTCTTTGTATTCGCTAACGTAGGTAATATAGGTTTTGAAGTGAATGCCGGGAGTTTTGTTGGTGGTATATGTGTATACACGAGGATAATTGTCTTTGTTGACATCCTTGTAATTATAGTCTGTCTGCAATGTCGTGGAGGGGTTGCCATCGAAGAAATTGGCCACAACCTTGGAACTGACAGCATTTTTGGAGAATCCCAACAGGTCGTTGGAATAGCAGTAGTTCAAGCCGTAATAGGGGTTCAGCACATCACTGAAAGTCTGTGTGGTGATGTAGCTTTTGCGCAAAACTGGATAATCGGCTTCGATTTTAACGATATTGTCGCCTTCGTAAGTGATGGTTTTGTTGCAGTATATTGCAAGGTCTTTGCTGTTGGAAGCGGCCATGTCTTTCAGGATTTCAATGTCACCAATAAACTTCGGGAACAGTTTTATCTTGGTGTAAATCTGCATGTCTTCGAAGAATTGACGGTCATAAATTTCCACAATACGGGTGATTTTGGCGGCCTCTTCGTCATCACGGTAGAAGTTGCTGGTCATGCGAATATCTCCGTTGATGGAATAGTTCATGTATTTCACGTAGCGGTTCAAATAGGAGAAAGTTACCGTTTCCGTCAACTCTCCATCGCTGTAGGTTATACTTTGAACTGTCTTGTCCTTGTTGTATGTGAATTCAAATGACTCACCGCGGATGCTGTTCATATTTGAGGAGTCAACAATATCAATGTTGGTCAGCAGTTTCTTCTTGTCGTAGGTGAAAGTTTCATTGGGCAAGCCGGAATTGCTTTTGTACCAAATGTATTTGATTTGGTAGGCGGATTTGTTGTACATCGACTCCTCGTATTTGTTGCAAGATGCAAAAAGCAGAGTTACAATAATTCCTGAAAGCAGGGCGAATAATAGTTTTTTCATTGTATTTTAATTAATATTATTACTCCATTATAATGAATCTGCAAAGATACGAATTTTTTTAATGTATCAATGTGTAAATGTGCTAATGTGCCAATTTTTTTTCTTTTTGAATTTTCTTGATGTTTTTGCGTTTTGCATGCAGTATCCCTTTGGGGTGTGTGCTGTCCCCATGAAAAAAAATTACGTCCCTGCTTTGTGTTTCAGAAAAAAGTTGTATTTTTGCAGCGGGTAAGTCTTGTACGATCTGCTCCCTTTCAACTCCCCCAGGACAGGAATGTAGCAAGGGTACATTGGTTGTAGCGATGCGATATGAGTAGCTTACCCTTTTTTGTTTGTGTTATGCTGCTTAAAATTTATCCCGAAAATCCTAATCCCAAAGCTGTTCAGCGCGTTGTGGAATGCCTGCAGGACGGCGGAATCGTCATTTATCCCACCGACACTATCTACGGTATGGGATGCGATATCTTCAAACCGAAAAGCGTAGAGCGAATCACGCAAATCCTCGGCGATGCCAAAAAGAAAGCCGCTATGACCTTCATCTGCCATGACTTGAGCAATTTGTCCGATTACACCAAACCCATTAGCAACAATGTGTTCAAGGCCATGAAAAAGGCGCTGCCGGGACCGTTTACTTTCATCCTCGAAGCCAATAATAATGTGCCGAAATTGTTACAGAGTAACAAGAAAACGGTGGGTATCCGTGTGCCGGATAATAATATTGTGCGTGAAATCGTGGCCCAGCTGGGACATCCCATCCTCTCCACTTCTGTAAAAGATGATGATGAGGTGATAGAATACACCACCGACCCGGAATTGATTTACGAGCGTTATGGCGACATGGTGGATATCGTGATAGATGGCGGCTATGGCGACAACGTGCCTTCTACCGTGGTGAACTGCGTGGATGGCGATATTGAGGTGGTCAGAGAGGGCAAGGGTGACATAGATTTGTTGTTCTAATTCTCAATATGAAGAAGATTGTTTTTTTGCTTACTGCTCATGCGGCTGATGACGAGAGAGTTTGGTTTCATCAGGCGAAAAGTTTGCAAAATGCAGGGGGACAGGTGTTTGTAATAGCACCGAAGACCAATGAGGTGTCGGCTCCCAATATTCTTCTGTATGAATCAGCAAAGTATAAAAGAGTAGGACTGATGCACCATCTGGCATCCCTTTTGCCTAATCTGCAACCTGATGTGGTGATAGGCGATACGCCAATGGCTGTTCGGGCGGCTCAAATTTACCGCAAAAAAAATAAGTCGGCATGCCGCATACTGTATGATGTCACCGAATGGTATCCTTCCAAAAAGAATCTGCGCTGGCTTTCTGGCATTGAAAAAGCAGGAAAGTTTGTGGCTATGTCAGTGTTCAACTGGTATGTGAATTGCCGTACCGATGGCTTTATTTTCGGAGAAGAGGATAAGGCGTTGCCCTATAAGCGTGTTTTTCCAAGGAAATCTTTTGCAAATACATCTTATTATCCTGATTTACAATATGTTGAATATTTAACGCCCCGTGATTTTTCTGAGGATTTGCGGCTCTTCTATAGTGGTAATCTTACGGAAGAGAAAGGTTTTCCCAATGTGCTGAAAGCCGCTGTTTGGATAGCCCGCTTTAATCCGAAAGTATCGGTGACTTTGAATGTGTTTTCTTCCGATACATGGGAGCAGGAGTCTTCACTGCCAGACAATCTGAGGCTGAATATCACTCCGTACCAGCCTTTTGAGCAGTTTTGCAAACTTGCTGCCGAGAATGATGTTTTTTTCGATTTGCGTAGTACTGATGCGGAAAACCAAAAATGCCTGCCCATCAAGTTGTTCTATTTCATGGCCATGGGAAGACCTGTTGTATATTCCGATTTGAATGCTATACGCAAGGGCTGTCCCGAAATTGAGAGCTTTGGTCATCTGGTAAGACCTAATGATGCCGAGGCTATTGTGGATATAGTGAATGCCTATCTCAAAAATGGGGATTTATACCGGCAACATTGTGCCACGGCACGGCAGCTGGCAGAGCAAAAATACAATTGGAAGGCAATAGAAGCCGATTTCGTCCGTTTTATCCTTCAAGATGAGCAGCATTAATCTGAAAACAAATATTGTGGCCACTATTTTGAGCAAATCTCTGATTCTTTTGCTCAACTTTGCGGTTATTGTGTTGACAACACAGCTGTGGGGTGCCGATGGACGAGGCTCGGTGGCTATTTTTGTAGCTGATTTAAGCTTGATTTCCATCTTTGCCAATGTTTTCACGGGCGGCAGTGTGTCGTATTTCTTCTCCAGACTGGGAACTTCTAAGTTGTCAACCGCCGCCTATTTGTGGTCGTTTATCGTGGCAATGGTGGGAGCTTGTGTGTTGTTAGCAACAGGTCAGCTGACCATAGCACCGTTTATCTTTGTGGCTGCCGCTCTGATGGGACTGATAGCCTTCCATAATTCGCTTTTTGTGGGCGGACAGAAAATCAGTTACTACAATTGGGTGACCGTGTTGCAGCCGGCATTATTGCTGCTATGTATGCTGCTGTGTCATGTGTTCTGGCCTCAGTTGGGCTATTATTGCTATTTCTTCGGACAGTCGTTCTCACTCTTGTTGATGCTGTTGATATGTAGGTATTTGCGGCGTAAGATGAATGTCCGCTTGCATTGGGATTTCGACCGTTCATGCAATCGTCAGTTGCTGTCTTTTGGCTGGAAGACGGAGTTGAGCAGCCTTCTGCAGTTCTTCAATTACCGTTTGACTTATTACATGTTGGATTTCTACATCGGCAGGGGCTCGGTGGGTGTGTTTTCCATTGGTGTCACCATTGCCGAGGCGATATGGATTGTCAGTCGTAGCGTGTCGATGGTGCAGTATTCCAATGTGTTGAAACAAGGCAATACCTGGCAGTCGCGTAAGGAAACGATGATGCTTGCTTTGGTGAGCCTCGCTATTTCAGCGGCCTGTGTGCTCGTGATTGTTTTGCTGCCATCCTCGTTGTTTACTTTTATCTTTGGTCCGGAATTTGGACAAGTGAACCGGGTAGTGCTGTTGCTGGCACCAGGAATTCTGGCTATCGCCTTTTCCAATGTGCTGGGAAATTATTTCTCGGCTATCAGACATTTGAATGTGCTGATTGTAAAATCGGCTGTGGGACTGTTTTTTACCTTCGTTTTGTCGTTGTGGCTGATACCACAGTTTAAGATTGATGGTGCATGCCTGGTGAATGCGGCCTCGTACGTGGTGTCGTCAGTGGTGCTTTTAGCTTATTATCTTTCCAAAAAATCAATTCAAGATACGCATGAATAAGACTTTTGCCATCTATACTTTCGGTTGTAAGCTGAATTTCAGTGAGTCTTCGGACATGGCCCGTCGTTTGCGAGAGCAGGGCTGGCAGGAGTCGAATGAGCCTGAGGCTATCATCGTGAACAGTTGCGCGGTGACCCATGCGGCGGAGAAGAAAGTACGGAACTATGTGGCTCATCTGCATCGTGAATATCCCAATGCACGTATTGTGGTGGTGGGTTGCTACGCTTCATTGCAAGCGGATGTGATTCGCCAGTGGGCTGGGGTAGAGGCTGTTTTCGGCAATCGCGACAAACTGCATGCGGTCAATCATATTTTAGGTCTGCCAATACCGGAAACACCGACATTTTTCTCTACCTATTCCTCGAACGACCGTACCCGTTCCTTCCTGAAAATCCAGGACGGTTGCGACTATTATTGCACATATTGTACCGTGGCCGCAGCCCGTGGCGAAAGCCGCAGCGACAGTATCGAACATGTGCTGCAAAATATCGAAAAAATCCATGCGGAAGGCCTGAAAGAGGTGAATATCACCGGCGTGAATTTAGGTACTTTCGGTAAGGGTACGGATGAGAATTTCTATGACTTGCTGAAAGCTATTGACAAACAGCATTTGGTGGAACGCGTTCGTATCTCTTCCATTGAGCCGAATCTGTTGACAGATGAGATTATTGGTTTAGTAGCCCAATCGGATATACTGATGCCTCATTTCCATATACCGCTACAATCGGGCTGTGACAAGACTTTAGTCATGATGAAGCGCAGGTATAAGCGTGCTCTGTTTCAGGATAAAATAATGAGAATAAAGCAGTTGATGCCAGATGCCTGCATCGCCATCGATATCATTGCGGGCTTCCCTGGTGAAACAGAAGAGGATTTCAGGGATAGCTATGACTTTGTTAAAAGCTTGCCACTGAGTTATTTGCATGTGTTTACCTATTCCCGTCGTCCTGGTACCCCTGCCGCAGCCATGAAAGAACAGGTGCCGGAACAGGTCAAGCATGATCGTACCAATCGACTTCTGGAGTTATCGGAAACAAAGAAACGCTTCTTCTATCACGAGCATGTTGGTGAAACCCGTCCAGTCTTGTGGGAGTCGGAGAATGTTGACGGCAAAATGTTCGGTTTCACTGACAACTACATCAAAGTTGCTGCCCCTTTCAATCCTGATTGGGTCAACACTATCCAACCTTATTTCTTGACGGAAGAACAGTTAATAGTTAACAATTAACAATTAATAATTGATAATTAGAAATTAGTGTTGTAGCAGACAGAGTTGCCAATAACTATTAATTATTAATTGTAAATTATTAATTCAACTCAAAGTCTTCCTCAATATCCCAATACCCTCGGATATTAATAGGTTTGTCAAAGAAGAAAATCTCTTCGGGCTGTATTTTTTCGCGGTAGTTACCTGTGTCCCATCGACCATTGTTATTGCGGTCTTTGACCACTCGGATTTTGTAATTGCCAGGTTCTAAATGGTTGTAATTGATGGTACGCTCACGGCTGATGATATCTTGCTGCAGTACACCACCTTTGTTGTTGAGCAGATATACCAAATACTGGCAGGAGTGGTCTCCTATACTGTAGTTGATTTGCAAATTGCCATAGTCCTTTTCTGTCTTGGTAGTAAAACGCACGTTGATACTGTCGTTGGTGGTGCCGTTGTATCCGTAAAATACAGAATCCCGGATGAAAATGCTATAAGGCAGCTTCTCTTCGAAAGGATAGTCTATGGGGAAACTGAGTAGGAATGTGTCCGGTAAAGTGTAGGTCTTTACGATGGTGTCGTTGCCACTTCTCAGTAGTTTGCATATCCTGATGTCAAAAGTACATGGCTTGACAGGATAGGAGAAATGAAGTGTCAAAGGTTTGAATATGTTCTCTTTGTTGCTCACATTCACTTTGAGTGTTACTTTGTCATTTGCTTTTCTGCCACGGTTTGCTCCGCCTTGCTTGCTTTTCTTGAAGGGCGATATCCTGACAGTGTCAACATGGTGCTGGTCAACAGTAAATTCGTACAAGGCTGTATCTGTAATCGGTGTTTTTAAATACCAATAAACGCTGTCGAGACTTTGGGATATTACTTGGAAATAATCCAGATCCTGGCCGCCTAAAAAACGGGCGGAGAAACTGCTGAAATCCGTTTTATATGGAAATACATAAATGTTTTCGGTGGTGTTGATATATTTTTGCAACACTTGATTACTATCGCGTTCGGTAAATAATGCCAATTTGAGCAGGTTCGCGTCCTCTGTGCCACCTCTTCTGGAAAGGTTTTTGTTTTCGGTGGTGCTATCTTGTATGGGCGCGTAGGCTTCCACAAGAGTATCGGAGAATGCAATGCTTTCATTGGGTAGGTCATATATCAGATTGCTGTTGATATCGTTGAGGGCAAATAGTTTATATTTGCCAGGCTTGATATTGTTAAAGACGAACTCGCCATTGCTCTTGCTCTTAGTGAGATAGGTTGGGCGAACGCTATAGGGCAAGGAGTCGATATCTCTTTCATACAGAAAAACATAGACGTCTTTGGCGTCATTTAGGGTCAAAGCATCTTTTATTTTTCCTTTGATCATGAAGGAGTCAATATAGTCGCCTGTGGAAAAGCTATAGGTGTATATCGACAGAGGGTTGCCTTCCGTGTAATCTTTGATGGTTTCGGCAAGCACAATGCTATAGGTGGTGTTGCTGCGAAGGGTGTCTGGCAGTTTGATGACCACTGACTTACCTACGATTTCCAGCTCGGGATTTTGGTTGAGGGGAGGGGAGACAATAACGGTTTTGGACGGGTTGTTAAGCACCACAAACTCGTTGAAGGTGATTTTGATGGATTTGCTCCTGAACTGCGTGGAGCTGTTGGCAGGTGCTTCCTTGACCACCTTGGGCGGCGTCGTGTCCTTCGGTCCGCCAACAGGAGTGACAATCTTGGCACACCCCGCCAGCAGGAGCATCAGAATCACAAACAAGCCAACATTCCGTTTCATTGCCATAAAGTAACAAAATGCAAAGATACAAAAAAATGTGCAAATTAGTTAATTGGCAAATTAGTTAATTAGAAAAATAGCGAATGTTTTTAACATGCTGATTTTCAATACGCATATTAAATTAGCAATTATTCCTATTTCCTAAAATAATTAGCACATTTGCACATTAACTAATTTGCTAATTTAATTAGCACATTGGCACATTAGCACATTAGCACATTAACAAATGTTGCTAATTATCTCATTTGCACGTTTGCTAATTATTTTGTATTTTTGCCAGTTAAAAGAATTAACAATGACAAAAGCTGAAATTGTAGCCAATTGGCTGCCTCGATATACGGGAATGCCCGTGGAAAAGTTCGGTAAATATATCATTTTGACGAACTTCAAGAATTATATTGATAATTTTTCTGAATTGATGGATGTCCGTATCCACGGTGAAGACCGTCCAATGCAAAGCGCTACCAAGGACGATATTTCCATCATCAATTTCTCCATGGGAAGTCCTATGGCCGCCACTATCATGGACTTACTGACAGCAGTTATGCCCAAAGCTGTGCTCTTCTTGGGTAAATGCGGAGGACTGAAACCCTATATTGGGTTGGGCGAGCTCCTGCTGCCTATCGCTGCTATTAGGGGTGAGGGTACCTCCAACGACTATTTCCCGGTAGAGGTTCCGTCACTGCCGGCATTTAACCTGGAAAAGGCTATCTCCTCCACCATCCGCGACTATGGTCGTGACTATTGGACAGGTACCGTTTATACCACCAACCGCCGCGTGTGGGAACATGATGAGCAATTTAAGGATTATCTGAAGAGAATCCGTGCTACTGCTGTGGATATGGAAACTGCCACACTTTTCTCTGTCGGCTTTTACAATCGTATTCCGACGGGCGCCCTTCTGCTGGTTTCCGACCAGCCGACTATGCCCGACGGCATCAAAACGGAGAAGAGTGACAAGCAGGTAACCGAAAATTTCTCTCAGCAGCATCTGCAAATCGGCATCGATTCCCTGAAGCAGCTGATCAACAAGGGTACTACTGTGAAACATTTGAAATTTGACTATTACGAATAAAAATAAGCTCTATGGCTGCTGCTAAGTTTGAAGATGTGATGAGCCAGCTGAAAAGCGGCCAGTTTGCCCCGGTGTATCTGCTGATGGGCGAAGAACCTTTTTATATCGATTGCATTTCAGATTATATTGAGAATAATGCGCTGCCAGAGGAAGAACGTGATTTTAATCAGGTGGTGCTCTATGGCCGTGATACAACACCTGATGAGGTTGTGGCCAATGCTAAGGAGTTCGCCTTTGGAGCCGACCATCGTGTGGTCATCCTTAAGGAAGCCAAGGACTTGTCTAAAATTGATTTACTGACCTCTTACTTTGCTCATCCTCAGCCTTCTACCATTTTGGTAATATGTCACAAATATGGGAAACTGAAAGCTGCCCAGTACAAGGGTTGTGACAAGTCAACAGTTATTTTCACATCTGATCCCATCAAAGACTATCAATTGCCGGCATGGGTGCAGAAACAGGCCAAAGAGCATAACTTCTCACTGAATCCACAGGCGGCAGGTATTCTTGCGGAAAATATCGGCAATGACCTTACCCGTATCAACAACGAGTTCAAAAAACTGAAAATCATCCTCCCCGAAGGTACTGAGATTACACCGGATATCATCGAAAAAAATATCGGTATCAGTAAAGAATACAATATTTTTGAATTGCAAAATGCTCTGGGAGAACGAAATGCGGATAAGGCTTTCAAAATCTGCCTGAATTTCACGCATAACATGAAGGATAATCCCAATACGAAAACCATTGCGGTGCTCTATACCTTCTATAGTAAGATGTTGGCATACATGCTTTTGCCCGATAATTCACCTGAAAATCTGGAAAGAATATACGGGAAAGTAAATCCCTATGTGATGGATATTAATCGTCGCTATGCCAGCCGCTACTCCTTGGCACAAGTGCGTAGAATCATTTCTGTGCTGCGTGAATATGATGTGAAATCAAAAGGTGTGGATAGCGATGCTCCTGGCGAGGAACTGCTGATGGAGATGATTTATAAAATTTTGCATTGATTTTTTAACTTGCATTAACATTTTTAAATGATTGATTCAAAGGTGTTTATGTTTTGAGTCAATCATTTTGTGTTGATGTATCATATTTATTCGTATTTTTGCAAACTTTTTTTTGTTCACATAAATATTGATATAAATATAAATACATGATAAGACTTAGACAATTTGTTATTTTAACATTATTTATGACTCTGTTGACACCATGGCTTTCTGCTCAGAATGTGGTGTCAGGTGTTGTAAAAGACCAGGCGGAAGGCTTCCCGATACCGTATGTGAAAATCACTTGTAACTGTTTTAGTGATCCTGTAATGACTGATGCACAGGGTAAATACAGCATCAAATTGAGCAAGGATAATTGCGTGTTGACTTTTGAGGCGATGGGTTATGCCAAGGAAATCCGTGCGGTAACTTTTGTACCCAAGAAGCGTAATGTCACGTTGGATGTTAAGTTGTATGCTGAAGCCCAAGTATTGGATGAAGCTGAGATTGTTACCACAAAATATGAAAAAGAACCCGAGAAATCCACAAGTTCGATTGTGGTAATTGACCCTAAAAAATCTGTAACCCGTAATGTGACTACTGCCGACCAGCTGGTAAATACCGCCGGTGGTATTGCCGTTGTTGACAACGAACCCCAAATCCGTGGAGGTAGCGGTTTCAGCTCTGGTATGGGTAGCCGTGTGATGATTATGTTGGATGACATGCCCTTGTTGCGTCCCGATGCAGGCCGACCCATGTGGAATTTTATCCCGATGGAAGATGTTGAGCAAGTGGACATTATGAAGGGTGCTGCATCCGTGGTGTTCGGCTCCTCTGCATTGACAGGTGCTATCAACGTGCTGACCGCATATCCTCGTTCCAAACCCAAAACAAAAGTTACAGCTTTTGCGGGTATATATTCCAAGCCTAAGGATGAAAGGGAAACCAGCTGGAATCACCGTAATCCAGTTAAATACGGTTTGAGTTTCCTTCATTCACGTATTATCAAAAAGAACTTTGACTTGGTAATCGGTGGCGAATTTTTCAACGATGAGGGTTATATCGGACCTGAACAGAAATTGTATGAAACCCGCGACAGCAACGGCAATACAAAAGGAAAATATGAAATCCGCGGCCGTTTGAATTTTGCTACCCGTTATCGTTTCGAAAAGGTGAAAGGGCTTACACTGAGTGTGAATGGTAATTTTATGTACACCCAGAATGCCCAGTCTTTCTTCTGGAATGATGGTTATGAAAACAAGTATAGGTCTTATAAAGGTTCATTGTCCTATTTTAAGGATTTCACCTTCTATATTGACCCGACCTTGAGGTATATTGGCCCTCGTGGCTTTACTCACAGCTTCAAAAACAGAATTATCTTCAGTGATAATGCGGAATTGTCAGGAGCACAAAGTGCCCGTTCTCTGATGGTTTACGATGAATACCAGGTGAACAAGACCATCAAAAAAATCGGCATGAATATTGTGGCGGGTGTGATGAATATTTACACTACCTCGAAAGGTGCTGTCTTTAATGGAGTCAAGGGATCTGATACTGCTTTGAGGGTAAACTCGGACAATATCTCACTGTATGCCCAATTGGAAGAGAAATTGCTGAAGAACAAGAATCTGACATTGCAATTTGGTGCCCGTTGGGAGTTTTATAAGTTGTGGAGTCATGACGGTATTCCCGTTCAGAACCCCTTTGAAAACAAGCCTGTCTTCCGTGCGGGTATTAATTATCAGCTGAATAAATCAAAAACCGCTTTCCGTGCCTCTATTGGTCAGGGGTATCGTTACCCCAGCATCGGTGAGAAATACATTGCTATCGCAGTGGGTAAATACGGCTTTTATCCCAACCCTGAATTGAGATCTGAAAATAGTTGGAATGCTGAAATCGGTATTATGCAGCCGTTTATGGCAGGTAACTTCCGTGGTATGGTGGATATTGCCGGTTATAATCAGGAATTCAAAGATTTTATCGAATTCTGTGTGGGACAATGGGGTACCACTGGCGGTCTGATGGATAAGCTGGGCTTCATGTACCTGAATACCGGTCCTGCCCGTATCAGCGGCTTGGATGTGGCTTTCATGGGTGAAGGTAAAATCGGCAAGAATGTGGCTTTCAATTTCTCACTGAGCTATACTTACAGCCATCCTGTGACTAAAAACAGAGACAATGTCTATTTTGTGCACCCTACAACGGGTTTGGAATATACCTTTACAACAACATCTTCAGATACTACCCGCAATGTGCTGAAATATCGTATCGAACACATGGCTAAGTTGGATTTGGAGTTCTCATTCTATAAGACTTTTGCTATTGGCATAAGTGCTAACTACTTCAGCGCTATGAAGAATGTGGATAATTTTTTCTTTAACTATGATGCCGCTAATCCGGAAAATACCGAGGCAAAAAACAGAATGTTGAAAAGTTTGGATCTTCCGTTTTATGGCTTCTATGATTATTATCATGCACATAAAAAAGGAAGCTTCGTGTTGGATGCTCGCATAAGCTTTTTCGTAAAAGACTTTACCTTGTCGTTTATTGTGAAGAATGTGCTGAATGCATGCTATTACTTGCGTCCCATGTACATGGAACCTACCAGAACCTTTACTTTCCAGTTGGTGTATGATTTTCACTAAGAAAATTGAAAACTGAAAATTTAGAATCTATAAACTCTTAACATAAAACATTAAACCTTTTTTCCGAAAAATCAACAAAAAAACAATAACAACATGAAAAAAACTTTACTTACTTTGTTAATGGCTGTCGTAATGACAGCAGGCGCTATGGCGCAAGAGTTCCCCGATGGCAGTTTCGAAAACTGGACTTACACGGATGGTGGTTATTATGACTATGAAACAAACATGCTGATGACCTTGAATGCTCTGGTTGAATTGAATGGTGTTGAAATGGAAACCAAACTTACCGCTTTCCGCGAGAGCCAAAATGTGCATGATGGAAATTATTGTATCCGCTTGACTTCCGCTTGGTTTGGTACCAATGCTATTTTTGTTCCAGGTGCTTTGGCTACTTTGAATGATCCCGTTGGAGATAATTATGTGGAGGATTATTTGAATGATGCTCTGGGTAATGTGATTAATCTGAAGGAACCGTTTGCTTTCAAACCTTGGAGACTGACGGGTTATTACAGATATGCACCGGTTAGCAATGATTCCGCTTCTATTGACATGAAATTCTATTTTGGAAATACAGTGACTTCTACCTGCGAGAAAT
The DNA here is from genome assembly GCA_016290295.1 of Bacteroidales bacterium. Classification (GTDB taxonomy): domain Bacteria; phylum Bacteroidota; class Bacteroidia; order Bacteroidales; family WCHB1-69; genus RUG11690. Next base: position 110,023 of record JAEETJ010000003.1, read on the forward strand.
TTATCATTCATGCCACTCCAGACTGGACTTCCTTTGACATTGCCACAGGTCTGGCCAACTCTTATTTGGATGTGGATAAAATCAGTATGGTATTCTCCGCAAGTGCCGCCTATGATTTTGACAACTTGGAGAACTGTCACGGACAAGAGGGTTCATCTCTTTATCTGGACGGACTTGCATTCCGCTATGACAATGAACCCCTTGGTTTAACAGAACCACTGATTCCCGTAGTGAAAACAACGGTTTATCCTAATCCTTCTGCCGACATGGTGCATTTTGATTTCAACAAAGAGGTGAATGCCCGCTTGGTGATTTATAACATCAATGGTGCCCAGATTTTTGAGCAGAATGTGAATGACAATCATGCTGAATACAATGCTTCTGCTTTAGCTAACGGTACTTATTTGTATCGTATTATTGAAGGCAACACCATCCTGTCAAGTGGTCGTTTTGCCGTTGCAAAATAAATATGAAACAACTGACACATCCTGTTTATGAAATAGCATCACAAGTTGCGGACGAACTCGGCATCAGCGCATACGCGGTGGGCGGAGTTGTTAGAGATTTGTTTCTGAACAGGAGGTCAAAAGATATCGACATTGTTGTTGTCGGAAGCGGAATCGCCTTTGCCCAAGCTGTGGCCAAGGCGATTTCGCCATATATTGAGGTGAGCGTCTTCAAGAATTTCGGCACCGCCCGCTTCCGCTATGAAAATACGGAGGTGGAGTTTGTGGGTGCCCGCAAAGAGTCGTATAGAGCCGATTCACGCAAGCCGGCTGTTGAGGATGGCACCTTGCAAGACGATCTTAATCGTCGCGATTTCACCGTTAATGCTTTGGCTATCCCGCTGAATGGCCAGGAAAAGGGACAGGTTATCGACTGCTTCGGAGGCCTTCAGGATATGAATGACAAGCTGATCCGAACCCCGCTGGATCCGGATATCACTTTCTCTGATGATCCCCTGCGTATGATGCGTGCGGTACGTTTTGCCTCGCAACTGGGCTTCTCTATTGTGCCAGAGACTTTTGAAGCCATACAGCGTAATGCGGCACGCCTGGAGATTATTTCCAAAGAACGTATCGTGGATGAGTTTAACAAGATTTTGCTCTCTCCACAGCCTTCCTGGGGCATCAATCTGCTGAAAGATGCTGGCCTGTTGCAGTATTTCTTGCCTGAATTGCTGAACTTGCAGGGCGTTGAGGTGGTCAACGGTCGTGGACATAAGGATAACTATCTGCACACGCTGGAAGTCGTGGACAAAATCGCCCGTGTGAGCAACAATCTTTGGCTGATATGGGCAGCCTTGCTGCACGATATTGCCAAGCCGGTGACCAAACGCTATGATGAGAAAATTGGCTGGACCTTCCATTCACACGAGTTTATCGGTTCCAAGATGGTGGGCAGGATTTTCAACCGCCTGAAAATGCCAGCCAATGAGAAACTGAAATATGTGCAGAAGCTGGTCTTGCTGCATTTGCGTCCTATCGCACTGGTGGAAGATATTATTACCGATTCGGCTGTCCGACGCCTCCTGTTTGATGCAGGCGATGACATCGATGATCTGATGATGCTATGCGAGGCGGATGTTACCTCGAAAAACCCGGAAAAAGTCAAACGCTTTATGGCAAATTTTGCCAAGGTACGCAAGAAGTTGGAAGACATAGAAGAAAAAGACCGTTTGCGTAATTGGCAGCCGCCTATCGATGGGGTGGAAATTATGGACACCTTTGGTCTTGGTCCTTCAAGAGAGGTGGGAATTATTAAAACTGCCATCCGTGAGGCTATCTTGGATGGCATTATCGGTAATAATCATGATGAGGCTTATCAGCTGATGCTTACTGAGGCTGCAAAACTGGGTCTGCAACCCCGGTAAGTTCTTCTTTTCGCTCTTCGAATCTTTGTGAACACTCTTGTACAAATTCTTGTGATGTTTCGTCGTCACGCATGTAATATTTTATAGATTGTTCGAACTGCTCTTTGGTGATGTCGTGCTCTTCGAAAAAGTCCTTGTACATACTCACAGAAACGGGCTCCAGACGTTCATATTCCTTGATGGTGTTGTGGATGACACTTTCCATAAACCATGCATCAACCATGATGTCAATCATTTGCTCTCGTGGAATTACATCGGCGGGAACTTGTTCTTCTTTTTTTTGTTCACATCCTACAAAAAGCAATAGTGCGAGTAAAATAAGAAATGCTATCTGTTTTTTCATGTATGCAAAGATACGGAAATTTTTCTGAAATTAAAAAATCCCGCACTCAAATGCGGGATTTTTTTGATTATTAAATGCGGTTGAGTTTATCTTCTGCCAGAAGGGGCACTGCCTCTTGAACTTCCGCCGCCTGAGTATGAACCTCCTGATGAACGGCTTCCTGAGTAACTGCCTCCTGAATAGCTACTTCCGCTTGGTCTTGAGCTGCTGGGGCTTGAGTAGCTTCTGCTGCTTGAGCTGCTGGAAGAACTGTTAGAGGGTCTTGAATAGCTACTGCTACTTGATGAACTGTTTGATGAAGGTCTTGAATATGAGCTGTTAGAAGAGTTGTTGTTAGATGGTCTTGAGTAACTATTGCTTGAGTTGTTGGAGGAACTGTTGGAGGGTCTTGAGTAGTTATTTGAGTTGTTGGAAGATGAACTATTGTTGGAAGGTCTTGAGTAACTGTTGTTTGAACTTGAGGAGTTGTTGGAAGATCCAGAAGGTCTTGCATAGCTGCCACTGTTGTTAGTGTTAGGTCTTGTAGTGCTGCTTCCAGTGGAGGTGCTGGTGTTAGGTCTTGTAGTGCTGTTGCTGTTATTGTATCTGTTGGTGTTGGTAGCGGGAGCCTTGCTGGAGTATGGATCAGTATTTACATTGGTGTTAGGTCTGTTAGAGGATGTAGAAGGAGTTCTGGTAGCTGCACCGCTGTTGTTGTTTGTGGCGGGAGCTCTTACAGTACCATTGTTGTTGTTAGTCGGAGTCGAAGGAGTTCTGGTAGCCGCGCCGCTGTTATTGTTCGTGGCAGGAGTTCTTACAGTACCATTGTTGTTGTTAGTCGGAGTCGAAGGAGTTCTGGTATCTGCACTGTTGTTGTTCGTGCTAGGAGTTCTTACAGTACTATTGTTGTTAGCCGGAGTAGAGGGAGTTCTGGTAGCTGCACTACTGTTGTTGTTTGTGGCAGGAGTTCTTACAGTACTATTGTTGTTAGCCGGAGTAGAGGGAGTTCTGGTAGCTGCACTACTGTTGTTGTTCGTGGCAGGAGTTCTTACAGTACTGTTGTCGTTGTTAGTCGGAGTCGAAGGAGTCCTGGAGGTGGCGCTACTGCCGGTATTGTTATTAGGAACTTTGCTGACAGCGTTGCTGTTGTTTCCCGGAACTTTGGTTGTGCTGTTACCACCTGGAGTTTTGGTGGCAGCTACCAAATTGTCATATCTCTCGCTAAAGGTGCCGCTCGGAGTTGTCCCTCTGCCGTTGGCTCCTGCATTTACTCCGCTGCCATAGTAGTTGGCGTAAGGACTGTTGGTGTAGTTGCCACCACCCATGCCGCTGTAGCCACCTGCCATGTCGGGACGGTTACCTCTGTCGTAGTCACGGTCATTGGCTTTGCCGTTGTTGACACCGTTACGGTTGAAGTGTCCATAGGTGAAGGATCTGTTGTGGTCGAAGTTGTTGTGATAGTAACCGGCGTGTAAACCGTCATAGTAACCATTCCAGTAACCGTTTCTGTAGCCATGTCTGTATCCACCATAACCGTAAGCATAGTAGCCAGGATATCCATAGTGCCATCTGCTTCCGCAGTAGATGCTGCCCCAACCCCATGAGTAGCTGAAACCATAGCTGCAGTAACCGTAGGTGTATGCGGGACGATAGTATCTCGGCCAGTACCAATCATAACCCAGGTAGATGCTTACACCCCAGTTGCCAGGATAGCGGTCATACCAGTACAGGTTGGTGTAGTACGGATCATAGTAGCTCCAGCAGTAGGTGGTAGGGCTGTGGAAACGTCTGATGCGGGCAGTGTAGGCATAGTCATAGTAGTCATCACTGTCATAGTAATAGTTGTTGGTGATATAGGTGGTACCACCGCCATCAGTATAGGTTTCTGAAGAAGAATAAGCAGGAGCGGCTGCGGCTTCCGTGTATGTTTCTTCGTATGCATAATTGTTATACGAAGAATTGTCGTAAGTTTCAGCTGCTTTGTTGACGTGCACTGCTTCGTATTGCTTATCGCTCGAAGTAGTATAGACGTCATCATAATAGACGTTTGAGTCTAACCTGCATGCTGACAAGATTAATGCCAGTGAAACGACCGATAGCAAAATTCTCTTTTTCATGACGAACCTCCTTTTAATTTAAGTCCATAATTTTTTACTTGCAAACTCAAATTTATTGACGACAAAAATACTAAAAAGTTTAGCAAATATCCATAATTATGGCAAAAGATTTTTCAACAAGCGCAGTAAATTGTTCACAATGGTATGATAATGTATTGAAAAAGGCTGATTTAGCGGAGAATTCGGCGGTCTGAACTTGCATGATTATCAAGCTGTATGGCTATGCAATTTGGGAAAATACACGACGCTTTGAACAAAATGTTCAATGAAACAGGTCAAACAAATGCATATTTTCGTTTTTTTATTCCGAAATCCTTCTTCAGTCGCGAGGTTCATCATGTGGAAGGTTTCGCCAAAGAGTGTGCGGTAATCACCCATTATCGTCTGAAAAATGATCCCAATGGCGGAGGCGTGGTCGTTGATTCCGAAGCCAAATTGGAAGAAGAATTGATTGTTCGTCCTACATCTGAAACTATCATCAGGGATACCTATAAAAATAGGATGGTAAGGCTTTGCAGGTAGGTTTATAAGTATTTTCTTGCATTGCAAACGAAATTGACGGTTGATGGAGTGAGACTCCAGAGATTATATATAGTATTTATTTTAGTTGGTAAACTGTGCCACTTTTTTTCATACAATTTGTTTATTTTTGCCAAATAAAAAGAATTGTTATGAGTAAAAATTTGATCAACAGGTATATTTGGTTAGTGGATACTATTTATCAGGCTGGTTCTTCGGGAATTACACTCCGTGAGATTTCGGAAAAATGGGAAAGCAACTGGCGGATGTCAGGAAAGGAGGAGTATCCGAGACGCACCTTTATGAACCACAAAAATGACATTTGGGATATTTTCGGCATTGAAATAGGCTGTCATAAGCATTCCAACCGCTACTATATTGTCGATAGCAGTGATATTTCCGACTCGTCAGGTTTCCGTAGGTGGATGTTCGAGACATTGGCGGTAAACAACCATATTAATGAGAGTGCCCAGTTGCATGGCCGTATCTTGCTGGAAGACAACCCTTCCGGTGGTAAGTTCCTCTCTACTATTTTGGAGGCGATGCGAGATGGCAAGATGATTACCTTCGACTACCGTCCTTTCTGGTTCGAAGGCGACAACTATTCCAGTTACTATCATGTGGAGCCGTATGCACTGAAGGTGTTCAAACGCCGTTGGTATCTGTTGGGCAAATATGGCGACTCCCCGTTAAAAGTTTATGCGCTTGATCGATTTTTAAGTATTGATATCGAATTCGAGGACTTCACCATGCCAGAAGATTTCGACGCTAACGCCTATTTCTCCACTTGTTTCGGCATTATCCGTAGTGAGAATGAACCGCAGATTATCAAACTGAAAGTGACTGATTATCAAGCAAACTATCTTCGCTCGCTGCCCTTGCATCCATCACAAAAAGAGATGGAACGAACCGACGAATACACCATTTTTAGCTACAAGCTACGTCCATCGTTCGACCTCGTGCAGGAACTGCTTTCCATGGGCGAAACTGTGGAGGTGCAGGAGCCCGTCTCTTTGCGAGTGGAGATGGAACGGATTGGGAAAGCAATAGCGAAGAATCATAAAGGGAAGAGGAAAGCATAGGAATATTTAAAATTATTCTGGTTTCTTCCACTTTACATCATTTCCGTAAATGGAAACCAGGGCATTGAACGGCAAGCTGTTGACAGTTTCGATGGTCTTCGGTAACTCGTCCAGGATTTTCAGAAACTGCTCCATCTTTTCGTAGCGCACATGGAAGGTAAGGCACCGTCGGTTCTTGCACTTGACTTTCAGTTCGATACCAATACTGCTTTTCTCATTGAACCACCCTTTACCATTAGAGGAGTTCCTGCCGTCCCACTGATACTGTACGTATTCAAGCGATAGTTTTTGCATCTTGCTCTCTATCAGGCTTTTCATTGTGTTTTTGTTGATGCTACGGAGTTTTTCCTGTTTTTGTGTGTCTTCTATAATTTTGAATACGGTTTGATAAACTTGGGGTACCATTTTCGCCAAGACTTGGCATCTCTCTATGGTCAACATTTTACTTATACCGAAAATCTGACCTTTATATTCCAAAACGGCATACAATCTGTGGTCCGTGTAGATAACCCTTATAGGACCAAAATCATGAAAATATAAATTTCGGCTTGGGTCTTTTTGGAATGGGCATTCGTTTTTTGAAAAATAGGAGAGGATGGTGTTGTTTCCACGATACTCGTTGGGCCATGATGACATGTAATACTCGTTCAGTAGCTTCTCAACAGCAAATTGGAGAACTTCCTGTGGGTTTGTATCAGAATGTATTTGAAGTTGAATGCAATTTTTCAAGTTTTCCTCACAAATATTTTGGACTTCGGATGCGATGTTTTGCCAGTCTTCCAAAAGTTTGGGTACTGCTTCGTTGATGGAAATGAAGGCGGACAAATGTGTGAGTTTGTTCAGCGTAAAGGTGGTTATATGGAAGAAAATGCTACCATTGTCATCGGTGAGTTCGAGTTTGCAACCCTTTTGGTTACCAAAGGTCATGCATTTCATATTGGAAAGCCTGAAGCAAATGTCTGAATTTTGCTCGTCAGTATAATTAAAACGAATGTTTTGGTCAGTTAACTGTTGGGACAAGGGATTTCTTGTGGCCATAGTGACACTGGTCAGTTCTTTGAAAAATTCCGAAAAAAAACGTTCTTTTGCCATATTGATATTGCTCACACTGGAATTTTTCAGTTTGTTGAGGTATTCTTTGATGTCCATGATAAATAGAAATTGATTTATGATATAAATGCTGCTTTGCCGCTCTTTCGCATCCATTCGTGATGCCGTTCACAGTTCTGCTCGCTGTCGCAAATCCAAAGCACTTTGGCATGCATGGGTTGCGGCACTTTGGGTTCGGGTGCGTAGCCGTCGGTGAAAATGATCATGCCGTCATAACGCGGGTGCTTCGCAATATAGTCGAACAGAATCTGGAAGTCGGTGCCGCCACGGCCTTCAATCTTCACCTCCTTGGGTGCTTTTTTGAGAGTGGTGAGCTCCTTCAAACCCGCGTCAAATGGCAGCACATCGATAGTCTCCACGCCGTATTTGAAAAAACGGGCTATAGCCGAGTAGAAGGTGGACAGGGCGTGCGATGACACCGAACCGCTCACATCCACGCATACCAAGATATTGGAGGCCAGCTCGTAGCGACTGCCCATCTGCTGGAAGCCGCTGCGCCGGTTAGGTCTCATTCGTGTGAGCCGCCGCCGGCTGCACAGGATGCTGGTGTGGAAACTTCGCAGTATGGCCTTGTAGTTGAGCTTCACTTTGAGCGTGGCCACCACCATCTCTGCGAAATGTCCCGGAATGGTGCCCCACGATTGCGAGGCCTCTAACTTTCGTATCAGCTCGTTGGTCTCTTCCTGGGCCAGCAAATCCTCCTCCCACAGTCCGCTATAATCGGCCCACTGCTGGTAGGGATTGTCGCTGTTGCCTTGTCCTTGCCCTCTGCTTTGGGTCTGGCTTCCGCCATTTCCAGTGGTTTGTTCATCATTCCCCCCATTGCCATTCGTCTGCTCTTCATTCTGATCTTGTCCGTTACTATCACCTTTCCCATTCTCTTGCTCTTCATTTTCACCTTGTCCACTGCTTTGTTCTTGACCTTGATCATTCCCTTGCTTCTTGCCTTGGGCCTGTTCTTGGTCTTGTTTTTGCTGGTCGCTGTCCTCGCTGCTTTCATTTTGGTTTTGTTCTTCATTATCATTGTCTTCGGATGGTTGGACGCCATCTGCGGGAATCCAACTATCATCCGAAGCATCACCATTGTTTCCAATCAAGTTGTTCAGTTTCAGGGCGTACCACTCAAAACTTTCCCCGTTGGGAAGTTGGAATTCGTGGGCTTTTGGGCATTCGAAATAGTGGAGCTGATAGTTCTGATCCACCACAAAATTTCCCGCTAAGGCGATGGGTTCTGGCTTACAGCATTCAGGCTGCCTCTCGTAGGGGTGCTTGAGCAGGATGTGGAAGCACTCTACCTTCAGGTACTCCTCCAACGCTTCATCGCCGAGGGGCTCGGCCAGTGTCGGGTTGTATTCGATGCACCGCTCGCCCGTGCGCATCACGCATTTCATCTGCCCGTTCTCGGCCAGCGAGTGACTGCAATACACGGCGAAGAAGGCGGGCTCGGTGAGCCACCACCGCTCCGCAATGCGCGAAATCCGTTCTTTTACATTATAGCTCATGTACGAAGGTTCTGATTTGGTTATACAAGTCGATGTTTTTGGTCATCACTTGGACAATGGCCTTGGGATAATTTCCTGATTCAAAAACAGATACTAAGTGTGCGAAGGCCTCTTTGCTCTTCTTTCCCCGCAGCATTCGCCAATATTGGTCGAAGTTGGCCACGATGGTGGCTTCCTGTTCGGCATCCCACTCCTGCGTGTCGAGAAAGCGGAACACATCATCGTTGAGCAGCGAAAGTTCGTGCAGTTTGTAGCGGGCGAGGCGCGGTTGGCAGCCCTCGTAGTTGAGCAGTATTTCTTTGGCGGACAGCTGGTTGAACGATTGCAGAAACTGGTAAAAAGCGGCAGTGGCCGGTGCGCCCACAATGCCAGTACACAGAATTTTCAAATCTTCCATGTCGCTTCGTCCTTTGATGCAGTCCGACAGTTTCTTCCATGCCCGTCGGTCGGGAGTTTTGGTAAGTCTAGTGGCCTCGTCGCCGGAGTATTTGCCGTCGAGCATGTCGGTATGGCTTTGTATGAATTGCACCACACGCTCGTCAAGATGGTTTAGACTGGCCCAGCGGATCCATTCCTGTACTGAAGGACGAAACTCGTAGATATTGAAACGCGACACAAGTGCGGGATCAAGGTCAGTGAGTTGGTACTCATCGCCATCATTCACGGCCGAGATCACGCGGCTGCCTTCGGGCAGGGCATGACCTGCGAGAGTGCGGTTGAGGGCCAATTCCATGATGGTCTGCAGGATTTCGGGGCGGGCGCGGTTCAACTCGTCCAGAAACAGCACCACAGGTTTCCCATCCACGGGGAACCAGTAGGGCGGCATAAACTCGGTGATTCCTGTTTCTTCGTTCTGGCGAGGAAGCCCGATAAGGTCGCCTGGGTCGCTCATCTGTCCGAGGAAGAGCGCCACCACGGGGATGCCTTTGTCGGCGAAATAGTGGGTGAGGATTTCCGATTTGCCGATACCATGTTTGCCCACGAGCATGATGTTCTGGCTGGAGGGCATCACGCTTAAAATATTCTCTAATTGTTTGATGTTGATTTTGCTGAGATTCATCTTATTGTATGTTAATGGTTTCTATCAAATTCTCCAGATTCTGCAACTTTTTCTCCAAGTATGCACCATTCCGCTTTTGATGCAGCGGGTCCAGTTCGTCGAGAGTGTTGTAGAATTCGCGGCTGTGGTTGTGATGAATCAGGTGGCATAGTTCGTGGAAAATCACATGGCGGATGCTATCAGTGGATATGTCGCCCAACAATACATTGAATGTGATTTGTCCTGAAGCAGAGGTTCTTCCGCCGATATGCGGCGCAAGCTTCTTCACTTCCACGCTGGGATAAGGAACGGTTGGATGTCGAGCCGAAAAAATCGGCCAGCAATAGCTGAATTCGTTCAGGATTCTTCCTTTAGGGTTGTTGTTTCGCGGCATACTCCATTTGGTTTTGAATGATGCTGCAAAAATAGCACGCAGGTGTGCAAGAATATGGCACCGTAGGGCTGCCGCATTGCGACAACCCTACACGTTAGGAAAGAAGAAAAAGGATTAAGGTTTTCACCCCGTCAAAACCGCGAGGTGATTATAAAGGGTTGATTGTCAAACTATCGGATCTGGACAAACGCTTTTCCTCTGGCACTTCCCGCACTCGCTTCCGCGCCACACTTTGTCGAATTCCTCAATGGTGGCGGCCACGATGGAAGGTTCATCGGTGAGGATTCCCGCCTCGAAGTTGCGGCGGTGAGGCGACTTCATTCCCATTCCCGCGCCCGTGAGGTTCGCGCTGCCCACGTAACAGACCGTTTGGTCGATAACGATGATCTTGAAGTGCACCCTCGGACACATCACTCGTTCCAGCATCTTGGCCAATCGCGGGTAACGGTCGAAGTCGGCACGGAAGTTCGGTCCCGGCTCCTTCGCGTGGATGAGCCGCACCTCCACGCCCTTTCCCAGCAGCTCCGCCAGCACCCCGAGGAACGGCTTCTCGGTTTTCCCCTGCAGCACATACAGGTCTTTGATGTCGGCGGTACCGATCCACAGCGAGCGCTTGGCCTTCATCGCGAGGTCAAGGACGGTGGTGTAGTGGGAGGAGTCGGTGATGAGGGTGGTGGGCATGGTTTTTCAGTTAAAAAGTTGAGAATTGTAAAGCCAAATTGCATTCGTTTGCAATGATGCATGTTTTTCGCTTGAGACCTCAGTCCATATAACCGCAGAACTTACATTATATTATTGTTGGCAATTGAATGCAAAGCCTATAGAAATACAGTAGGTTATCATCTTGCGTACACTGCTCTAAAATCGTCTTTTTTTCATCTATGCAAAAAGATCCTGAGGCCTCTGTTTTTTCTTTTGGATAGATAATGACACATGGTATTACAGGGATGGAATCTGGTGCTGAAACAAAATCATACCGTAGTTTTTTTAGTAGTTTTGCATCTCTACAATATCCACTCAACTGACGAATTATGTAGGTATCTAACTGATTTGAGTTGTTATCAAACCGAGGAATGTATTTTGTATCAAGAATGATTTTTTCAGAGTCAGAACAGAATATAAAGTCAGGTTTCCCAGTAACTCCACTTTCCTGGTACATCACAGAATTTCCATATGCTTTACGTAAAAGACCATAGACATATAATTCATAAAGAATAGACATGTCAATCCAAAATGGAGGTGTTTTATCAAGAATTGTGCTGTTTCTATGGATGCTTGAATCTGTTCTTTTGAGAATTATTTTGGCCAATCTTACAGCTTCGTTGTATTCAGGATACAGTTTGTTGGTTTTGACATGGCGAACCTCCCAGTGTTCCACTTGATCTGAAACATGCTCAAAGGCGGATAGGCATTTGACGTACTTTGACTGAATTTCATCAAATTTTTGGTGATTTGACATATAGAGAAGCAAGTCCTTTGACAGCAAAAGGGCTTTTTTTATAAGCCTGTTTTCAAAATTATCTAAAGTGAATTCATCAAATGTGCAATAAAACCTATCAAAACGTTTGAAAACAGTATTTTTTCGTTCGTTCAAGAGAGGATTAATTCTACTCTTGACTTTCTTCAGATTCTCGGTTCTGGACATATAATCCTTTTTTAGCCCCATTGAGACAATTTTTTCCACAATAGTCAAGAAATGAATTTCAATGAGAGGATTCAAGACTGTACTTAGTGATTTTGCATTTATTAATGGTTTATCCAACTCAATGTCATATATGGTAGACAACCTACCCAGTTCGATACCGGAATCAAAGCATTGGAGGAACATCGAAACGAAATCAATGTTCTCCAATCCTTGCTTTGTTGTCACTATCAGAGCATTTTCTTTGTCAATCCACTCTGTACCAATTCTATAGTAGGCTTTGTATGCCCAATTATCATTTTCATTTAATGGCTCAGTCCATTTAAATAGCTTTTTGCCAACAAAAGAATCATTCCATTTTTGTGGATCAAATTCTTGTGGCAGCGTTTCATGCTCCTTGATGTATTTGGGATCCATATGAATTGTTGACAAAATTATTCTATAAAATTCTTGATGAATTTTTTGGTTTCATCACTATTTCTGATAATCCCGTCTTTCATATATTCCTTAAGGAGAGGCAGTACTTCATATTTGAGTTTTATCTTTAAATCGGGTATTGATTCAGCCAAGAAATAACTGTGACCGACCATCAGGTCATCAATTTCATAATCAGTTACTTTATTGTTGCTGATAAATTGGTGTACATCTTTGAATTTTTGTTTAGCAAGGTCTCGAGTCGGAATGTTTTTGATTTCATCGAGGACTTCTTCCCTGGATGGAAGAGTGATGAATGCAAAACGACGGCGTAGAGCATAATCAATAGTGCCAGTACTCCTATCAGTGGTGTTCATCGTTCCAATGAAATAAACATTGGCAGGAACTCCGAATTCGTCCTTCGAATAAGGGAGAATGACGGATAAATGATGATTGTTTTCTGCATTACTTCTAATACGTTTATCGGCTTCAATCAATGTTATGAGTTCGCCAAATATTTTGGAGATGTTTCCTCTGTTAATTTCATCAATAATAATGACTTTGGGCTCGTCAGGGCTTGTATGGATGGCTTCTTTCAAAATACCACGCTCAACGTCGTAAACTATTCCACCACCTTCCAACTTTGGTTTTATGCCCTCAATAAAATCTTCATAGTCCATGGACTGATGGAATGTGGTAAAGAAAATCTGTTTCTTTAACAAACTATCATAGTCAGTCATGATTTCAGCATGAGTTTTTCCACTTGTTTCATAACCCAGTATTGATAGGGCAATGGCAGCTGTGTGGTAGGTCTTACCGGTTCCGGGGGCGCCCTGTAAAATTATATTCTTTTTTTTCTTAAGTATACCGGTGATCTCTGCAATAAAATTGTCCATTTTAATTGATGTTTGATTTTTAATACGTGAATATGCAACAACATTATTTTGTCTAATTGGAGAAGCTTGATATGGCACGAAACAATTGATGTCTATAGGCTCTGCTAATTTTTCAAATTTATCAACCAATAGAATAACTTTAACTTTGTCTTCATAGTCAGTGAACTTCTCACACAATCCAAACGGTGATTTGTCTTTCCAATCATAGAGTTTGTTTTCATAAGATTCTTCTGATGTCGCCATATCAATGATACGGGCTCTGTAATTCGCCTTATTCCCAGATGCAAAATAGAACCAGAAATATCCTTCTTCTTCGAGGAGTTTTTCAAGCTCAGGATACACCCTATGACTGTTTACAAAATTCTTATTCCAATAAAAACAGGAGTAGTTTTCTTTAATTCTATCTTGTTTCCAATTTTCATTACCATCATATACATAAACACCCTTTATAGGCAGATTTTCTTTCCAGTCATCTTTCATTTCATAAATGATTTTCGAATATAGTTTAGTTTTGTTTGTGTCATTTGAGAATTCAAATCCACACTTGGCATCAAAAAAACTGAACAACACCTCGTCAAACCTTTCCTTTTGATATTCATTCTCTCCAATAAAAAAACGATATATCAGTTTCCTATGTTTTTCACTAATGATTGGGAAACGTTGTTCTGGATTTTCAATGTAGAGTATGACATTTTTTATTGCATCTGTTACTTCTTCTGGATTCCTTTTATACTTTAGCAGTTGAATTGCCCATGCATTTTGCCTGATTCCACATTTAGCCAAAACCCGCTTATCAGAATATTCGTTTAAGTGTTCCTTGTCATTGGCGTTCTCATCACAATATGCTACGATTTTAAAAATCAGATCTTTGATCTTTTTCACTTTTTCATCGGTTTTTGCCCTCTCAAGGAAATCAGAATAACTCATTCTGATAAGCTCTTCACGTATTCCATCTTCTATTTCAATGTTTTTCCATTGTTCCCATAAGTCAACAAGGTTGTCAAACGCAAATTCTTGCATGGTTAGCAGTTCGTTATCTGCAACACTTTTAATCACTGAATTTAATTTGTCTTCGTTATACATATTAAAATGGATGGGTTGGTTAGTTTAAGTTAGGGGACTTCTATTTTAACTCTTTTTTCGTTACACCTCCATACTCTGCCGAAATCCCTTAAAACAAAGGGTGAAGATATGACCGCGCAAAATTACAATAAATTCTAATCTTAATCTGCCTTCCTAAGTAATTCTGTTAGACGTTCTGCAAGTTTAGAAGAGTCAACCTCTATGTTGAGGTACAGCCCATACGTGTAATCAAAGTTGAGATATTGTGCGAGGGCTTTATTTATATCTCTATACGATTCTTTTTGCTTTCTATTACCAATGATTTGTATAATAAACTGCCCTGTTACCATATCGGCCATAGGAACCAGGGAACATGAGCGACTTAAGTATCGTAGTTCATATACCTGTAAAACAAATTCATTGTCTTCTATGTGTCGGATAACAATTCTCTCATCTAATCCCTGTTTGGCAATGAAGTCATCGACTTTTCGAAGTGCTTCGTTCAGGAAACCATGTATTGTTTCAACCCAAAGGGAATCAAACTTCTGATACTCGGTTTGCAAACGGTCGATGAGTTTGTGTATATAAGCATTGTTCCCTTGATAATGTTCTGTTTTGCACGTCCATTCCTCTATGTAGTTTTGGACAAGAAAACGAGTGGAATTAATGAGTTCGATTTTTTCATCATATTTGAATCCTTTCAATCCTGCCTCAAATATTTGCATGTCGAAATGCCTCATCTTTTCTTCCTCATCGTAAAAACCTTTATTAAATGTCAGCATTATATCCATCATCTTCTTTGCCATGTTTTGGCGAGAGATCCCCACCCCTATAAATTTGCATCCTTGCATAAAGTAGAGACCACAGGTATCGGCAAAAAAACGCAAAGCACATTCGTACTCATCGAAATTCAATGTACTGTCAAGACGAATATCAATCCCACTATTGTTTCCATAAATTTTGGGTTGGAAAATATAGTTAAATCTGCCGTATTTCGCATGGTATTGATTGTTGTGCTTTAATTGAATTCTGTAATCCAGTCCGTACTCCTCGATGAGACAGTCAAACTCGTCCGTTACATCATTCAATATTTTGGCGCTCAAACGACATTTCAGATTCTCTAATTCATCATGCCAATTCCTTAATTCATTTAATCTTTCCGTTAACTCATAGTATTTGTCTGAATCTTCTTTACCATTCTCTTTGTCAACTTTTCCTTGTTTCTCCTTTTTGCTGTATTCGTTATCTATCTCTTTCAAATATTCCTCAATGAGATAGATTTTTTCTTCATAAATAAATTCTTCTAGTGACTTTGTAAATCCGTCAATGTCGAAATTTTCCATAATGCTTCGTGACTAAAAAAAAATTTTTTCATCCGCAAAGCTACAAAAATATTTCTTTCACCCTTCAGTTATTTCCTTCCTCTTTATTCACCTTTTCAATACACTCCTCAATATCAGCAATTAGTTCCTTCAAAAACTCTATTTTTGCCGACTTGTCCGGGAAATTGTCAGGCTTTTCTTCAAATTCACTCTCGATCAAGTCGCTGATCGTGAATTCCCATCCTAAATCTTCTTCATCTGGGGCTACATAAAAATAATATTCGTTCATATTCATCATCCCTGATACGTGTCGGGTGCAACTGTTAAAGGGTTTGTAATACGCTGGCAAAAATAGTGCGTAGTTGTGCAAAAATGTGGCACAGGACCGAGCCTCATTTTGTTTTTATAGCAACTGTATCGCAATCCTCGCACACGCCTCTGCGTCGGCGAGGGCGTGGTGGTGATGCTCCAGATGATAGCCGCAGGCGGCTGCTACGGTGTGTAGTTGGTGGTCGGGGAGCAGTTGTCCGAAATGCTGACGAGAGGCGCTACAGGTGCAGAGAAACTTGTAATCGGGATAGTCCATCTGATACACATCGAATACCGCCCGCAGACAGCTTTCATCAAACGGACTGTTGTGCGCTACCAGAGGCAATCCCTCAATCAGTGGCTCAATTTGTCTCCATACGTCGGGAAATACCGGTGCGTTGTCTGTGTCCTCGTGCGTGAGACCATGCACCTCCTGACAGAACCAGTCGTAGTAGTCGGGTTCAGGCTTGATGAGACTGTAAAACGTGTTGGCGATGAGACCGTTGCGCACAATCACCACGCCCACGCTGCATACGCTGCTGCGCTGTCCGTTGGCGGTTTCAAAATCTATGGCGGCGAAATCTTGCATAATTATTCCTATTTTGAATGTACTAAAGAGATTTTCTCCTGCGAGCTATCCACATCCAGCGCCTCATCCAAAAACACCTCTTGGCGGATGTGGTAGGTGGTCATGCGCAGGATGTCCGGAATGCTGTAATACTGACTGTTGCAAAGTTCACATAAAGAGTAGCAAAACGGGATATCATGGGGCAGTGCGAGGTCTATTTTACACGGTTCCTTAAGGGGCAAGCCGTTGTGGTAGGAGTCGTAAAAGTCTCCGCTGCAATAATATAAGCTGTCGGTCATTTCTATACTATGTATTGTGTCGAGAATCTCTATGATGTCGTTCCATTGCGAACCGTAGAAACCGTCGTCTTCCCTGATGATAAGTTGCGGATTTTGGGTATCGTGGCAATAGGTCAAATGGGTATCCAATTTATAATCTGGGTGAATGCTTGTCAGCCTTTGGAATCGCTGTTTATGGACTTCCAAAACCTTGGCTTCCATCTGTACAAGCCGTTTGTTGGTCATTTCCAAATCCCGGAAGTTGGCCTCTGAATAGTTTAATTCGAACATTCGATTCAGCAGCGCACAACGTATCTCGGCTTTTGTCAATATTCTGTCCTGATTGCTGATGATGAACATCTCCTTGTCATTCTCATCGTAAGAGAGCCTCATAATCTCACTTTCACATTGTCTTAAATATCGCCGCAGATAGTCTGTGTCAGTTTGCTCTTGTATCTTAGTGATTTCTTGATTGTTTTGATTAGTCATATTAATAATTTGAATAATACTGGCAAAAATAGAATATATGTGTGCTAAAATGTGGCATAGTCAAAAACGGGCAGGAGAAAACTCCCGCCCATTAAAAAAAGGACTGCCAGTTGATATGCGTTTAGTCCAATCTTTCGTATTCAAACCAAGCCTTTGTGGCGTTGGCTCGCTCATAATCATAGCCATATCGGTCCATATACATGGCTTTGATCTCCTTGGCACCGTTGCAGAACGGGTCTGATGTGTGATGCTCTAATGTAACAATGATTTCCATTTCGGGAGTTAACACACAACCATTCGTGCGTTTTGTTGTTTTTGGAGTGATTTTAAATACTTTTGACATAATTTTACCCCTGATACGTGTCGGGCGCAACTGTTAAAGGATTTTGTAATACGCCCACAAAAATAGTTCTCATGTGTGCAAGAACGTGGCACAGCGGTGCCCGAGGAATGGTGGATCATGAAATGAAAAAAAACATGCGGATGAGGGTTGGGGAGATTATTACAAGAAAAGTGTGAGATTCCCAAAAAGAGGGAAGTGAATCATTCCTTTTCGTTTGGATTTTGAACCGGTTTCAGAGCTTTGTCTATAACATCAACAAAAAGCATGAAATTATTATAGACACCTTCTAAAAAGGATTTCTTCTCGTCTGTTGATAATTCGGCGAAAGAGCCCTTCCCATCAGGAATGTAATATGTTTTTTGATAACAAGTTGGATAACTGTTGGTAGAACTGTTGTCTTCGTTCAACTTATGGGAAATAATATTTGTTAGTGTCTTTTGAAACTCTTGATCACCTTCAACATGGATAACGAATGTTAATTTCTGAGAATCGAAAAGACTGTCTTGATTGAAATTAATCCATTCAAAATGCATAATTTTCGTTTCCCATTCGTGCTTTTTAATTTGATAACAGCAATAATTCTCCTTGAATTCGCAAATCATCCCCTTCGGTTGATAGTAATTTTTTGTGATCCTATCAAATTCATTAATTACGATATCCTTGAGGAGACGGAGTTTTTCGTCACATCTACTTCTCACCTTTTCTAAGGCTCTGTGGAGGCTCATTATACGATGGTATTGTTCGTCAGCCGTAGCAGATTGTCCAATCCCAATTTTATTTAGGATAAGTAACAGTAATTCTTTTTTTTGAGCTTGTTCTCGTCGGCTTGAATATCCTTCCAAATAATCAATATATTGCTCTATTGCACTTCTTAAATAAACTTCTTTTATTGTAACATTGGGCAACACATAATTCCTGAGCCACTCTAATACGTCCTCATTAAATGAAACCACGGCAAACCTATCATTAAATGAATCTTTGTAATTACCCCATGTTTGTTTAGAAGATTCTCTTGTGAAAGAAGGCATATATAGGACAAATATGGCCTTTTCGTCATAGTGATACCCTTTAGTCACGTCAATATACCTTTTTATTTGTTCGTTTTGATCTCCAGCTCCAAAAATTTTGTTCTCAATGATGATCGCATAATTATTGTCGCGAATCCATATATCTATACGTTCTTCTTCTTGTGTAATAAGTGGATTGTGTATCTTTATTTTGTTAAAATCTTTGTCCTGATTTCGAGAAACAATAAAATTGAGAAAACTGTCATAAATCACAAATCCATGCTGGTTTTTGTATTGTAATAGTTTTGCTAGAATCCTACTATGCGCATTTTCGTTGGAATGCAACTCCTCAATAATATTCAAATGATAAGGGAGCTTTTCTATGTATTGATGGTTGATTTTCAAACAATCATCAATGAGATTATAATTGACTTGTTCCATAAGTAAAAACTATAGCTCGTAGTTTGGATTATTTATTTTAACTCGCTCTGCTACATCTAATATTTCATCTATCATTTCCGCAAATTGATTAACCATAGTGCCGTCCATTATTTTATTTATGGCATCGTCAGTATGCCAATCATTATTGCCTTTAAACTGCTTATATATCCATAACTCATTGTTAAAGTTTTTCTTCATATTATATAGATTCTGCAAATTGGTCCACAGTGGTTCCATAGTTTCACGTTTTACATCATCCTTTTTTAAAAAACCAATAATAGGTTTTTTTAACCATTTGCTCTCAAATTCAATCCCTATTAAAAAGTGTTTCCAATTGTCATTGATTATTGTAAAGCCTGCCCATGGACTAATAACCCAATCACAATCAGAATTATAAGGATATCCTTCTAAATATAGGCCTCTCTGCTTAAGCATATCTTGCATCTGAGGACAAAAAGAATTTCTGATTATTTGGTTCAACAAATCAACAACATAATTTGCCACAAGAGAATTCAGATCTATCAGTGACCTGCTTTTATCTCGTAAACCACGATACAAATCAGCAATATCTTTGTTGTCTGTTGGATCTATTAGTGTTTTAAGGTCATTTTCCATTAGAACAAGTGGGACTTCCGATGTTTTTTTCCTTTCCTCATTCCTTCTTCATTTGTCGAAGTCCGTTGAACAAAATCAGAAGAAAACGATTACGCAAAATTACAAAAAAAAACTATTCTCCTCTCCACAAACAATTCAATATTCGCATTTCCTCCCCGATTTCTTCCCCGCAATCACCTCCGCAACTTTAAGTTCCATGCTTGCCAAAAAATCTACTAATGGCATGTTGCCATCCGCTTTAGATAGTTCTTCCTGCAGGTCTATGATGAGAATGTCGTCTATTCCTAAAAACCGGCAATTGATGGGCAGATTGTATTGTTTAGCATCAAATCGTGGGGGTAAAATGTAGATGAGATGCTTCTTGATATTGGAGTGGTGCGCTTTGCACCATAAAAGATTAGTCCCAATAGCCATTATTTGCAACTCAAGATTCGAGCAACCTTTTATATTCGGATTTGGATGCGTTTTGGGTACCATGTTCGAGAGCGTGTCCCAAACGAGTAACCACACTTCCAAGGAAGTGTCGTAGGGGCCATCTTTCGCACAATAGAGATACTCTCTGACAAAATCCTCGCTTTCTATCCACTCGTATGCATAGGATGAGGGTAGTTGTTGCATGATGCTTTCTTTACACCTTAGGGCATTGCAGCCCACAGGAATGATAATGTGTTTCGTTTTATCCATAATTATTTATTGTTTGTTTACGTCAGCAAAAATAGCGATGCGCTGTGCTATATTTTGGCACACCATCATTCTATTTTTGCAACGTTCAAAATTGTAAAGCTATGAAAAAAGAAAACATTTTGCAGACATTGAGTTTTCTGGCGCTGAAAATAGAAAACTCCGGAACTGCCTTGTTAGAGGCAATTGCGCCTGATTCTATTGCACATTTAGACTACACATTTACACGGCAGAACGAATCCACCACCTTTAAAGAGTTTGGCAAAGCAGAAACAGGTGAGATTGTTGAAAAACTGGATTACGTTGCTGAATTTCTAAAAATAACAAATATTCAGGCCGTTATTATGACAGTGGCTTTCTGCAATAAATTCCAAGACAGCAATATAGATTGGAACGATATTCCCAAATTCTTTAATGTAAAAAGTATGGTGTTGCTTCCATTGAAAAAAGAATTTGACTGTCTGGTATCAAGCAAATATCTTAGACGTGTTGGAAACAGAAGACGTTCAGAGTGTTATGAAATTGAGCAATGTGTGATGGAATCTATAATGAATAGGCATCCTTTTGACCCTGGTATGTTGAAGGAAGAAGGGTTTGACCGGTATAAATTTGTCAACGAAATATCCGATTTGATCGAACAACGTAGTGATGAAGAGATTTCTACCTACGCACTTTTTGACCGTTCATGCGAGTTGGAGCAACAGAACAGCACTCTTTCTTTTGTTCAGAATGTCCAGAAATTGCTCCATGAGGCTAAAGACAGAGTGTTATTCTACGAGATATGCGATGATTTTCTTGCAAATGGCGAAACGGGGATCAATTGTACCTTGAAAGACATGTATGGCAATCCCAGTACTCGTTTCCAAATCTCAAGGGAGTTGATGGATGAGAAGCATATTCTGATGAAGTTGGATTTAGTGAGTTTACTTCGTGACACAATGTTCTCCGACAGCAATCTTGTCCTCACCGAAAAGGGGAAACAACTCTTTTTGGAGGGAGATTTCGAGCTTTTTGCCAAATCCAAAAATCGAGACCAGAAAATAATTTGCCCTGAAGATATTCCCGAAAAATCCATGTTTTATGACGATGAACTCCTGCGACAACTGAATCTGCTGAAGGAAAACCTCCAAGAGGAACGTTTCGCGGAGTTGCAAAAACGATTGGATGAACAGTCGCTGCCAAAAGGAGTGGCGGCCCTCTTTCACGGACAACCAGGTACAGGAAAAACCGAGACTGCAATGCAAATAGCCAAAGCCACTGGACGTGCAGTATGCCATGTAGATATCAGCGCAGCCAAAACCTGTTGGTATGGGGAAAGCCAGAAATTGGTGAAGCGTATTTTTACCGATTATAGGCAGTTGTGCGAGAAAGAGAAGCTTAAACCGATTCTTCTTTTCAACGAGGCTGATGCATTGCTCAGTAACCGTCAAAATATTAATAGTACCAGCGGTTCTACCAGTGTGGCACAGACTGAAAATGCTATCCAAAATATCATCCTTGAGGAAATGGAAAAACTGGATGGCATCCTCATTGCCACCACTAATTTGATAGATAATTTGGATGGTGCTTTCGAACGACGTTTCCTGTTCAAAATCCGCTTCAACAATCCTACAGTAGAAGCCAAACAGTCCATTTGGAAGAGCAAACTTTCCTGGTTGTCTGAATATGAAAGTCGCCAACTGGCAGAATGTTATAATTTCTCAGGTGGCGAAATCGACAACATTGTACGCAAGCTTATCATGGAGGAAGTGCTTACCGGAAAACACCCTGATATGCAATTTATTGAAGATTTATGCCGTCATGAAAAGATAGGCAACAACGAAACGAGTTGTATTGGGTTCAGGAAATAAAACTACCAGATGGTTTAGTATATGTTCCCAACTCTGACTTCCCTTTGATGTGAGGTCAAAGCGAGGCGGAATCATCAAGAAGGTTGTCACTTTTTAGTGAAACTGCATCAAGTACGCCTTGATGAAGCCGTCTAATTCACCATCCATGACGGCGGCGACGTTGGAGGTCTCGTATTGCGTGCGCAGGTCCTTCACCATCTTGTAGGGGTGCATCACATAACTGCGGATTTGCGAGCCCCATTCGATTTTCTTCTTGCTGCTTTCTATTTCGGAGATTTTCTCTCTCTTTTTCTCCAATTCAATCTGATACAACTGAGATTTCAGCATCTGCATGGCTTTCTCGCGGTTCATCAGCTGCGAACGGGTCTCCTGGCAGGAAACCACGATGCCGGTGGGGTGGTGGTGCAAGCGCACAGCCGTCTCTACCTTGTTGACGTTCTGTCCGCCGGGACCGCTGGAACGGTAGGTGTCCCAGGAAATGTCGGCGGGGTTTACTTCGATGGTAATGTCTTCATTGATAATGGGATAGGCGAAAACAGAAGCGAATGAGGTGTGACGACGGTTGGCGGAGTCGAAGGGGGAGAGGCGTACCAGACGGTGTACGCCGATTTCGCTCTTCATATTGCCATAACCATAGCTGCCGTCCAACTCGATGGTGGCTTGCTTGATGCCGGCCACATCGCCTTCTTGTCGGTCTAATACTTTGATGGCGAATTTGTTGCGTTCGGCCCAGCGGATGTACATACGGAGCAGCATCTCGGCCCAGTCGCAACTTTCGGTACCACCGGCACCAGAGTTGATGGTGAGCACCACACTCAAGGGGTCTTCTTCCTCGCGCATCATGTTGCGGAATTCCAGCTTCTCCAAGGATTTCATGGATACGGCATATTGTTTGTCGGTCTCCTCCTCGGTGGCTTCTTCCGCTAAGAAAAATTCATGTAAAACTTTCAGGTCTTCGAAGTCGGCTACGGCTTTGTCGTAGTCTTCTACCCACGATTTGATGCCGCTGATTTCCTTCAGCAGCTTCTCGGCTTCCTTGGGGTCGTCCCAGAAGTTGTTCTGATGGGTGATTTCTTCCTTGGCTTGTATCTCGGCTAATTTCCCATCGATGTCAAAGACACCTCCTCAGCTCGGCTAAGCGGGCGTTAATCTCTTTGAGTTGTTCGGCTTGTACCATCTTTTAGGTTTTAGGTTACAGGTATCAGGTTTCAGTAGGGACGCACTGTGTGTGTCTGCAGGGGGAGTTTCGCTCCGCTCAAGGGGAGTGGACTTCGTCCAAAGGGGAGTCTCGCACTTCGTGCTCGAGGGGAGCTCTAATTCCCCTTCTTGAAGAAGGGGTGGCCGAAGGCCGGGGTAGTGGTATAGAGTATTAGTTCTCAGTTTTCAGTTTTCAGTTTTCAGTTCCACCCCCTTAATCTCTTCGTAAGTAAATCCCTTCGACATCAGGTGTCGGTAGAGTTTGGTGAGGTTTTCTTGGGTGACAGGTCCGTGGCTTTGCGTCCATTTACGGATGGCTGTCTGTATGTTGTCAGTATATTGTTGAGGGTTGATGTCCTTTATATATTTGTCGATGAGGTCTTTGCTGATTCCTTTTTGGAGCAGCCCCAATCTTATTTTTTGCACGCCCCACTGCTTGCTGTTTACTTTGCCCCGTATGAAACTCTGCACATATCGCTCGTCATTGACAAAACCGTCGTTTTTCAGCAGTTGCAGTAGCTGTTGCGCTTCTTTTTCCTCAACCTGTAGGCTACGGAGCTTGGTGAGCACTTCTTGTGTGCAGCGGTCTTGATAGGCACAGTAGCGTTCAAGTTTGGAGAGAATTTCTGTGGCAGTCATGGTTTAGTTTTCGGTAGGGGTGGACCAGAGCATGATTTCGTCCATATTCTTGTTGAAGAATTTCGTTTGGGTGAGGTAATAAGCTTGATTTGCCCGCAAGTGAATCCATTTATGATACTTGAAGAACCATTTCAGGCGGATAGAAGGGAAGCCTTTGGTTAAATATGCATGGATATAGGGGTGCATCTCGATGGTGATGCCATTTTCACCTTGTTTGTCAAACAGAAATTCCAGTGTGTTTTCAATCTCTTCTTGCAGCAAGATAGAGGGCTTGATTTTGCCGGTGCCGTGGCAGGCAGGGCATTGTTCTGTCGTCTCAATAATGGTGGCTTCTTTTACCCTTTGGCGGGTGATTTCCAGCAAACCGAACTTATTGAGGGGCAGTATGGTGTGTTTTGCCTTGTCGTTGGCCATAAATTCCTGCATTTTCTTGAACAGCATGGATTTATGGGTAGGCGTATGCATATCGATAAAGTCGCAAGTGATGATACCGCCCATATCTCTCAGACGGAGCTGGCGGGCGATTTCCTCGGCGGCCAACAGATTGACATCGAAGGCGTTGTCTTCTGGTGATTGGCTTGATTTGACACGGTTGCCACTGTTGACATCGATGACATGCATGGCTTCGGTGTGCTCAATGATCAGATACACACCATTTTTGATGGTGACTACCTTGCCGAAAGAGCCCTTGATTTGCTTGGCAACATTGAAATGTTCGAAGATGGGCTGCTTCTCGTTGTAGAATTTGACGATGTTGGTCTTTTCAGAGGAGAAGCTATTGAGGTAATCTACCACCTCACGGTAAATGCTTTGTGAGTCGATATAGATGGCGTGGAAGGAGTCGTTGACCATATCGCGGACGAGGGCGGAAGTCTTGTCCAATTCGTCGGCGATTTTGGAGGGAGCTGTGGCTTTGTACAGTTTGTTAACCGCTGTGGCCCATCTGTTTTTCAGTTGTTCCATGTCGGCGGTCAGATCTTCGATGTTTTTGTCTCTGGCTACTGTACGTATGATGATGCCGAAGTTGCGGGGTTTGATGCCCTGTACGATTTTTTTCAGTCGCTTACGCTCTTCGTTGCTTTTGATTTTCTGGCTTACACTGACCTTGTCCATGAAGGGCACGAGAACCAGGTAACGTCCAGCGAACGATATTTCGGTAGTGACACGGGGACCTTTGGTGGAAATGGCTTCTTTGGCCACCTGCACCAGGATTTTCTGTCCGGTAGTCAGCACATTGCCGATTTTTCCGTTTTTCTCGACTTCCTCGAGATTTTGGAACTTGGCGATGCTTTTTTTGTTGAAGTTGATGGCTTGGTTGACAAATTCGTTGATGGTACGTGCATTGGAACCCAAATCGAGGTAATGCAGGAAAGCGTCTTTCTCGCTTCCCACGTCAACGAAGGCCGCATTTAGGCCAGGCATGATTTTTCGGACGGTGCCGAGGTAGATGTCGCCGACGGAATGGCAGTCGGATGAGGTCTCACGATGAATTTCGACGAGTTTCTTGTTTTCGAGCAAGGCGATCTGGACTTCGTTCGGATGAGAAGTGATGATTAATTCTTTAGTAAGCTCGTTGTTATCCATAAATTGTTTTTGATAAAAAGTGCCGCTCTGTAAGAGGGCTGGAGGTTTTCAGCTGTATGTTGTTTTCAAGCTGATTTCCGATATTGATAAAAACGAAAAACTAAATGACATGTCAGTGGCACACCATTTAGTTTTTCAGAGTTTTTAATCACCATAAGAGAAATTATCTCTTTTTATGTCTGTTCTTTCTGAGACGTTTTTTTCTCTTATGGGTTGACATTTTATGTCTTTTTCTTTTTTTACCACTGGGCATAGTGCTAAGATTTTAAGGTTAGTTATTTGATTTTCTTTACTACGTTCACGAAAGTCTTGCAAGGTTTGAATGCGGGGATTTTGTGAGCGGGGATAACGATAGTTTGTTTCTTAGAGATATTTCTAGCGGTTTTTTCAGCTCTTTCTTTTACAATAAAACTACCGAAACCTCTCAAATAGACATTCTCATTCTTTGCCAAAGAGCCCTTAACACTGGTCATAAAGGCTTCTACCACGGTTTGAACTGCATTCTTGTCAAAACCTGTCTTGTTTGAAATTTCGTTTACGATTTCAGCTTTTGTCATAATTGTTATTTTTAATGGTTAAATGGTTAAAAATTTTTGGACTGCAAAAATACACATTTATTTCATTCAAAAGCAACATTTTACAAAAAAAATTTTCAGCTTAAATTTTTTCTATAATTTTCTTAGCCAAACGGCTTGCTCCGATTCTGAAATATTGTTTATTCAGCCACTTTTCGCCTAATACATTTTCTAAAATCTTGACATATAGAATGGAAGTTTCCGCATCGGAGATGCCGCCAGCGGGCTTCATACCCACTATCTTACCTGTCTGTTTGTAGTAATCGTTAATAGCATCCAGCATAATCAAAAATGATTCAGGGGTGGCATTGACGGAAATTTTGCCTGTGGAGGTCTTGATAAAGTCCGCGCCAGCTTCCATGGCCATCATGGAGGCCGCATAGATGTTGTCGGCAGTTTTCAATTCGCCAGTTTCCAAAATGACCTTCAGATGTGCTTCGCCACAGGCTTTTTTGATGGCGACAATCTCGTCAAACACATCCTGATAGTTGCCTTCCAAGAACTTGCCGCGTGAAATGACCATGTCGATTTCGTCGGCACCGGCGTTGACCGCGTATTTTACTTCAGCCACCTTGATTTCTATAGGGGACTGTCCGGCGGGGAACGCACCAGCGACAGAGGCTACATGAATGTCCGTGCCCTTCAGCAGCTGCTTGGCTTGGGCTACAAAAGGCGGATACACGCATACCGCAGCGGTGCTGGGAATATGTCGTGCTTCATCCTTGAAATTGATGGCGGTTTGACACAGTTCGTTGATTTTTTGAGCGTTGTCGCTGCCTTCAAGCGTGGTGAGGTCAATGACGCCTAAAACAAAGCGATAGGCTTCTGCTTCGGTAAAATACTTCAATTCCGCCTCACCATACTGTTTGATGCGCTGAGCGATTTCCTCTTCCTTTCTGGGATAATTCTTGTATGCTACCATTATAATTGACAGTTAATAATTAATAATTTATAGTTTTGAATTTTGAATTCTTAATTCTTAATATCTGTAATCTGCTCCCTGTTCCCTGTAACCTCATTTTGCTCGTCATCATCAATGAAGTATTGTCCGAAGAGTTCCTTGAAGACGATACGCAGGAGAGTGTAAACAGGAACGGCGAAGATCATGCCCAGTACACCACCGATTTGGGAGGCGGCCATGATGACAATGAAGATTTCAATGGGGTGTGCCTTCACACTCTTTCCGTAGATGACAGGCTGCAGCACAAAGTTGTCAATCAGCTGTGCTGAGAAGAAGATGGCCACCACCTTTATAATATTATACAACACATCTATACCTGCAGGCGACAGAGGAATCATGCTGGTACAGGAAATGATGACATTCAAGCATAATGAAATCAAGGGTCCAAGATAGGGGATGACATTCAATAAGCCCGACAATACACCTATCAGAGCAGCATCGGGAACTCCTAACAGTTTGCAGGCGATACCATTGATAAGCCCCACAATGCACATCTCAATGAGTACTCCTCCGAAGTATCTACCAACCTGTTTGCCCGTGGCTTCCACAATGTTGCTGAAGTTAGGACGCAGTTTGCTGGGGATGAATTTACGTATGGTCTTAAGGAAAATACCATCATCTTTTAAGGAGAAAAAAGTGAGGAAAAGGATGGCAAAAACAGCCACAAACACGCTGGCGATGATGCCAACAAGGTTGCCAAGGATATTCCCGAAATCAAGTCTTTTGACAAGTCCCTGAAGTTGTAGGACCAGTCCCTCGGAAATCTCTGTGGCGGTCACGTCTATGCCTTGGTTAGAAGCAATATGCTCGAATTTGGAAAGAAAACGGTTGTAACCTTCCACAACCACTTGAGGATCAATGGAGGTGAGATTCTTGACTTCCTGGCTGATGAGAGGGGTCAGAATGGCAAAAAAGCCATAGAAAAATCCGAAAATAATCACCATGGCTATAATGGCTGCCAAGGGACGGGGGAAGGTGAATTTTTTGATTCTTATTTTGCAAAGCAGCTTGACAATGGGGCGTCCTGCTACGGTAAGGGCGAGAGCAACGAGCAAATATATGACAATACTGGAGAAATACCAGCAGAGGAAAGCCAGTAAAGCTAAAAACAGCAGGATTACTAACATATGGGGAAGGTCGGACTTCATATCGCTTAATTTTTCTTTTTGTTCTTCTTCTGTTTTTCCTTCTTTTCCTTTTTCTTGATATCTATTTTAGCATCTTTAAATGCTTCGGAAAAATCGTTTTTATTGTTGAATTCTTGTTTGTACATCAAGGCAAGTCCAACACCGGCAATTCGTTTGTAGGATTCCAAAGCGTACTGGTCGTTGAAGTTGTATATTTTTACACGCCAATTGCCTTTTTTGGTGATCAGGTATTCCAAACTGAAGTCACCATAGAAGTTCTCGATGCTGGTTTTACCGCCATTTGCGGAAGTGTTGTCGTAATAGCCGATGTTGGTCTCGAAAATCATACGGTCCTGCAAAAACTGCACATTGGCGTTCAGCCCGTATTCGGCAGCAGTCTGCTGAGTTTTGTTTTTATAAACAATGCCCACACCAGCATGTTTCATTTGTCTGGATATGAAGTTGTTGACAAAATTCGTCAGAATGCCAATGCCACCACTCTCTACCGTGCTGGAAATATCCTCGTTGGAGGCATCGTCGGGCATGAATTGGTTGGTTAACAAGAAGATGAAGAACTGTTTGGAACGGTTCTGGGGGTTGGTAGTATCTATGGCCATAAAAACAGCTCTATTCATCTCCTGATCCGCATTGGGCATCTCAAAAGAAAAATCTATAGAGGGGTATTTCATTAACTGTCCATTCATGTGAATGTATGCGTTGACAGGAGTACGTGTGGTGCTGGCGGTTTCCTCGCCGTATGACAGGATGTTCGACAGTGAGGCTCGTGCATTGTAGTATGCACTGACATTGACATTGAAATCGGCTACGGGTCCATCGAAATATACCATGCCGCCAGGTACCAGTTTGAGCTTGGTGTTGACAATGTTTTCCAATGAAAGCAGAAAATCTCCGGAGTTGATTTCCAAATCACCATAGATGTTCACTCCGATAATATCGTTATACAGTAAGTGAAGTCGTCCAGTGGTATTGGCTCTCATAGTGCCTCCGATAGCCATCACATCCACCTGTACATCAGCTTCGGGGGTGACATTGAAAATGAAGTCGAAATTCAGCTGCATTTTCTCTTCTGTAGCAGGCATTACCACTACAGAATCCTGTATCACAGTCTTGAAACGTATATTTGAATTCTCAGATACGGATTGAGAAGATGTGATAGGGAAGTAGATGGAACTTCCTCTCAGGGTGGTGAGGTTATCGCTGCTGAAGGCAAGTTGCTTGTCGTCGCCCTTGATTTTAACGCCACCGGATACATAACCTTTGCCGTAAAAACTGCTGTTATTGTCACGGGGCAGGTTGAGTGCCAAGAGGCGAAGGGTATTGATATCCAGGTCTATCTTCATGTCTTTGAATAAATTATGATAGATATGACCATTCATGGTGGCGGAATTTCTATCTTTATCTGTCAAGATAATATTATCGAAAATAATACCTTTGTTATTGAATAAAACATCCTGATTGTCAATGTAATATACAGTTCCCAAAGGGGTAATGCCCATGGTCATATTATTGACATGAGCCTTGCCGGAAATATAGGCGGAGTCGGTACTGGCTATAAAACTGAGTTCACCGGAAGCGGTACCTGTGACTTGATTGCTGAAAGACGACAGGAACGGCTGCAAAAAGCCGAGGTCGAGGCTGCCAACATTGGCTTTGGCAACAAAACGCTTGATATGACTGAGGTAATAGCCGTTGATATTGGCTAACTTATTATTTTCAGTTTGATAGTTTTTGATGGTGTACTCATTAATGATGTTTGAAGATATGGGCTCTTCACGCTTGAAAATACCGCCGGAGAACCCCAAGGAACCCCCTTCACCGATGCCGGCGGTTAAAAACACATTGCCTAATTGTGTTTTATTGAATGTGAAATCGGAAGCCATGAGTTTTCCCATGACGACTCGGTTTTCATCGCGCATGGTAATGTCTGCATTGGCAGATAACATGCCGTCGAAACTGATGCCGCGTAGGAAGTTGTTGACAATACCGATATCGAAATTATTGATGGCTATGGTCAACTTGTCGTTGGGCAGTTTGGAAAATACACCATTCGCCGAAATGCTGCTTTCATTGTCACTGAGCACCAGATTGTCTATCAGAATGCGTTGTTTTTGAATGGTTATGGCATTGCGGTTGTTGAATTTGAAATTGTATTCGTTCAACAGGATTTGCGAATCTGTAAAACGAGCAACCATGCTGCTCTTGTCTTGAGCATCAAAGGTTCCTTTGATGTGGGAGAAAGGTCTGTTTTCATCTGAAATGTCTTTCCAAGACAGCTGATAATCGATATAAGACTGGAACATGTCGGCTTGGAGTCCAATCTGATGCAAAGACAAAGTGGCACCTTTCTTATTGGCCAATGAGATAGAGTCGCTGGTGACATCGATAATCATGTGATGGTTGGCAGCGGTATTGGAAGCAAGATGTAAATTGTTGATATTGAAGCGGTCTTTGAAGGATGCTTTAGGAATTACGATGTTGATGTGGTCCTGTTCCGCGATGTCGTCCAAACGCAAATCGATACTACTATGCTCCGCTATATATAGTTCGGGAAGGAAGATGTAGAGCAAGGGCTCTGTGTTAAATGTTTCGAAGGAAAAGTTGAAATGTTTGTCTTCCTGTTTTGTGTTGGCCATTGCTTTGTTCTTGCTTGCCTCTCTTTGAGGAAGGATATTGGGAATATAGCGATAGGCAAAATTAAATAGAGAATCCTGGATGTCTTTGTATGCGTAGTTGGTGTTGAGGGAGGCATTGACGATGTCGGAAGACAAAATGTATTTGTGCAGTCCGGCAGGGGTATTGATGGCGGTAAAGCGGATTCTTTCACTATATAAAGGTTGTATTTCATTGAATATCTGAAGTCCATCAATGCCGACAAAACCGTTCAGATTGTTCAAGTTAGAACCTGTGGAATTAAAGATTAGCGTATCGAAAGAGATTTCCACATTGGGATGTTGTTGAGCGAAAAGAATCAGTTTGTCAATACCTTTGGCCGTGGCAGTGTCGATGGGTGCGTGGTAGGTGGCCACTTCGCTCAATTTAATGCTATGCAGCCCCAAGTTGGCTTGGATATTAGGTTCAAGCGAAGAGAAATCGGCAGAACCATCGAGATTGAGGTTGATTCTGGAGTCGTTAGAGCATAAGGTGGCCTTGCATGTCTTGTTTTTATATTGTCCATCGAGGTTGATGTCAGAAATTGGATATCCGAAGAGGTCGAAACGGGAAATTTTGCTATGCACATTGGCTGCAAGCGTGGAGAGGAATTCCGGCTTGTCCATTGGGTCGTCACTTGTGCCGTCAAGCTTGATGACAAAATGAGTTTGGCCGAAATACTTGCTGTTGTTGATGAGTCGTCCAAGATTGAAGTTATTGGAAGCGAGGTCTCCACTAAAACTAACTTGTTCGCCTAAGTCCTTGGAGGACATGTTGGCACGAACCGAGCCGATGCCTGTGGCAATGTCCATTTTGGTATTGATAGCAGGCACATATCCGTTTAAAGTTCCTTTTAATTGAGCATAGCCCAGTCGTTTTGCGATGTCGGGCAGCGGTATTTTTTTGCCATTGGGAAGTTTAAATTCGGCCAATTCCTTCATGTTGAAATAGGAATCGTTGAAGTTCAAATTCCATACGGCATGTTTGAAATCTGTGATGTCTTTTAAGGCAAAATCACCTTTGAAATAGGTGCTGCTGTTGTAATGGCAATCGAAATCTATCAGTTTCAAGTCGTTGACACAACCACTGACCAGTCCGCTGAAATGCAGGCAGTCGTCCATGCCGCGGATAGCTCCAGCATAACAGGCGGCATCTGTCAAACAGAAATCTGAAGGCCGAACTGTGGCGGTGATATTCACACTATCGAGAAAATCACCGAGATTTTTCCATTTGCCATAGTCAAAGCGTAAATCCAAGTCTAAATTGCTGTTCTCTGTCTGGAGTTTGCAGTCGTCGAAACGCAGTAGATGACTGTTGATTTGGAAGTCGCCAGAGCCTTTGACCAGATGGAAACCGAAATATTGGTCGTAGCCGATTTGCTTGATTTTAGCGGAAATATCATCATTATAGACTTGGAACTTGTCGGCTTTGAAATCGATATGTCGTAGTTCAAAGAAGCCAGGGTCCATCTCTTGTCCTTCAATGTAGGGTGTTTTCTGCTGCTTGTTTTGGTTGGCAATCGAAAAACGGGAATTGACAAGCTGGATTTTGTCAATGCGCAGGATGAAGTCTTTCGGATTCTTTTTGGGTTTGGAGATTTTCTTGGCCCAAGCGGAAATGTTGACCATGGTATCGCTCTCGTAGGTGACCAGGGTCACATCAGCCTCCGTGGCGGTAACGCTATGGAATGAAAGAGTCAAAGGCTTGGTTTTCAGTGTTTTGAAACGTCCTTTGACGTGCTTGACGTAGATCATGGGCTGATTGTGCAAGTCCTTGATGACAAAGTCGTCGGCGGCAATGCGCAGGGTGGGGGTAACGTAAATGCGACCTACCCCGATCTCTGCTCCCCATTTGTCTGAGATAAAACCGGTGACTTTGCCGATGACATAGTTCTGGACAGAAGGAACAAAAAACAGTCCAACTATCAATAAATCAAGGGCAATAAAAATACCGATGATCCATAGTAGCACCTTTCCGATTTTTTTTATAATTTTGCCCTTCAAAATATTGAGTTTATGTCAGCCTATATTCTTGGTATCGAATCTTCCTGCGATGACACGTCTGCTGCCGTCATTGCCGATACTACCATCCTATCCAATGTCATTGCCAGTCAGAAAGTTCACGCCGAATATGGGGGCGTTGTTCCCGAGCTGGCATCCCGTGCTCATCAGCAAAATATCATCCCCGTTGTGGACACCGCACTTCACCGTGCAAAGATAAACAAAAATCAAATATCTGCGATAGGTTTTACAAATGGTCCCGGATTGCTGGGTTCTTTGCTGGTGGGAAGCTCCTTCGCCAAGGCTATGGCCTATAGTCTGGACGTGCCCCTGATTGAGGTAAATCACTTACAGGCACACGTTTTGGCGAATTTTTTGAACAAGAGTGATGATGATTCCGCCAAGCCTCATTTCCCCTTCCTTTGCCTGACGGTTTCAGGTGGTCATACCATGTTACTGAAGGTGAATGACTACTTCGAAATGGAACGTTTGGGAGTAACTATCGACGATGCTGCAGGCGAAGCGTTCGACAAAGCAGCCAAAATCATGGGCTTGCCATACCCCGGAGGACCGGTAATTGACCGACTGGCCGCAGAGGGAGACCCTAAGCGTTTTCAGTTCTCCATTGCCCATCTGCCAGGCTTGGATTACAGCTTCAGTGGCTTGAAAACCTCGTTTCTCTATTTCGTCAGAGATGAGCTGAAAAATGATCCAGATTTTATTCAAAAGAATCAGAAAGATTTAGCGGCCTCAATGCAATATGCCATTATTAAGTCATTGACCAATAAGGTGGTACAAGCATTAAAGCAATATGATTGCAAGGATTTGGTTTTGGCGGGCGGTGTGTCGGCTAACAAGGGCCTGCGCACGGCCATGCAGCAGATTGCTGACCGTTACCATCGCAACTTGATATTGCCCACCATTGACCTGACCACAGACAATGCCGCCATGATTGCCGTGTGTGCCTATTTCAAGTATCTGAAAAAAGATTATACCTCGTTGGATGTCGTACCTTATAGCTCTTGTTAATTATGGAAACTCCCGAATTGGTATTGATTGACCCTTGGCTGAAGCCGTATAAGCAAAGCCTGTTTCGTCGCCATCAGATGGCGGTGCTGCGTATGCTGGATTTTACCGATGGCAAGTGCTCGCTGAAAGACAAGGCCAACCATCATTTGTATTACGGTCTGCATAAAAGTGAAAAGAACACCTGGATTTTTCGCGAAAAAGCGCCCAATGCCAAGCAAATTTTTTTGATGGGGGATTTCTCTTATTGGCAGGTGCAGCCGCAATACGCCTTGCATCCTATCGGCAATGGTGATTGGGAGATTGAATTACCAGAGAGTTTTCTGAAGCATGGCATGTTGTACAAGCTGTGGATGGTGTGGCAGGATGGTGCTGACGAGCGTTTGCCCTCTTGCGTGACCCGTGTGGTGCAAGATGATACCACTAAGATTTTCTCCGCTCAGGTGTGGGAACCTGAAAAACCCTATCAGTTCAAGCATTCTTCCCCGAAGAAACCTGAAAATCCACTGATTTATGAGGCACATGTGGGCATGTCGTCTGAGGAGGAGAAGGTTTCTACCTATTGGGAGTTTAAGGAATATGTGTTGCCGAGAATCAAAGAATTGGGATACAATACGATACAGCTGATGGCCATCCAAGAGCATCCTTATTATGGTTCTTTTGGTTATCAGGTGTCTAATTTGTTTGCCCCTTCCTTCCGTTTCGGCACGCCTGAAGAACTGATGGAGCTGATTGACACAGCACATGGGATGGGCATTTCTGTCATTTTGGATGTGGTGCATTCTCATGCCGTCACTAATGAGAAAGAGGGACTCAGTCGCTTCGATGGCTCGGAAACCTTGTATTTCCATGGTGGCGAGCGGGGCAAGCATCCAGTATGGGATTCCCGCTGCTTCGACTACGGCAAGCAGGAAACCGTTACTTTGCTCCTGTCCAATCTGAAATATTGGTTGGAAAATTTCCATTTCGATGGTTTCCGCTTTGACGGGGTGACCAGCATGTGTTACTGGAACCACGGTATTGGCGTGGATTTTGTGGGTTATGATCAGTATTTCGACGGCAATGTGGATGAGGATGCGGTGACCTACTTGACTTTAGCCAATATTTTGATCAAAGAAGTGAATCCGGAGGCCTTGACGATTGCCGAGGATGTGAGTGGAATGCCTGGCATGGCATTCCCAGTGGAACGTGGTGGTATCGGCTTCGACTACCGCATGTCGATGGGCATTGCCGATTATTGGATGAAGATTGTCAAAGAGCGGAAAGACGAGGATTGGAGTGTGGGCGAGATGTTTTTCAAAATGACGGACCACCGCAAGGAAGAACGGGTGGTAAGCTATGTGGAAAGCCATGATCAGGCGATGGTGGGTGATAAAACGTTGATATTTAGATTGATAGATAAAGAAATGTACACTTCTATGTCGGTCTTTACGCCCAATTTGGTGGTGGATAGGGGAGTGGCATTACACAAGATGGTGCGCTTGCTGACGCTGAGTTTGTCGGGCGGCGGCTATCTTAATTTCATGGGCAATGAGTTCGGTCATCCGGAATGGATAGATTTTCCGAGAGCGGGAAATAATTGGTCGTATCAGCATGCTCGCAGACAATGGTCGCTAGCAGATAACAAGGATTTGAAATACCATGCCCTCAATGAGTTCGACAAGGCGATGGTGCATTTGATTACAGAGGAGCATTGTTTACAGTCGGAAGCGAAACTGATCTTGCAAAACGAAGGCGACCAGGTGCTGGCTTTCAGCCGTGGCAACTGCCTGTTTGTCTTTAATTTTAGCCCTGATAAATCGTATGCTGATTATGAAATAGAATGTCCTTCAGGAGATTACAAAATCGTATTGGATACCGATGACCCGAATTTTGCCGGTTTCGGCAATGTGGATCACAGGATGACATACACATCCCAACCGCAAGACGGAAAAACCGCCGTGCGGTTGTACTTGCCATCTCGCACGGCGGTGGTGCTGAAGAAACAATAAAGGAATATGGTGATAATTCCCATATTCTTTTGATATTGAATCCTCTGCGAGGATATTTTCCCCGTCAGGGGATAAATATCAATAATTTCTGGCTTCTACCTGGAAATAGGACTGCGGATGGTCGCAAACGGGGCAGATTTTGGGAGCCTTTTTGCCGATGACGATGTGACCGCAGTTGGCACATTGCCAGATGGCTTCGCCGTCCTTGGAGAACACCTTCTCGTCCTCAATGTTCTGTAACAGTTTGCGATAGCGCTCCTCATGGTGTTTCTCAATGGCTGCTACCATCTCGAATTTTCTGGCGATTTCGGTGAAACCTTCCTCTCGGGCTTCTTTGGCCATGCGGGCGTACATGTCGGTCCATTCGAAATTCTCGCCTGCGGCGGCGTCGGCCAGATTCTCGGCGGTTGAGCCTATTTCACCTCCGTGCAGGTATTTGTACCATATCTTGGCATGTTCGCGCTCGTTGGCAGCGGTTTCTTCAAACAGGGCTGCAATTTGCACAAAACCTTCCTTCTTGGCCTTGGAGGCGAAGTAGGTGTATTTGTTGCGGGCCATTGATTCGCCAGCGAAAGCCTCTTCTAAGTTTTTCTCGGTTTTTGTGCCTTTCAGCGATTTGGGTGCTTCACTCATGATGTTGTGATTTTTAAGGGTTGATAATAATGTTTTGAAAATTCAAATTTGATACTGCAAAGATAGTTTTTTTTTGTAAAAATGGCAATAAAAATTTTTCGGTCACGTTTTGTTTAGACTGAAAAATGTATTTTTGTAGTCCAATATTATTAACATCACCATGAAAATTAAACTTTGTGTTAGCTTATTGTTGGCTATGCTGATAATCTCCTGCGGGCAGCCGAAACCCAAAGAAATTGAACAGGAACCAGTTTCGGAAGAGGAATTGATAGCGCAATATGCTGAACCTGAGAATCTTTCGGAGTATGCGAAGACATTAGTTGTGCCTACGATGGAACATCTGATTCCTGTGGATTCCAATTCGTTTTATTGTGCCACGCTGTTGTTTGCCTGGGATGAGGTCAGGAAAATCGTCGGTTCGACTTTGTCTATTCCTGAAAAATATCGGGATTTGAGGCTGCTTAATGCCTCTACCTCTTTTCGGGACGTGCTGAAACCAACTGAATACAAAGCAAGTGGAGAGATTCAGGGAGATTACATTTTTGCCCGTGCTGAATTTGAAAAGTCGCTGCCGTTTGCTTGTCAGCTTCAGACATATAAGAATAAACTAACTTTTGACAGACAAAAAGTCGATGCGTTTGGAGTAAAGGGTGAAGACGGGGACGAAATGACTAATGTGGTGGAAATTCTATACTATAAGAATGATAATAATTTTATTATCAAGCTAATACCTATAGAGAAGGAGCATGAAATCGTTCTGTTTAAGACAGGAAAAACATACCAAACTATGGCTGAAATGAGTTCTGCTGTGGACAGTTTGATTAAACTTGGTCAGAAAGAACAAACTGTTCAAAGCAAGAAATGGAAATATCAGTTCAGGGTTGACGATGAAGTGATTGTTCCCGTTATAGATTTCGATATCAGTGCTACATTTGGCAAGATAATCGGCAATGTGTTCAGCTCTAATTCTTTGGAATATAAAATTTTACAGGCATGGCAACGGACCGCTTTCAAGCTGAACGAAAAGGGTGCGGAATTGGTGAGTCAGTCGGAGATTATCTGTTCTCTGGGTGTTGATATTGACGAGGATAAAATTGCTCCCAAAAAGATGATTTTCGACAAGCCGTTTTATGTAATGCTTCGACGTACAGATGCTCCAAACCCGTACTTCTGTCTGCATGTGGTCAATGCCGAGTTGCTGGTGAAGGAGTAGTGATAAAAGCAGCTATAAGAAAGATGAAATTTTGACGTCAGCGATAATTTCTCACTTTCGCGGCGGGCAAATGTTGTGCTTCGGTGCACGCGACACCTGCGCCGCGAACAAACATACGGGGCATCCTCATCCCCGGGGTAGCGGCGCTCGTTCCTCGCACCTTACCCCGGGCTACCAAGCCCAGCAGACCTAACGGCCTGCCCAAATAATATGTGGCGTCCCGTTTTGCCTTGCCATGTAGACCTACGGCCTGCCAAAATAAATGCATTCCGCCAAGAATGCGTGTTTTATAAATCCCCGGTGTCACCACCAATAAGAAGCACTCCGTCAGGAGTGCGGGGCTTGGTAGAATGTCATGTTAGCATAATTAATTCGCACGCCAGAGGTGTGCGGGCTTTGAACAAACAAACAACTAAACGGCTGAAAGCTGTGTGAGAGCTTAGCAAAGGGTAAACCCCTGATGTGATGAATACTGCCCGATATTATTGCAGGCTGTAGGCCTGCAAGCAGCATAGCTCAGGGTAAGGTGCGAGGAACGTGCACCGCAAGCCTGGGTAAAGGTGGATCTGTGAATTGGCCTATGAACCTGCCCCGAAGCTCTGTACTGCTCACCTCGGAAGGAATTCATTATAGTTGATGCAAAAAAAACGCGCAGTAGCCATGAAAAACTCATTTCTAAAAAAAAGTGCAATAAACACTTGAAAATTTAAAAATAATATGTAATTTTGCCCTGTTATATTTCCGGATTTTTTTGTAATGGACTTTGCAAGGTCTGAAAGTATGACGTGAAATATAAAAAAAATAGAAATCCCCATGATTATGAAAAATTTTGACTTTTTACAAAAATTGACACAGCGTGAATGCTCAGTTCCCCGATGGAATCTAATGGCACTTCTGCTGATATTGCTGCTAATGTCGCCGGCAGTCTTGTTACCGGTTTCCGCTCAGATTTCTAGTGAACCCGAGACTCTCACAACCGCCAATTCAACGCTTATTTGTCCTGCCAACATTGACGACACCATCCGTCATGGTGGCTGCAACTTGAAGCTGAGCATTGGTGTGCCGACCTTCAGCACAACTACCAGCTTGCCGATGAGTGAAATCACCATCAGCAACAATGCTCCTGTCGACAGCATTTATCCTGTCGGCGAGACCGTGGTAAGATGGGTGGCCAAGAGCTTGTCCGGTGACAGTGTGTTCTGTGACCAGATTGTCAAAGTCAGCTTCCTGCCCTGTCCCGATGCTGTTGACTATGAGGGCACAATTTACCAGTCTGTCCATCTGG
Source organism: Bacteroidales bacterium (assembly GCA_016290295.1). Taxonomy (GTDB): domain Bacteria; phylum Bacteroidota; class Bacteroidia; order Bacteroidales; family WCHB1-69; genus RUG11690. The sequence goes on from JAEETJ010000003.1 coordinate 148,799, forward strand.
GCAGCGATTGCAAGTGCTGGACCACCACGAACCTGAGGTCAACGAAGTACAGCGATGGTCGTCAGATCGAGAATGTGATGAGTTGCCACTCATACGAGTATCCTAACACTACGGAGAATGTGGACATCTTTGGCCATCTGTACAACTGGTATGCGGCTGTCGACACAGGAAGATACGGTTCTGTGGATTCAGTGGAGAGAGCTTACAACATGGGGCATCGCATCCAGGGTATCTGTCCTGACGGCTGGTATTTGCCATCGGATGAGGAATACGACGAGTTGAACATACACTCTTCTGAAGATCTGAGATCAGTCAACTACTGGATTGATGGTGCAAACAATACCAACGCAACAGGCTTCAACTCACTTCCTGGCGGTAATTATAACTGTGTCAACGGCAGATACGAGAGCATCATGGGAAATGCCTACTATTGGACCTGTCATCCGGTATATGACATGGCTACCGGTGCCATGATTGACTATGTCTGCGAGAAGATAGTTGTTTCACCGAATCCCCGTTGCAGCGGTTACAGTATCAGATGTATCTATGAATTCTATGAACTTCCTGTGATAGGACTGCCCACGGTAACCACACGTGCAGCGAGCAATGTTACGGCCATTACGGCAACCCTTGGCGGTAACGTTACCTCTGATGGCGGTGCTCCCGTAACCGCCCGCGGTGTGTGTTGGGGAACCTCTACAAGTGCTATCAACAGTTGCTCCACTGACGGCAGCGGTACGGGCAGCTTCATTAGCAGTCTCTCTAATTTGAGTGAAGGAACAACCTACTTTGTGCAGGCGTATGCCACCAACAGCGAAGGCACGGCATACGGAGAGTTTGTGAACTTTACCACCGAAGTAAGCGGTTCTCCATGCTCTGGATTAACCGTTACCGACATCGATGGCAACAGCTACTATACCCTGCAGATGGGCAGCCAGTGCTGGATGATGGAGAACCTGCGCTCCACACGCTATGCGGATGGCACTCCCATTTCCTTAGGTTCTAGCTCCAGCACAATAACGCCGTGCCGTTATAACCCCAATAACAACGCCGACAATGTTCCCACTCACGGCTACCTATACAACTGGTTTGCGGTGATGCATGGTACCTCTTCCTCATCTGCCAATCCCAGTGGCGTGCAAGGTATTTGTCCGGATGGCTGGCATGTTCCAAGTGATGCGGAGTGGACAGAACTGACCAACTATGTGGGTAGTCAGACGCGGTATCAGTGCAACAATAGCAGTGAATACATTGCCAAGGCGTTGGCCTCTACCACAGGATGGAGTAATAGCAGCAACACATGTGCAGTGGGAAATAATTCCAGCACGAATAACGCCACACATTTTTCAGCTCTTCCCACTGGCTACTACATCAACGGCAGCTACGGCAGTTTTGGCGACGGCACCAGTTTCTGGTGTGCTACGGAGAACGGTGACTACGAAGCGTACTACCGTTACCTCTACTATAAAAACGATAACGTGGGCAGGGTGAGCAACGATAAGAGCTACGGTTTCCCGGTCCGTTGCGTGCGCGATTAGAGCAGACCGCAAAAGCGCGAAGCGCCAAAGCGGTCTGAAAGGAAAAAACCGCCGTAAGGCGGGCAATGGGAGATTGCTTATACTTAGTTAGTACTTGATCTTAAAATAGTTAAGCAATAACCTGTACTGATCTTGCGCGGTCAGGCAGGTGTCACGTAGGTAGCCGTTGATTTGGCCCCATTTTTGAAGACCACGGTAATAGAACAATCGAAGCTCCTCAGTGATAATGAATGGCACATGGCCGCTTTGCAGACACTGCCAGAACATGAGTAGGCGTCCGACACGTCCGTTGCCGTCTTGAAAGGGGTGAATGCGTTCAAATTGCACATGGAAATTCAAAATGTCATCAAATTGAACTTCTTTGAGCGCATTATATTCCGCAAGCAAGTTCTTGATATGCTTGCTAACATTTTCGGGCTTAACGGTCTCCTCACCACCCACCTCATTGGGCAAGCGTTTGTAATCTCCAATGGCAAACCACGATTTGCGACTGTCGGAAGTATTGGTCTTCAATATCAGATGCAGTTGTTTCAGCTGAGCTTCTGTGATCTTGTCTGTAGCGTGATCGATGATGTAGTCTATGCATCGGAAATGATTGACCGTCTCCATGATATCGTCGATACGGGTGCTTTTGGCGGTGATGCCAAGGGTGTTGGTCTCAAAAATGTGGCGGGTCTGCTCCTTGGTCAGGCGACTGCCTTCTATATGGTTGGAGTTATAAGTTAGGTCTATTTGCGTACGGTGGTAAATCCCGCCTTTTAATTTGGATTCTTTTTCTTCCTTCAGTCGTTGTAGTAAGGGTGATATGCGCTGTTTCCCCTTGCGAGGAAGGGGTGCGTCAGCGGGAATGTTCCATGTCTTACCAGTCAGAAACGATCCGTCAATTTTCCCTGTGGCGCAATAATTGCGGGCGGTTCGTTCGCTGATACCGTATTTTTCGGCATATTGGGTGACTGAGATGTATTCCATACTATCGGCAAGTTTTTTTTGTGAAATCTGCCGCAAAGATACTAATTTTTGCCGATATCGGCAAAAAATCAGTGTAAAATTTTTATGACGCATGTTCAAGACGGTGCGTCTTCCTACTCCTTCAACCACTCCAGTGCCTTCTCCATGATTTCGTCGCGGCCATTGCGGATGCCTTGGACCGTAGGCCAGACATAGATGTCGGGGATGATGCCGACACGCTGGGTTTCGGTGCCGTCAGGGTAATATATGCCGATGCCGGAGAAATAGGAGTTGACTCCACCGGGAAGTTGGATTTTCACCACATTGCCGTCAGCACCCGCCGTCGTGTTGCCGATGACGATGCTGTTGGGAAGCGTGCGGTACATCATGGTGCAGAACTCCGCATGACTCTGTGATTCTTCATCGATGAGGATGGCAATCTTGCCAGGATACGCTTGTTTTCCTTTTCCAGTATAAACTGGTTTTGAAAACGTGAACTGACCGGGATTGACCATGTTGGCTTCTGTGGCCTTGAAAAATGGTCTTGATTTGTCAGCCAGGATAGCGTAAAATTTGTAGTTGATGGTCTCATTCGGATACTCTCTCAAATCTAAAATCAGACTTTTTGTGGTGTGCAAGGTGTCCGCAATGCGTTTCACCCATGCTTCGGTGATGTCGTCCATGGAGACATATCCGATGCTGTCGCCCAAGTCTTTGTAGCAGATGCTGTCGGTTTGGTAAACATACCCCATTTCATCAATATTGTATCGGGCAACGGTGGCCTCTTTGGGAATTCCATCTGAAATGAAAGAGATGCTGACGGAGGGTTTGTTGCCGCCACAAATCTCCCATGACAATTGACGGAGTTTTACGGGATAGTTGGATGCTGCATAATAGGGTGCCAGGCTGTCAATCCAAAACGAAACGGGTTTCCCGTCGATGTGGGTGATGATATCACCAATGAGCGGCCCAGAACTGTCGATTTTCTCTGAGTCCCAATATGAAGTGACCACCAAGGTGTCGTTTTTCAGGAAGCTTACCTTGAATGGAGGCCGGTAATAATCCAGTGATTTTGTCTGTTTTGAGGACCAGACCACCCCGTGGGTGTCGTCTATTTGGGCAATCAGGCGCCTAACTGCACTCCAATAGGATTTCTTGTCTGTGGCCGAGATGAAAGAAGGAATTTGATTCTTCATCACCGTGTTCCAGTCGGCATCCATGAGAGATTTGTATGGGAAGAAATAATGCACCATATTCCAGTATCTGTATAGAGCCAGCAGTTGGAAACCGGCGTCAGGAAACTCTATATCAGCATAGTTGTTTTCGTGAGTGAAGTTGGCCGCTTTTACCCATAGAGATGAAAAGCTCACATAGTAAAGTCCATTGTTGCGGTTCTGGTACACTTTCATCAGCAGATTGTACAGCTTTGGCGACATAGTCTCCTGATTAATCCATGCCATATCGGGTTTCAGCACGGCGTTGGTGTCAACGGGTTTGACATTTTTGTTGACGGGGATCTTCCCAAAATGAAGAATCCATTTGGCCAGATAAGCGTCACGCTGTTTGTTGTCTTTAACCTGTATGTAGCCGGGCAGCATTTTGAAAAGCTCCTCATCCCAGTTGTACGTGCCTTTGGAAATGGTCGGATGGTGATACTTCAAGAATCCCCACACACGTCCCAATAGGTCAAGATTGTCCACAAGTTGCGGGGTCATTTCAGGAAAAACCACACTAGAGCTGTGGTTATACGCTGTGTCTTTGACCGTGCTTTGAGCAAATGACAAGTTGAAAATAAAAATTGTCAGAATTGCTGTGATAAAGAAGGTTCTGAGTTGTTTCATGGTTTTGATTTTGATATTTTCATTTTTGCGAAGATTATTTCCTCTTCTTTGTATATTTCGCTTTCACAATCTCGAAGGAGTTTTGTGTCAGCTCTTTGAGCAGGGTAGAGGGCACGCGGTTCACCTGCACGCCAATCCAGTATTTGGGACTCATGTGGTCGGGGTCGCAGAAAGCGTCGGAGGATTCGCGCAGCTCTAGGATGCGTTCGGGTTGGCATTTGAGGTTTACAGCACTGAAGTCGTTGAGGTCGCAGTAGCAGAAGGTGTGGCCGCAGACGTAAAAGACCAGCACAGACTCGCCACCGGGCATCTTCGCGAAGGGCAATTTCTCCTCCACTTCGCCTAACGACAGACAAAACTCACGGAATTCTTCGATGTTCATAGTCAGGTGTTTTAGGGTGCTATTTTTCAGAATTGTACGGAATGTCGTTTTCTGCCACCTTTTCAGTTGGTTTTTCGTTAATGTCATATACCGCTACCCCTTTTTCAAAGAGGTATTCAGGGGCAAAATCAGCGCCGTTTTCCCATTCTATGGTATTGAAGTGTATGGTGAAATTCTTGAAATAATCCTTATCGAGGAGTGGTTTAAAGATTTCTCCGTTCAAAGAGTCTGAAAGGTCCACATCCCTCACCATTCCGTTGTTGAACCACAATCGTATTTTGTATTCTTCTAAATATTCAGCTTTGTTAACTTCTAAAAACATGATCTTGTTATTTTAAGGGTTCGATTGTATTTAGTTTGTCACCTTTCTTAGCTTTTTCCCAATTTATGAGCAGTTCTTCTTTGTGGAGGTCAAGCCATTCAAAAATAAATTTCAATTCTTTCCGTGGCATTTTTCCTTTTATAACACCGTTCATAATATCTACTGATACTTTGTAGTCCCCATACCAAGCATGAAAATGAGCTGGATTATGATCGTTAAAGTTCATGAAGATGTATATCCCATAGAAGTAACTAATTTGTGGCATAGTTGAATTTTCTGTTGTTTGTTTTTACGCTGCAAAGATACGAAAAAATTTTATTCAAATATATAAAATATTAACTTTTATATATGTCTTTTTATTCTTTATCTTCGTCTGGGTACGTTGATTTAATGCGCCATAGTCCAGCATCTATTCCTCCATTTACATACTTCCAGTACTTCTTGGGCAAAGGGGCGTAGTCGGTATATTGTATGGGCTGGAACACTCCTTTTTTGAGTAAAACCCAGCGTTTGAATAATACCGCTTTTTTGTCTATGATTTTTACAGGCTCGCCCAAAAATCGTTCATAAAGGAAGAATTCCGGAGTGACCATGGGCATGTAGATGTCAAAAATATTGGAGGAGGAATTCTTCGCCACAATGTTATTCTGTACAGAAAATCTTGGAATGTCGGCGTCTCTGGAGTTTGTGAAAACATTCACTCTGAAATAGCAGATGGATTTCGCAGGCTTTGGGATGATTAGGAGAGTGTCATCCGTATAAAATGCCCTGATATTGGTGTCGTTTGGAATATAGTTCAATTTTATGTACTCCCATTCTGCGGTATCAGGTTCTAAGTATAGTGTGACATTGAATATTAACCAATTTCTAAGTAATAAATTTTTATAGTTCGGTTTGGGGATGTGGAAACGGAAAATTAGATTGTCGCTGTCATCAGAGGATTCCTCGATTTTGCATTCTTTCTCGGGGTAAAGAGAAGTGTCAGAGAATAGATAATAAGCCTCCTTCTTGTAGGTGTAGTATTGGCCGAAACTTTGAAGATTGTTAGGGAGGAGGCGTGGACATATATCGCAAGGTTCCACAAAAAACTGGTAGGTGTTGTCGGGCAGAAGTTTGAGTGTTAACTCTCCGCGCTGATAGACAATCGTATCGTTCGATTTCTGGGCTGCTACGCTTCCTGCTGTGAATATTAACAGGAGCAGATAAATAGAAATGTGATGAAGTGTGTTCATAGCTTTCCGAAATAATACTGTTCTTTCCCGACGCTGGCTTTGCCGTACTGGATGGCGTTTTTGGGGCAGTGGTGGAAGCAGGCGTCACAGTTGGTGCAATTGCCGTGCCATTTCGGGCGACCGTCTTCCAAACTGATGTTCTGCAGCGGGCACACGCTCACGCACTTGCCGCAGGAAATGCATGCATCGGTGCTGCGGAAGGGTTCGTCGGAGACCCATTTATGGAATGATTTACCGATGACATTGGTCTTGAAGCGCGGGAATATACCTCGCCGCATTTCCGTCACGGACTTACAAGCTTTAATATTTTGGATAACCTCTGGCAGATGCGCCTGAGCTCTTGCAATCTTACGCTTCGCCTTCTCAGGTTTGTCGGTGCTCATGCCTGCCATGTTGACATAGGTGTTGGGCATCACGAAACAGTAGTCGGCATGCAGAGGTAATCCTGTTTTTGCAAGTTGCTCAGCGAAAACCTTTTCCGCTACTCCGCCGTTGTCGCCACAGGAGACGGCCATCCATACATAGTTGGGCGCTTTCGTGAATTTTAGTTTCTGCACGAAATCCATCACGAGTTGCGGGGGACACCAGGAGTAGATGGGGAAGACGAAGCCCACTCGTTCGTACTCCGCAAGGGTATAGTCGAAACGCCCTTCGCGCTCGGCTTCCGGGATGAAAACGAGCTGCTCGTCAAGGGCTTGTGCGATGCTTTCTGCAATAAAGCGGCTGTTGCCGCAAGCTGAAAAGTAGAAGATCATAATGTGTCTTTTTTGAGGGCAAATATACAAAAATTAAAGAATAAAAATGCTGATGGTTTCTCATCAGAACCATCCCAGATCAATGCCTACAAAGTTGCCATTAAGGTCAAAGGTGTATGCTACTTGACTTGCGCAATATATGTCTTCAGGTTTAAACTTGATATAGATGACATAGTGTCTTTTCACGACTTCCAGTGAAATGATTTTTCCGTTTATTGCGAAATCCTGTCCGCGACGGGACATGTCTTCATGAATGTAGGTTAGCATTTGCTTGATGTGTGGTACGGACTGCAAAGATTCGACAGGAAGATTCCCCCAATAGAGCTCCTTAGCCCCGGTAAACATCCATTTTCCATTAGCGTGGTATCCTCGTTGAATACTGTCAGTGAAAATAGCGTAATAATAACGTCCTTTGTATAGTGATTGTTCATAAATCAAAGTGGTGTCTTGTGGATTTGTTACTAAATTCTTTATCTTTTGTGGGAGTTTTGAATAGGGTATTATTTTTTCATGACGCCACCTGCCATTCAGGAAAACACATTGGTTTCCAAGTCCATGAGGTTCTTTGTTGCGGCCTTTTACAACAAATATCGTTGGCCCGTTGATGTAATATTCTTGAATCTGACCTTTGCTTAGATTGAGTGTGGCAACCCAGTAAGTGTCGTCTCCGTCACACTGGGCGTGAAACATCCTGTCAAGGCATGTTCCATTGTCTGGAATTGTAAAGTTGATTAGAACACAGGTGTCGCCTTTTGTCGTCAGATAGAAAACATACTGTCGAATATATTGGTAAAAGTGAGGGGCAGTGAGTGCCCGTTGAATATATTGGGCTTTATCGGCCAGTAAATCCAATTCTTTGGCTAAAAGGTTTTCCGCACGTTGTACCTCTGTAAGACCGACAAGGATGGGCGTGCCATTTTTGTCTCTAATATAAGCATTAAAACGGTCGTGAGAATCACGTACTTTTAGCAAGTATCCGACTGTTGCAGTGTTATTCCGACATTCATAAAAAGTGATGTTGGTGTCGATATAAGAGCATAAGTGTCGCTGAAAAGCATTTTGGAATTGCGTGCTGTCATGTCTCACCAAGGATATTTCAGTGACTTGTACGGGTCTCAGATGCTCAAGTTCTTGGGCGATGGAGCTGTTCAACATAACAACTCCAATAAGCATAATCGTCACAAGGATGTTTCTATTCATACTGGGATTGTTTCAGTCTGCAAAGATAGAAAAAATACAATTCAATAGGATATTTTGCCTGCTTAGATTATGAAAAGCCGCACAGCAATGAAATTCTCCGTTGCTGTGCGGCTTTTAGTGGTAAACATAGAGTCGGGTGGGGAAGCGGAATCCCCATTCAGTTAGCTCTCTTTATACCATTTCACTTTTTGCGATGCATACATCAGGGCGGAGAGGATGATGAAGATGCCGATGCTGCCGACAAGCAGAGTGTAGGTCTCTAACTGTAGAAGCACGTACATGAAAACATAGAGCGAGAGCAACATTAATCCAATCATGATTGCGGTTTTGCGGATTTTTAAGATGCCTGCCAAATAGCCTGTAATCAGCACGATAGTCATCAACATGGCAATGAGGTATGACCAAAGGAAGGGAATGTGTTCGCTAAAGGAAAGCAGTAAGGTGTAAAATACCAGCAGGGCGATTCCGATCAGCAGATATTGCACGGGATGGATGGGCGTTTGACGGCGGTATTCCACAAAAAATACTGTGGCAAAGGTGAGAAAGATGAACAGATAAGCGTATTTGACACTGCGAGTGGTCTGCTGGTACTGCAAAACGGGGACTTTCATGGTGACACCGAACTCGTTCTCGCTCATGTTTACACAACGAGGATCGTTGCTGTATTCGTTCCATCTTGTGACCATCTGCGAGAAGTCGCGGTTGATGGACAATATTTTCCATGTCGCCGTGAATCCTTTGTCGGTTACTGTTTGGGTGAGGGGCAGAAAATTGCCTTGAAAGCTTGGCGACGTGCAGTCGGAAGTCAGTTGTACTTCCGTACTGTTGCCTAATGGCAGGAACATCAGCGATTCGGATCCTTTTATCGGTATTTTTAACGAATAGTTTACCTGCTGTCCGTCATGCATATTAAACAGCGGGATGCGGCAACACAGTACAGAGCCCATTTCCTCATCCTTGTTGGATTTCATTGCATAGTTTTTGTCGTCAAGTTTGAGGGTGATGTTTTCCGTCAGCCCGCGAAAATCATTCAGCGCGATCAACATTTCCGCTTTAGAAATATCATAAGCAGAATCTACAAAGGCGGACAGATTGGGCATAATAAAGTTGCCGTTGATGTCCAGGCTTGCTTTGTAAACCGTCACATCAAAGATTCCTCGATGACGCGTCTCTGTCTTTACATCGCCTTTCACTTGCAACGCTTCGGGAAGCAGATAGACATCTTTGTTGTTGCTGCTTCTGGCAGGAATTCGGATTACAGGTCCAGTGATGCGTTGGGGTTTGCTCCAGAGTTGACTGACCTCCCTTTCGGCTTCTGAAGAGGTCTCGTATCGCTCGCTGATCAGTTTCATAATGAATTGCTGTGGAATCAGTAGGAGGAGGCTCAACAGGCCAATAATAAGGAGTTTCAGCAGCAAGCGGTCGCTGCGATTCGGTTTAGGCTCATTTTTCATTTTTGATTTGTTTTGAAAATTTGATTCGTTTTGCATTTCTGCGCTTCTTTGTTCTTCTTGCGGTACTATTGCCGCGTTTTCCATTGCTGTCATAATTGTTTATTTTGTGGGTTATATGGTTTGCTGTGTCCCCATACTGCGCTATGCTTGTATGGGGTTATTGAGATGTCGCCTCTTCGAGGCTGCTGCAGGAATATGATATCTCTAATTATCATTATAAATTAAAAGTACTTTGAAATACAAAGTTTAAAGGGCAAAAAAATTTAGCTTTTACATTCTTTCAAAAAATTTTCAAGGGCGTTGATGTGCGCGGCGAAAGCTTCACGGCCAGCTTGGGTGGCGAAGTAGGTGGTGTTCGGTTTGCGTCCCACGAACTTTTTCTCGCAACGGATGTAGCCAGCCTCTTCCAGACTGCGTGTATGGCTCGCCAAGTTGCCGTCGGTAAGCTCCAGCAGCGACTTCAGCGTGGCAAAATCCGCAGATTCATTGGCCACCAGTACCGACATGATGCCCAAGCGGATTTTGCTTTCAAATATCTTGTTCAAACCTTCAAGAATAGCCATGATTACGCTTTTTTACGATCAAATAGAATCACGTAGATGATGCCGAAGATAATGTGCAGCACGCTGAATCCGAGGAACCAGCAGAGCAGGGCGTGAGAAACTATGAAGCAGTCGATGAGGCCAAGAAGAAGTTCCGCGTAGCCCAAGTAACGGAGGATAGGGTAGGTGTAGTGACTGCAGTTGATCAGGGCAAGTCCATAGAAAATCAGCATGATGGATGAGGTCAGTCCGTAATGGTGTTGCATGACCATAGCTATGCTGAGCACACCACCGGCAACCAATGGAATGAAAAAGTCGAGGAGCATTTGGCCCGTACGTTTGTCAAGGACAAATCGCAACTGATTTTTTTTCGACTTGATAGTGGCAAAAATGAATACTGTTAGCAAGGAGACGACGAAAAGAACCATGCCAATTAATGCGATATAACGGGTGCGTGTGGTTGTGTCTAAGATGGCGCATTGTTGCAATTTTTCGGAGCAGGGAAAGCAATTTTCCACTCCTAAGACAACGGCAGATATCAGTGTCGCTACTGCTGCCAACAAGCCCACAACTATGATGGAATATCCGCTAATTGATTGAAAACGTGAAGATTTGCTCATCATGTCGCGGATGTCATTCAAGGTCTGTTTTACTTCTTTTTCTTCCATAATCTAAAAGTACTTTGCACCGCAAAGATATAAAAATTTTTAATGCAAATCTAATTTTGAAATTTTTTTCTTGAAAAATTTTTCGGAATTATCCCTTTTGGTCTTGCGTTTTTATCAAATGATCTTATCTTTTCCTTAAACCATACACTTTTAACGTATGAATTAATATTAAACCCTCTTTGAGGGTAATTCGAAAATGTGGAATATCCTGTAATCTATTGATATTGATTCCCCTGATGGGGAAAAAGGGTATCCCGCAGGGATTCAATCTCAATAGAACAAAGCATCACAACACATTTCTTATCCCGTAAGGGATTTAATAATCAATAGAAATGAGAAATGGTGTATATTTCAACAAAACTAAAAGAGATAATTCCGTATTTATTTGTATTTTTGTGGTCCGAATTAGGAAACATTTAATTAGTAAAAGCAAATAGTCATGAGAACTCCAATTGTTTATATGCTGGCTGCTATTTTGCTGTTGCTTTCATGTCGTCAGACACCTAAGCAGGCTTTCCCAGAAGAGAAGGATATTTCCGAGTATGAGCAAACACAATTCTTGCCAACTTTGGAACACCGTATTTCTACGGATACTAATTCGGTCTATTGTGCTACGTTGCTATTTGCCTGGGATGAGGTGCGGAATATTATTGGGGCACCTTTGTCTATTTCGGAAGAATATCAGGATTTAATCCTGCTAAATGCCTCTACATCTTATCGCAATGTATTGAAAGATAATGAGTATAAGGTGAAAGGGGAGGTTCAGGGAAATCTCATTACTGCCCGTGCTGAATTTGACAAGTCGCTGCCTTTCCCCTGCGAGTTGCAAAAATTCAATAACAGCCTGACTTTTGACGGACAGATGGTTGCAGCTTTCGGAGTGGCGGGGTACGAAAGAGACGAGATGACCAATATCGTGGATATCCTTTATTATGAAAATGATGACAATTTTATCATTAAGTTAGTGCCTACTGATACAGAACACGAAATTATCCTGTTCAAAACAGGGAATGCATATAAAACCATGGCAGAGATGGTTGCCGCATCAGATAGTCTGATACAGATAGGAAAACAGGAAAGAGGGATGGATGGCACAAGTTGGAAATATCAGTTTGAAGATGATGATATGGTGATAATTCCGGATATGAGTTTCAATATTAGTTCGGATTTCAATAAATTGATAAACAATACTTTTACGGCAAAACAGGAATCATATCGTATCATAAAGGCATGGCAAAGGATTGCTTTTTTGTTGAATGAAACTGGAGCCAAAATAGAAAGTGAGGCGGAATTGGAAATGGCGTTGGATGAGTGTTCGGAATTTGAAGAACCTGTCAGACATGAGCCCAAAAGGATGATTTTTGACAAGGCATTTTTCCTGATACTTCATCGCTCCGACGCACCGCATCCGTATTGTTGTATGCACTTGGTCAATTCAGAATTAATGGTGAAAGAATAAAAAGATTTTATACTATGCTTTGTATATATAACCCCTCTACAGAACCTTATTTCAATTTGGCGGCGGAAGAGTACTTCTTAGATAGCTGCCAAGAAGATGTGTTTATGTTGTGGCGTAATGAGCCGGCCATCATTGTGGGAAAATTCCAGAATTCCTTGGCGGAAATCAATCTGGACTATGTGCAGGAGAAACATATCAAGGTGGTGCGCCGCCAGACGGGTGGGGGAGCGGTTTTCCACGATTTGGGCAACCTGAACTTCACCTTTATAGAAAACGATAGCAATGGCAATTTCCAGACCTTCACCGAGCCGATTCTGAAGGTGCTCAACCAGTTGGGTGTGGACGCTCGCTTTGAGGGTCGCAACGATTTGACTATCAATGGAATGAAGTTTTCTGGCAACGCCCAATGTGTGCATCACAACCGTACCTTGCATCATGGCACGCTGTTGTTCGCTTCCGAGATGACCAATTTGTCACAGGCTTTGAAGGTGAACCCCTTGAAGTTTCAGGACAAGGCGGTGAAGTCCGTGCGGAAAAGGGTGACGAATATCAGCGAGCACCTGCCGGACAAGAGTTTTACCGTTATGGATCTGAAAGATGCCATTATGCAATATGTGAAATCCACGAACGCTAATGCGGTAAATTATGAGCTGACAGACAACGACAAGGCCAACATTCAGCGTTTGGTGGAGGAGAAATATTCCACGTGGGAGTGGAATTTCGGCAGCTCGCCCCGCTATACCTTCCAGAAAGCCATCAAGACCAAGGGCGGAATGATAGAGTTGTATTTGTTGCTGGACAAAGGATGTATCAAGGAAATCAAAATCTATGGGGATTTTTTTGCTTTGAAGGATATCCATGAGTTGGAACAGCGACTGACAGGCGTGCAGCACAATAAGGAGCAGCTGGCTGCCGTTATAGCAGAAGTGGGGCTATCGGATTATATTCGCCAGGTTGAAGAGGAAGAATTTTTGCAATTGTTTTTCTGATAATGATAAAAAAGCTATCTTTGCACTTCAAAAACTAAAATCATGAGAATTATTCTGAAGAATCTGATAATAACGTTGTTATGCTGTCTTGTGGCTGGTTTTTGCATGGCACAAGATAACCTGAACCGTGTGGATAAGAACGGAAAAAAGCAAGGTCCGTGGAAAAAATACGAAAAGGGGGTGCTGGTTTATGAGGGACAGTTTGTGAATGACGTGCCCCAAGGTACTTTCAAATACTATTACCCCAACGGTAAGCTGAAAAGTGTGAGCGAGTTTGTGACGGGCGTGTCCAAGGTAAATGTCACTACCTATCACGAAAACGGCAACGTGGCTTCCAAAGGTACTTTTATCAACCAGCAGAAGGATGGCAAGTGGAAGTATTTCAATGATAAAAATGTTCTTCTTTCAGAGGAAAACTATAAATTAGGCAAGAAGAATGGTGCATTTGTGACCTATTCGGTGGATGGCTATAAACTGAAAGAAGAAATGTATGCCAATGACTTGCTGAACGGTGAATGCAAATCCTATTATGAGAAAGAAGAGTTGTTTACGGTTTCCCATTACATTAATGGCAAATTGAATGGTGAAATGGTAACTTATTATCCAGGAAAGATTCCGTCGCAGAAGGGTGTGTATTACAATGGATTAAAAACAGGTGTGTGGGAGGTTTATGACTCAAAAGGTCAGATGCGTATCACTGAGGAATTCGATAAAAATGGCAATTTGCTGAAGAAATACATTTATTTGTATGTCAATGAGCATCCCCAGAAAATCAATCAGAATTTGATTGCATATTTCCAGAAAAAGGGGGAAACTAAGACTGTGGCTATTTTGAAAAATGGCAATAAGATTGAAGCCACAGAGAGTTTGACGACAATAGTGCAGTGGCTGGATATGTTGGAATTTGTGAAGATTACACCGAAGCTGTATGCCGAGATGAGCTGTGTGCGAGGTTACAAGAATATAGATGCGCAAAGTGTGCGTGTGCTGTTGAAACCCGCTTTGGATTACGAGGTGATTGCCGAAGGTGAGGATGCCGCTTCTATACGTTCGCTGTTCGCCACAGGAGAGCCGAAAGAGAATTAGCAAATTAGTCAATTAGCAAATGTGCAAATTGTTTTTTTGTACCCGTAGGGCGGGGTAGTGGAGAAGTTGAAATTATGGGTTGTAAAATATTTTATTGATCTTCAATGTTTTAAGATTTTTTTGATTCAAAAGTGATGTAGAAATCAAAAAAAGGTTATATCTTTGCAAAAAATTTAACGCATAACCTTTAAAATTATAGGAGGAACATTATCGATTAGACTTTTACTTGTTTTTTATTATTAACGATAAAAAAGAAAGGGAGGTCCCTATGAAATCGATAATGCTAAGCGATAGCGAATTGATTAGTTTATATGTTGGTGGCGACGAGTCTGCGCTGAAGACTTTGATTTTGCGTCACGAAGAAAAGATATTTACTTATATTTTATCAGCGGTAAAGTGCCGCGAGTTGGCGGAAGATATCTTCCAGGATACTTTTATCAAGGTGATTAACACGCTCCGTTCGGGTGGCTACCAAGACGAAGGCAAGTTCCCGCAGTGGGTGATGCGTATTGCCAATAACCTGAAAATTGACCATTTCAGAAAGGCACAGCGCTTGCCAGCTTACGAAAGTAATGGCGATTTTGACATTTTCGACACGCTGGGTATTGAAGACCCATCTGTAGAGCAGAAAATGATACAAGAGCAGGTGTATACGGATATCCAGGGTTTGCTGCAATACCTGCCCGAAGAGCAACGAGAGGTCTTAGAGATGCGTATCTATCAGGATATCAGCTTCAAAGAGATAGCTGAACTGACGAATGTGAGCATCAACACGGCATTGGGTCGTATGCGCTATGCGTTAATTAATTTACGGAAGATGGTAGAGGAAAAGAAATTGGTTCTTTGCTAATTTTTTAGGCGTATTTCAATAGAAGAAATTTTATCTTGCTCAATATCAATAGGTTGACTTCTTTTTGTAAGAAATCAACCTATTGTTGTAAAATAAAGTGAACTATTCCTCGTTAATAAAATGTGTGAATGCAAATTAAACTTTATTAGCCTATGGAAAAAAGTTCGACCCTTTTACAAGAAGAGAAAAAAACGATGAAAGTTGAGCGTCCCCGCAGAAGTGTGATACAAAACATCTTGAATTATTCAAAATCTTTGCAGGTGGTTCCTGCTGCAAATTTGGGAATGTCGTTTTTACTGCTCAACAATTAGTCCTGGACAGTTTCAAATCACCTCCTTTTACGGCAGAAGTAGTCGCCGATTTTCATCAGCAGGACAGCGTTGTCGAAAGCTTCACGGCCATAAAAATCCTCTGTGATACAATTTTTTATGAAACGTGATAGTGCAACGTCATAGCAGTTGAAGTGCTGTCCCTTGTACTCAAAACGCCATGGGAGAAACCATGGGTCCCCGTCTTCGTAATAAAAATTCCTCATCCAACAGGTATCGTTGTTTTGGTTGACAAACTCAATTTTGAACCAATTCTTCGTTGTGCTTGTAAAACCCTCACCCGTGTTGAGGATGTCGCATAATGTGGCCTTGTCAATATCATCCAGCATATCTGGAATCGAACTATAAAGACTTTTGTCCTTTTTTTCAATCTTGTTGAAGTCATATTTTCCCAAGTCCAGACGCTTTTGCACTCTGTCCATATAATGCATTTTGTCAATCTTTGTGATGTTAAAATCTTGTATTTCAATCGTTTTGTCAGGATTGGCATTGGCGTTTTTTAACAATCGGACAAGTTGCGCAACATTCACAGTAATGTCAATCATCGTGTCTGTTCTCTCTTTAAAACCTCCCTCTTTAGACATCAATGCCTTGTCGAGGAGGGTATCTTGGGCTACATTATATTCAATTTGATGGTTAAAATAGTGAAAACAGCCTTGGCTGCCAGACGAAATGCTGAATTTCTTAATGGGTACGGCAAGGAAATCACGTAACGGTTCCGAAAGCGTATAGCTTTCAATAGTGTGATCTGGCAAGGAGTAGCGATGGTTCCGAAGTCCATCCCAAAGAATGGCTACACTGTCGCTTAGTAACTTGATGCCACAGGTCGGGAAGTCCAGTTCCGCCTCACGATACCAACGGCGCCCCTTTTTGTCTGCGATATAAAGCTGCTTTTCTTCCACACCCCAGATCAGATGATCCCCGCTTTCCATTAAACAAGGATCCTCTATCGCCTGATCAGAGGTGTATGGAAAATGGCAAATCAATCCCTTGTGGTTAGCGCGACATACCCGTTTGTTGGCCAGAATCATATATAACGAATTGTTAACAGCTTTGATGTCAATTGGATATGTGGGGATACGCTTGTCTGTGGGTATCACATATTCCGTTGGTGAAGTGAAAGTCAGCACCCTGAGGCTGTCGTCAACCGCCCACAATAGGTTGGTGTTTTTGTCCAGTGTGAAATCATAGATCCGGCCAGGAAACGCTTGCCAGTTAATCTTTTTGCCTGTCGTTGTATAAAAGACCTTGCCACACTGTTCTGCAATTAGATAAGATCCCCAAATGAGCACCTTGTTAATTCGTGGCCGATTGTCGAGCTCGCTTGCCACCACTTTCTTCTGGTCTAATGGCGTGGGAATGCTTCGGGCGGTGCGCCAGTTGTTTTCTGTGATTAGAATCTCGTTTTCATCAGAGCCGATGATGCCGTGAAACGCATCCGCCATATAAAGACCGTAAATTCTATCCGATTTTTTCAAGGGAATTTTTAACGCCTTGAAATGCTCTCCGAAATCGGTGGAATAGTATATGGTCTTATCAGCTGTGCCGAGCCAGGCAAACCCATAACTTGATGTAATGGCTGCATAAATCCATCCGTCTCCGCCAATATCTCGCAATTTCCATGTGTGTCCACCGTCGGTAGTGCGATAATACCCGCTTTTGAGCTTTTGGGGGCCTTCGGGGGATGGTATAGAACCTGTCATGATGGCGGTGTCGGAATTGAAAAAGGAAATGCGGTCAATATAGGGCATGTCTTTCCATGTAATATCACTCCAGTTGCGCCTTGGGGATGGAACAGGTTGGCCATAATGCCAAGAGGTGATAGGACTGCCGTAATGCCAGTTGGAATCGATGCTGTTGGTGTAGTATATCTCTCCCGCGGCAGTGGTCAGCCATATCTGCTCGTTCGGCGCGACTGAGATTTCGTTAATTCTCCCGAAAATAATGAGGGGAGCACGGTAGTCGCGGGTGTCATTTGTGGGATACTCTTGTCCTTGGACGGTGAGCAAGCTCAGCGCAAACAGGAGAAAAAGGACGAGTGACGATTTCATGGTTTTTTCAAATTTGACTGCAAAGATACTGTTTTTTGTTGAAATGTTGAGTTGTTTGATAGTTGAATTCAGGCCGTAATTTTTTTTGTTAACATCAGCGTGTAATCCGAAAAAAATGCGTAAGTTTGCAGTTTGGAACATTTTAAATTTTTAACATTAATACAAAACAAAATGAAACAGACAGTATTCAAAGAAACTCATGAGAAATTAGGTGCCAAAATGGTTGAATTTGCAGGCTTTTACATGCCCATCCAGTACGAAGGCGTGTCAGCAGAACACCTGCATGTGAGAAGCAAAGTCGGTGTGTTCGACGTTTCCCACATGGGCGAATTCACCGTGAAAGGTCCCAAAGCTTTAGACCTGCTCCAGTACATTACTTCCAACGACGTGGCCGCTCTCTTCCCCGGCAAGGTGCAGTATTCCTGCTTCCCCAATGGCAACGGCGGTATCGTTGACGACCTCTTGGTGTACAACATCGCTGAAAACGACTATCTGTTGGTGGTGAACGCCGCTAATATCGACAAGGACTGGGCTTGGGTAAGCAAACAGAACGAGAAATTCGGTGCTGAAATCGCTAATATCTCCGACAATATCTCACAGTTGGCCGTTCAGGGTCCTTTGGCACTGAAAGCCATGCAGAAACTGACCGATGCCAATGTCATCGACATGGAATATTATACCACCAAGACTATCACTTTCGCTGGTATTCCTAATATCATCTTCTCTACCACAGGTTACACAGGTGCCGGTGGTTGCGAGATTTATTTCAAAAACGAGGACGCTCTCAAGGTTTGGGACGCTGTTTTTGAAGCTGGCAAGGAATTCGACATCAAACCTATCGGTTTGGGTGCCCGCGACACTTTGCGTCTGGAAATGGGCTTCTGCCTCTATGGTCACGAAATCGACGACACCATCACTCCCGTTGAGGCTGGTTTGGGCTGGATTACCAAATTTGTGGACCACAAGAACTTCATCGACAAAGATTTCATGTTGAATTTGAAAGCCAACGGCATGAGAAAGAAATTAGCTGGCTTTGAAATGATTGAGCGTGGTATTCCGCGTTTGGAATATGAGGTTTGCGACGCTGAAGGCAACCACATCGGTATTGTCCGTTCAGGTACTTTCGGACCCTCTATCAACAAATCAGTGGGTACCGCTTGGTTGAAACCCGAATTCGCCAAATCAGGCACGGAAATCTACATCAAGATCCGTGAGAAACTGGTGAAGGCTGTTACTGTGAAAATGCCGTTTTATAAAGGATAAAACAGGATTCAGGATTCAGGGGACAGGTGTCAGATTTATTACTGATACCTGTAACCTGACACCTGTAACCTGACATCTGATACCTGAAAATATGTACGACAAACGATTTATGGAGGAAGCCGTTGCCCTGTCCCGGAAATGTATCGGGACAGGCAAGGGTGGTCCTTTTGGTGCTGTGGTGGTGAAAGATGGCCAAATTGTGGGCCGCGGCAGTAACAGTGTTACCCTGTTGAACGACCCCACTGCCCATGCCGAGGTGATGGCTATCAGGGATGCCTGCAAAAACCTGGAATCATTCCAACTGGATGGCTGCGAAATCTACACCAGCTGCGAGCCCTGCCCCATGTGCTTGGGTGCCATATACTGGGCGCGTCCAGACCGTGTGTATTATGCGGCAGATCGCCAAGATGCTTCAGAAGCTGGTTTCGACGACTCGTTTATATATGAGGAACTGGATTTGCCCGCTATGGAGCGGAAAATTGTAGCTGAACAGCACGACCGCGCTATCGCTCAGGAGGTGTTCCAGCAGTGGATACACCTGGAAAACAAAATTGATTACTAAAACATGAAGGCCACTCGTCTGCTTATCCTGCTTTTGTTGTTGTGGACTCCCTTTCTGTTGAAAGCGCAGGAAGATGAGACCCAGGATGACAGACATTTTCATCAGCATGAGGTGGATTCCGTGATGGCCTTCTCGCCGGATTTTATGCCGGTCTCTTACGATTACATAGAACCCCACTGGATTAAGCCATTGGTAATGAAACCCGTGGATACTTCAATGGCACAAGTCCATCAATATACCCCTTGGTTGAAAACCCAGAACCTCTGTCAGGATTTGGGAATCCCCGATCAGGCACACCAGTTTATGAACTTCGATTACAATCGGGATCCTGGTTTTTCCATGATTACCTTGCCTTATCCTTTGTTATGGCAGACACAGAAAGATGTGAAGTTTTATGATGTAAAGACTTCTTTCACGGATCTTTCTTTTACATACGGAATTGTTGATTTATATGATTTCAACGCCACACACACGCAATATTTCAAAGGTTTGACCGCCGCTTTTGATATGCATGCCTATTCTAATGCGGGGTATTTTTTGAATCAGCAGACGAGGGATATCCGTATCAATGCATTTTTGAATTATGAGGAACCAGCTGGCATCTATGGCTTTACGGTATCGTATATTTTCAACCGATTGAAAGCACAGGAGAATGGCGGTTTGCAAGATACCTCTTTGTTTATGCATAGGGCTGCGGATGCTTTGAAGGGATATCCTGTGAAGTCTGAAAATGGTCGTTCCGTCATCATGTCAAATGATTTGCTGTTCCAGCAACATGTGAATATCATAGATAAAAAGAAGAGATATTATGGCACGATTACCCATAGTTTCCAATTCAAACATTTGAGGACGGATTATTTTGATACAAAATTCGATTCGACATTTTATCAGCATCATTTCTATTTTTCAACTGATACAACACGGGATACAGTAGCATGCTATAGCCTGATTAATACTATCCAGTGGTCGAATTATAGGCCTTTGGACACGCTTTCGTCAAAAAAGTATTTTCTCAGGATCGCCGGAGGCTTGACGCATGAGTATGTTTATGCACGAATTCCGTATTATAAGGGGAATACGTTCACCCTTTTCGCACGCGTTCATACCCGTTTGTTCGGTGTGATGGATTTGACAGGACGCATAGCGTATTCATTTGGTGGATACAACAATAACGATGTGGTAGCTGCGGTGGGTGTCGAATGGATGATACAGAAAAAATGGAATCACCGCTTAGGAGGAAATGTCAGTTTCTACCGGAACTCACCGGATTATATCTATGATCTTTACTACGGAAACCATAATTTATGGTATCATAAGGATTGGCCGAAGCAGAATACGCTGAAGGTAAATGCTTTCTGGACCATGATGAATTACAAGCTGGAGTTCAATTATTTTATGTTGCAAAATTTGGTGCGTTTGGACTCCCACTATGAATTGTATATATTGCCGAAGAGTGCTAATGTAATACAGTTCCATCTGTTTGCCCCTATCAGGGTAAAGGGCTTTGGACTGGATATCAATGCTTATCTGCAGTATTCGACCAGTGTGGCTTTGAATCTTCCTTTGTTCGCTTTCAAAGCATCCCCTTATTACATTTTCAATGTGTTGCATGGTAAGCTGAAAATACAGATAGGCTGTGATTTGATGTACAATACTTTGTATTTCGCTGATGGGTATGACCCTGTTATGCATCAGTTCTATTTCCAAAGAACAATGAGAGTGGGTAACTATGTGTATTGGGATGCCAACTTGACACTTAAAATCAAGCGTATCAGCTTCTTCTTCAGGGCAGGGCACATTTTGTCGGGTGTAGTAGGGCAGTTCTATTTTCTGACTCCCGATTACCCGGCACAAGGACGAAACTTCCAGCTGGGCATCAATTGGAAATTCTATGACTAACAAAAAAGAGATAATAGTTGATAGTTAATAATTAATAGTTGACGAATAATGACTAATAGATAAGGAATAGTATTTGATAAACAAGGGATTATTTTCCTATTAACTATTAACTGTTAACTATTAACTGTAAATTGCAAACAATGATAGAATACAGAAAAGAAAAGGATACCATGGGTACGGTTGAGGTGCCGTCTGACAAGCTCTGGGGGGCACAAACCCAGCGTTCCTACACGAATTTCAAGATCGGCGGGCAACAGATGCCCCTGGAAGTGGTCTATGCCTTGGCTTACGTGAAAAAGGCTGCAGCATACGCCAATTGTGAGCTTGGGGTACTTCCTGCAGAGAAGAGGGATGCTATTGCCGCTTGCTGTGATGAGATAGCGGCTGGCCGGTTGGATGAGCATTTTCCGCTGTGTGTTTGGCAGACTGGTTCGGGTACCCAAACCAATATGAATGTGAATGAGGTGATCGTGAATCGTTCTGAGCAGAAAAGCAAGGGTATGATCGATGTTTCCAATCGTTTGCTTTCGGCCAATGACGATGTGAACAAGTCACAGTCCACTAACGATGTTTTTCCTACAGCCATCAGAATTGCTTCTGCAAAGTTGTTGTTGGAAAAGACAATACCGGCATTAGAGAGCTTGGTTAAGACATATCAAAGTAAAATTGATGAGTTCGGAAGTATCAAAAAAATTGGAAGAACTCACATGATGGATGCAACGCCACTGACCTTGGGCGAGGAATTGTCGGGACACCAGTCGCAAGTAATGCATGGGGTAGAGTGCCTGAAAAATGCCCTGAAACATTTGATGGAACTTCCCGTTGGCGGAACTGCGGTGGGCAATGGCTTGAATACGCCCGAAGGCTACGACCGCTTGGCATTGTCATATATTAACCAGTTCACGGGCATGCAGTTCGTGAATGCTCCCAACAAGTTCGAGGCGATGGCCAGCCACGACAGCATGGTAGAAGTTTCGGGTGCGTTAAAGCGCTTGGCAGTATCGTTGATGAAGATTGCCAACGATATTCGTCTGTTGTCGTCGGGACCGCGTTGTGGTATCGGTGAGCTGACTATTCCTGCCAATGAGCCAGGTTCGTCCATTATGCCGGGTAAGGTGAATCCTACCCAGTGCGAGGCCCTGACTATGGTATGCTGTCAGGTGATTGGCAATGATACGGCTATGACTTGCGGTGGTTTCCAAGGACATCTGGATCTGAATGTTTTCATGCCGTTGATGGCGCAGAATTTGCTGCACTCTGCACGCATTTTGGCAGATGCGGTGGAATCCTTCAATCAGCATTGCCTGATGGGTATGAAGCCTAATCTGGAAAAAATAGATTATTACCTGAAAAACTCGCTGATGCTGGTAACCAAACTGAGTCCGACCATCGGCTATTACAATGCGGCGAAAATTGCTCAGCATGCTTTTGAACAGAATATGACCTTGAAGGAATCCGCTATGGATTTGCAACTCTTATCTGAAGAAGAATTTGACAAAATTATGAAATTATAAAAACCATTCATTATGTTTAAGATTTTAAGCAAAAAAGAATTACCAGGTGACTGCTGTCAAATGGACATCTTAGCACCGAGAATTGCAGCTTCCGCACTGCCCGGCCAGTTCATTATCATCAAAATGGAAAAGAATTCGGAGCGTATTCCGTTGACCATCAGTGATCATGATGTTGAAAAGGGATATATCCGCATTGTTTTCAAGGCTATCGGTAAATCTACTCGCCAGATGATGACTTTCCAGGTTGGCGATGCCTTTGAGGATGTTGTAGGTCCTCTGGGAAGACCTTCAGAGTTCATTCATCTCTCACCAGAAGAACTGAAAAGCAAGAATTTCGTTTTTGTGGGTGGTGGTGTAGGTATCGCTCCTATCTATCCGCAAGTCAAATGGTTGGCTCAGCATGGCGTGAAGCCCGATGTGATTATTGGCGCCAGAATGCAGTCGCTGATTATTTTCGAAGAAGAACTGCGTAGCGTGTCAGGTCATTTGTATGTGACTACCGACGACAACTCCAGCGGTATGCAGGGTGTGGTGACGGATGTGCTGAAGAAGCTGGTGAAAGAGGAAGGCAAGCATTACGATGAAGTGATTGCTATTGGCCCAATGATTATGATGAAGTTCACTACCTTGTTGGCCAAGGAATTGGGCATCAAGTGTACCGTCAGCTTGAATTCGCTGATGGTGGACGGAACCGGTATGTGTGGTGCCTGCCGTGTGTCAGTGGGTGGCAAGACCAAGTTCACCTGCGTGGATGGACCAGAGTTTGACGGTGCCTTAGTGGATTTCGACTTGGCAATGAAACGTCAGGCCATGTACAATTCCATCAAAGGACACAAACAGATGGAGCAGGAAGAGAAGGCAGAGGGCCATGTTTGCCATGTGGGTGGTATCAGCGAGGAAACCCGTGACCGTTGGCACCGTATTCCGATTCCAGAGCAGGATCCGAAGGTGCGTGCCACAAACTTTGATGAGGTTTGCTTGGGCTATAGTGCAGAGGATGCCATTGCCGAGGCACAGCGTTGTTTGCAGTGCAAGAAGCCGCAGTGTATGGAGGGTTGCCCGGTGTCTATCAATATTCCCGCTTTTGTGCATTGTGTGGCAGAAGGCCGTTTTGAGGATGCCGCCCGCATAATCAACCAGGATTCAGCTCTGCCAGCAGTATGTGGCCGTGTATGCCCGCAGGAACGTCAGTGCGAGGGCCGTTGTGTGTTGGGTAATAGGGGAGATGCCTTAGCAATTGGCAAGCTGGAACGTTTCGTGGGTGACTGGTCGCGCGAACATAAGTTGCAATTTGAGCAGCCTGCCTCCAGAAATGGCAAGAAAGTGGCTGTTATCGGTAGCGGTCCTGCCGGTATCACTTGTGCCAAAGAGCTGATCATGAAAGGTTACGATGTAACGGTTTTCGAGGCATTGCATGAATATGGCGGTGTGTTGGTATATGGTATTCCATCCTTCCGTTTGCCTAAAGAAACAGTGGTGCGTTACGAGGTGGAGAATGTGATGAAGTTAGGTGCTAAGTTCGAAAAAGACGTGATTATCGGCCGTACGGTAACGGTAGATGACTTGATGGATAAAGAAGGCTTCCAAGCAGTTTTTATCGCTTCTGGTGCCGGTTTGCCGATGTTTATGAATATTCCTGGTGAGAATCTCTGTGGTGTGGTTTCCGCTAATGAGTTCCTCACTAGAAACAATCTGCTTTTTGCATATAAAAAAGGCTATGATACGCCGAATTATGTAGGTAAGAAGGTCATTGTGGTCGGTGGTGGCAATGTGGCTATGGATGCTGCCCGTACCGCTTTGCGTTTGGGCGCTGAGGTGCATATTGTGTACCGTCGTTCCGAAGAGGAATTGCCTGCCCGTGTGGAGGAAGTTCACCATGCCAAGGAGGAAGGTGTGCAGTTCCAATTGCTGACCAACCCGTTGGAGATTATCGGCGACGAGAATGGCTGGGTGAAGGCTGCCAAGTGCATTCGCATGGAGTTGGGCGAGCCTGACGCTTCTGGCCGTAGAAGTCCTATTCCTATAGAGGGTTCTGAGTTTGAGATAGAATCAGATATGGTGATTATGGCTTTGGGTACCTCTCCCAATCCTATGATTTCTGATACTACTCCTGGCCTTGAGTTGACGAAGCGTCGTTGTGTGGCGGTGGACGAAAAAGGCCAGACCTCCCGTAAGGGTGTGTTTGCCGGTGGTGATGCTGCCAGCGGTGCCGCTACAGTTATCCTGGCTATGGGAGCAGGTAAGAATGCCGCTAAAGCCATAGATGAATATCTATCGAATTTATAATGATTTAAAATAAAGAAGAGACGTGCCTTTGCACGTCTCTTCCACATAAAAAAATAAGGAACGTGATTCGCGTCCCTTTTATTTTTCGGCTGCCATGATATGACAGCCCTACAAATACAAAATTATTCTTTTTAATAATATGCTTTTTCTAATCAGCATAACATTATAAGGTGAAATGTCCGTCTTTGTCGAACTGCACCTGGCGGAGAATTTTTTCGTTACCTTGTGTTGTTCTTTTCAGAGTATATACCATATAGTCGTTATCATGGAAGAAGGGTTTCCAAGAACTGGCTTTCAATGCAAGTGCGGCAACGGATGCCTCGAATTTTGTATGGGCTTCCGCATCAGTGGTTTTGGTGTTGATGAGCGTGAGTTCGATTTCGCTTGTCCAAACAGAACTCCAGCTGTTAATAAGTGTTTCAACCGACTGTTGGTCGCTGGGATTAGTGAAATGATATTCAAAATAGGCTCTGTAAGTGTTGCTTACAAAATCTTCTTTTTTGCAGCCAGCACATAAAATAAGGCAGCAGGAAAGAATAGCGATAACGATGGATCTTTTCATGTTGATAAATTTAATGTTATTGATAATTATTTCTTTTTGTTCTTGATACTTTCTTTGCCAAACGAATAGGTTATGCCTATGAGGGCGTTGATGCCGAAGTTGTTGAAGTCGTAGTATTTAGCATAGTATTGGCAGCCTATATTGTTGATGGTGGCGAAGGCGGAGAAGTTCTTGTTGATAAGGTATTCGAAGCCGATGCCGAAGTCCAACACGGGTTTCATCTTGGTGGGTGCATAGCATACATTGCCAAGTTCATCATAGCGGATATTGCCTTTCTCATCACGCGGAGCCAAAGCCCAACGCATGAATTCCAACTTGAAATTCAGGTCGAAAATGTATTTTCCTTTCAAGGTGTATTTTCCGTCAAAACCGAAGTCCAAAGCGGGTTTATACCAAGCGTATTGCAGTTCACTGTCTTTTTTGAAATAGTAACCGTTGTAGTTGGCTTCAAAATTCAGTGACAAATGGTCAATCACGTCCCAGGAAAGATTGAAGCAGACATTGAGATAGTTCACATCGTTATAAAGCACCAAGAATTTGTTACGTAGCAGGTAGGTTGGATTCAACTGGAAGAAGGCCATATCCTGCACGAAAGCGTAGCGGGCAGAAATGTGGTAGTTCAGTTTTTTGACCAGATTTCCCTTGATGCCGCCATAGATGTTGATACGGGTGCGGGTGAAATCAGGAATGTCAAAACCTGTGAAAGTGGGGGAATAATACGGGTTCTCATACAGCAATTCTTTCATGCCGTTATATTGAGCTTTGCCATCCACACCAGCATAAATGCTGAGAATACTGGGCACAATGCCTAACTGTACTTCCGCCACGGGATAAACAGGGCAGCGGGTGACCTCATTCGAACGCAATACGGGAACACCCACACCTACCTTGATGTGATATTCCTTGATGGTGAATTGCATGTTGGGGACGACTTCAAATTTGAAGGCATTGGCATTGTAATATCCTGGATTGTCCCCTTCGAGTGTTCTGGTGTAGTATTGGAGACGGTCGTTATAATAATCGAAATTGAAGTCTATACGATAGTTCTGGCTTCCAGAAACCTTTATAAAGCGGCTGTCGTAAGCGAAAAATGAAGTGATGCCCAGATGGTTCTCCATGTTCTTGTTATGGCAACGCAGGAAGTTGTAATTCAGGCGTACATCTTGTTTGAGCTTCTTGACACCGGGCAGGTGATTGGAGCGGACGCCAATTTCTGCCTTCACATGGTGGAAGTCGTTGCGGATTTCATCGTAATAGTTTTTGGAGTAATAGTCTTCGAGATAATAGTTTCTTGCTTCTAAGACATCTTTCCCATAGCCATAGAAATGTGCCAGTTCGTGATTGTAGCCTACGGATGAATACAGGGTTTGATCTTTGAAAAAACGGGTCAAAAACAGATGTACGCGGGTGTCACTGGTAGGAGCGTAGACGTAATTTTTCTGTTTTTTGCCCACGGGACCTGCCCATGAGGAAAAATGGTGCAGGTTGATGCCATACGAATACTTGGTATTATTGGCATTATGGGCGGCAAACTCCAACAGGGGAGTCAATGGATAGCCGAATCCCACCTTGATGAAATTGCGGGCGATGCTCTCAGTGACTTCTGGGGACAACTTGCTGGCCTTGATGGGGGTAGGGGAGAAGGTCACATCCATCTGGGCTGGAGTGATGTAATAGTCGAATTTGACGTTCTCCTTGACCGTGTCATTGATGACCGCCTGTTGGTTGATTTTTTGCACATTGCTTAACTGCGGGTTGAAATTCAGACGGAAACGGGCGGTGTCAATTGCCTGGCCGAAAGCCCAACTGGCAATGCAAATTATGGCTGCTGTTAAAAAGATGCGTTTCATTATCTCTATTCTATTATATTAATTCAAAATTCAAAATCCAAAATTCAATGTTAAATGTTTAGTGTTTAGAGGTATAAGAGCTTAATTATCAATTATTAATTGTTAACTGTTAACTGTCAACTATTCCTCACTATTTTCTGTCTGTTCCGCTCTGTCGAGGGCAGCGATCTTGTCTTCCGCCACTTTCTTCAGGTCTTCGCCCTCATAGTTGTCGATGATACTTTGGTAGGTGTAGCGAGCTTGGAAAGCGTTGCCTTTGGCGAGATAAACATCACCATAGAGAATGAAGGTTGAGGCATACCAATATTCTGATGTATAATCGGATGCCAGAATTTCTTTGATTTGTTTCTCGCAGAGATCTAAATTGTTATCGTTAAAATGGATGAGAGCCACTAAATAAGCGGCTTCGGCACACTGGTCGTTGTTGCCGTTCTTTGAGAGGCGTGTCAGATATTTGAGAGCATTGGTATTGTCGCTCAGGGCAATGGCTGATTTGCCGGCAATCATCAGGGCTTCGTTTTGTAGGTCATTGTCATTTTGTCCTGACAGCATAATGTTAGTAGCTGCATTGTATGCATCTCTGTATTGGCGCAGCTCGTATGCACAGTGCATGCAACCATTATTGCCATAAATGATGTTGTTGTCGTTAGAGGCGTATTCCACTAATTTTTTGAAATAAACCAGTGCGCGGCTGTACTCTTTCTTTCCGTATAGGATGCTGGCAGCTTTGCGGTAGGCCGTTTCGTTGTATTCGGTATTGTAATTGTTGACCAATCTCTCGAAGGAGGCTAATGCATTGTCATAGTCGCCGGTGCCATATTCGCAATCGCCCTTGCAGTACAGTGCTTTGGCAGCGAACAGACCATTGGGGAACTGGCGCAGATAATCGTTGTAGGCTTTGATAGCTGCTTCGCAGTCGCCACGCATATATTTGTTGTCGGCAGCCTTGAAGCTGATGGAATCTTGCTTGTCAGCGGAGATGTTAAGGTTGCGGGTTTTGATGTATGCGAAGAAATCGCTGGTGTTGCCAGTCTCGCTGTAAATGTTTTCCAGGTTGGCCAAGGCGTCTTTGGCTTCTTGTGAACCGGGATAAGTTTCAAACACATACTTGAAAGTGGAAATAGCCATATCCACATCTTGTGTGTTCAGATACGACTGGGCCAATTTGTTGTGTGCCTGTCTGATATAGGGACTTTTGGGGTGTTTGAGAATGAAGTTTTTGTATGCCGCAATGGCAGCTCCATATTCATTTTGAGCGTGATAAGTGGAAGCCAGTTCATATTCCGCATCATCAATATAGCTTGACTTTGGATAACTGCTCATCAGTCGCTCCAAAACATCAATTTTCTTGTTGTAGTCGTTGAGATAGCTGTAGCATTTAGCGGTTTGGAAGATGGCGTAGTCGGCGTTTTTCTGTCCTAATTGCTGACATTGCTCATAGTATTTAATGGCCGTTTTCAAGTCTTTTTGCATATAGTAGCAGTCGGCCAAACGTGCGGTGGCATCCGCTTCAATATCCACATTGTCGCTTTTTTGCAGGTATTTGCGGAAACCTTGGGCAGCTTCTGAATACTTGTTAAGTTTTAGAGCCGCATAACCGTATGAGTATTGGGCGTTGTTGTAGTTGACATCAGCGGTGGCATTGGAGGCCTTCATATAATTCTGGAAGGAATAGTAGCTGTCTCTGTATTTTTCGCTGCGGTATTCACACTCGGCTTTCCAATAAAGATTCTCGGTGTTGATGGTCTTGTCCATGGGGTAGGTGAGTGATTTGTTGAGCATTTTGAGAGCATCCTTATAGTTGCGATTGTTGATCATTTCCAAAGCGCGGAAATGGGTGCAGCGTTGGTAAGCTCTTAACAATGAGGGACTTTTGATGTCAATCTTTTCCAATGAGTTGATGGCACTTTGGTAGTTTTTGGTGGACATGTAAATGGAGGCTAAGTAGCTGTTGGCTTCCTGTGAACGCGAAGAGTAGGGGTATTTGTTGATATAGTCTTCCAAGGCCTTGATGGCGCTGTTGAAAGGACTGGAGGATGTCTCATACTGTAATTTGGCATGATTATACAAGGCATCTTCTTGAATATCAGTATTAAAGTTGTATTTTGATGCTTGCAGAAAACTTTGTGAAGCGGTCTGATAGTCCTTCTGCTGTAAGTAGCAGTCGGCAATCAGATAATAGCTGTTCTGCGTCATCTCATCGGCTGGTTTTTGGCTTGTGGTCTTGGACAGGTATTTGACGGCCTCGTCATACTTTTTGTTTTGATAGAAAGTATAACCGATGGCGAAATAGTCGTTGCGTTCAAGCTGCACTTTGTCATTGTTGAGGATAGGTCTGAAAGAAGCCTCGGCATTGCGGAAATCCTTGAGGTTGTAGAAAGATAATGCCAGTGTGCGGTACAACTCGGGTTGGTTCTTCAGGTTGTTTTCCGTCATGACGGAGGGTGCCATGGCTACAACCTTATCATACTGTTCCTGAAGGAAATAGATCTGCATCAAGTATTGTTGCACTTCATCCTTGTATTCGGGAACATTCTGTAATTTCTGGAAATCTTCCAAGGCAGCCTCGTACTGTTTGTCGGAATAGGCCATGTGAGCCAAATAATACAGGGCTCTGTAGTGATAGGGACCGTTTTCCTCGCTGCTTTGTTTCAGCAAGGCTTTGGCCTCCGCATATTTGCCAGTGGCAAAATAGCTGTAGCCTTTTTTGAAGCGGAACTCTGCCAGGTCGTCTTTGTTGACTACTCTTTCATCGATTTCATCGAATTGTTCCAGCACTTTTTTGTATTGCTTGGTAGAAAAATAATACATGCCCAGGTGATAATGAGCCTGGGGCACAAAGGCGTGGACCGGATATTGGCGGATAAAGTCGCTGAGCAGGAAAGCGGCATCCTGATTGCTTAGCTTGGCGGCGCACAAACCCAGATAAAAATAGGATTCAGCTTTCAAGTCCTGTTGTTTGTCCTCGCTGAATTCGTAAACTTGTTTGAAATATTGCTGTGCGGAACCGTATTTCTGTTTCTGGAAAAGTTCCTTGGCTAATTTGTATTCGTATCGCGGCGAGTCATAGGCAACAGGCTTCTGAGCCAACACTGATGCGGAACACAGGATGATGGCTGCGATGAGAATGTTTTGGAGGATTGATTTCATTATGTTCGTTTTTTTATTAATCGATAATAATATTAATTAACGAACAAAAATATGAAATTGGTATACAGCAATCTAATATTCTCTTATAAATTTGTGAACAGCCTATTTTTAATAACAGTGGTCAGTGGTCAGGATTCAGGGGCCAGGGGGCGGAGATTAGTTGACAATTGACAATTAACAATTAACCTTCTAAACTCAACACGTTAGACATTTGAATTTTGAATTCTGAATTCTTAACCTCTAACCCCTAACCCCTAATTACTGTAACCTAAAACCTGTAACCTGTTAACTGTCTTGCAGTTCCAGCCACTCCATCTCTTTTTCCTCGATGGCGTTTTTGATGTCATTGTACTGGGTGTAGAGTTCGCCCGAATTGATTTCGGTAGCATAGTCGGAGGGATTGGAAATCTTGTTTTCGATGATGCTAAGTTGCTGTTGTAGGTCGGCGATTTCGCTTTCGATTTTGCTGAGGCGGTTTTTAAGTTTCCGCTTAGCTGCTTCCTCTTCTTTTTTCTTCTCCCAGCTGATTTTGTTGGAACTCTCGATTTTCTCGCCGTTGCCAGCCACTTGGACTCTCTTGTCCAGTTCTTTCAGTGAATCCAACTTCTTCTTTTCAAGGAAGTCATAGACATCGCCGATATAGGTCTTGATGTGATGGTCTTTGAATTCGAAGACTTTGGTACTGAGGCCTTGCAGGAAGTCACGATCGTGGGAGACCAGAATCATGCTTCCCTCGTATTGCAGCAGGGCGTTTTTGAGCACGTCTTTCGACTGCATGTCGAGGTGGTTAGTGGGCTCGTCGAGGATGAGCAGGTTGAAAGGGGAGAGCAGTAGTTTGGCAAGGGCCAAACGGGATTTTTCGCCACCAGACAACACGCTCACTTTCTTTTCGGTGTCTTCGGTGTCGAAGAGGAAACTGCCGAGGATGGTTCTGATTTTCGGACGGATGTCACCCACGGCGATGTCGTCGATGGTTTCGAAGACGGTCTTGTCGGGGTTGAGCAGCTGGGCCTGGTTCTGGGCGTAGTAGCCGATGACCACCTGGTGACCCAAAGTCAGTTTGCCGCCTTGCGGGGCCAACTCGCCCACGATGGCTTTGACCATGGTGGATTTGCCTTCGCCATTACGGCCTACAAAAGCTACCTTTTCGCCTCTTTCCAAGTGAAAATCAATGTTTTTCAGTACTTCCAAATTGCCATAACCCAGATTAAGTCCTTCGGTTTCAACGGTCACACGGCCAGAGTGTGGGGCAGGGGGGAACTTGAACGAAATGGACGAATGGTCGATACTTTCCACTTCGATTTTTTCCATTTTGTCAAGCAACTTGATACGGCTTTGCACCTGTTTGGCCTTGGTGGCCTTATAGCGGAAGCGCTCGATGAAGCGCTCTATTTGGGCGATTTCTTTTTGCTGGTTTTCGAAGGCGTTCTGCTGTGATTCAATGCGTTCCAGACGCTGTTCTACATACTGTGAATAGCTGCATTTGTAGTCTTGCAGGCTGCCGAAGGTGATCTCGACAGTGCGGTTGGTCACGCGGTCAAGGAAGGCACGGTCGTGCGACACCAAGATGAGGCAACCGGCGTAGTTGGCCAGATAGTCTTCCAGCCACTGGATAGACTCAATGTCGAGGTGGTTGGTGGGCTCGTCGAGGAGGATGATTTCCGGCTGTTGCAGCAGGATTTTGGCCAAGTTGACGCGCATCTGCCAGCCGTTGCTGAATTCGGCCATGGGGCGGGAGAAGTCGGAGGCTTTGAACCCCAGGCCGATAAGCACTTTCTCCGCATCGCCCTCCATGGTAGCACCTCCAAGATGGTGGAAGCGGTCGGTGGCGTCCGATAACTGCTGGGCGAGGCTGATGTACTCGTCCGATTCGTAGTCGTCGCGGTCGGCGAGTTTGGCGTTGATCTCCTTGATTTTAGCTTCCAAGCGGCGTGGCTCCACAAAGCAGGCCATGGTCTCTTCCCAGATGGTCTTGTTGTAGTTGCCGAGAATTTCCTGTGGCAGGTAGCCGGTTTTAAAGCCAGAGGTGATGACAATACTGCCGGATTCGGGTTCCAGTTCCTTATGGATAATCTTAAGCAGGGTTGACTTGCCCGCGCCGTTTTTGCCAACAAGGCCGATTCGGTCGCGGTCACCCGCCACAAAAGATATATCTTTAAATAAGTAGTCGCCGGTAAAGTTGACCGACAGTTTGTTTATCTGTATCATAGCGGCTGCAAAAATACGAGAAAATTAGCAAATTAGCAAATTCGTAAATGTGACAATGCGAAATTTCGGATAAAATTGGAGTTTTTTTCCGCAAGATTTTATTAGGAGAATAGGGCGGAGGTTAAAAAAAAGAAGTGTTGAGAAAAAGAAAAAAGCACTTGCAAGATTGCTTGCAAGTGCCTGATTTTCAGCTGGTGACCCATGCAGGATTCAAACCTGCAACCTTTTGATCCGTAGTCAAATACTCTATTCAGTTGAGCTAATGGGCCGTTTGAATTTGTGACTGCAAAAATACATAAAAATTGAATACAATATCATTCTTCAAGAAAAAAATGCGAAAAAAATTTTTTCTATTGAAAAATTGTGTATTTTTGCACCCTCAAATTTTAACCGTATTAAATATTAAAAGTTATGGCAACAAGAATCAGATTACAAAGACGTGGCAAGAAGAATCAGCCTTTCTACCACATTGTAATTGCAGATGGTCGTGCACCACGTGACGGACGCTATATCGAAGAGATCGGCACCTACAACCCGCTGACCCATCCTGCAACAGTTAATTTAAATTTTGACAGAGCGTTGTATTGGGTTGAAGCAGGCGCTGCTCCCTCAGATACCGCCCGTTCGATTCTTAAACATGAAGGTGTTTATTTGATGAAGCATCTGAGAGGTGGAATCGCCAAAGGTGCGTTGACCCAATTGGACGCTGATCGCAAATTCGATGCTTGGAAACAAGATAGAGAGTCAAAAATCAGCAACATCAAACGTGAGGACGCTGATAAGAGCCGCAAGGAAATGAAGGCTCGTCTGGAAGCTGAAACCAAAGTGAGAGAAGCTATCTCCGCTAAGGTTGCTGCCAAGTATGCCGCCGCCGCTGAGGCAGAGGCTGCTGAAGCAGAAGCTAAAGCCGCTGAAGAAGCCGCTAATGAAGAGGCTACCGAAGCTCCCGCAGAAGCTGCTGAAACTCCTGCAGAATAAGCCTCATGTCAATGAGTTACAAAATAGACGCGACAAAAGGGTTGCGTCTATTTTGTTTTTAAAAGAACTGAAAGTTGAAAACTGAAAACAGAAAGTTATACGACCGTAGGCAAAAAAAGGAAATTGAATGATGAAAAACGAATATTTTTATTTGGGACATATCACCAAACCCTTTGGTATCAAGGGACAGCTATGCTGCTACTTCGACACGGACGAACCGGAAAAGTATGTGAATCTGGATGCGGTGTTCTTGGATTTGGACG
Source organism: Bacteroidales bacterium (assembly GCA_016290295.1). GTDB lineage: Bacteria > Bacteroidota > Bacteroidia > Bacteroidales > WCHB1-69 > RUG11690. The sequence goes on from JAEETJ010000003.1 coordinate 182,980, forward strand.
GCGAAAAACTGCCCTATCTGATAGAAGATATCCAGTATCGGGGTGCCAATACCTTTGTGATTAAGTTCCAAGATGTGGATGAAGAAGAGGCCAAAGGCTTGGTCAAAGCGGAAATGTATCTCCCCTTGTCAGAACTTCCTCCCTTGACTGGCAACAAGTTCTATTTTCACGAAGTTATTGGTTTTCATGTGATTGATGAAGAAAAAGGAGACATCGGAGTCTGTCAGGATTTTATCGATATAAGCCATAATCCCATCATGCAAATTGACCATGACGGAAAGGAGATACTGATTCCGGCTATCGACGAGGTTTTCAAGAATGTTGACCGTGAGAACCATCAGATACATATTGCTGCTCCAGAGGGGTTGATAGATGTTTATTTGTGAAGTTGAAAACTGAAAACTGAAAGTTGAAAATTTGGGATGAAAGTGGGGATGTAAGCTCTTAACTTTTATTTGAATTTTTTATCAAAAAAAGCATGCGAAAAAATGTGTTTCGTATGCTTTTTTTTATTATTTTTGTCCTTTGCTTAAAATTGCATATTATAAATATTATTATACAAGAATAAAAAGAAAAAAAGTATTAATATAACATTCTGAAAATGAAAAAGTTATTATTCTCATTGCTCGTTCTCGTGATGCCTTTTATGCTGTCAGCACAGTTGATGGACACTGCCGTTGTTTTTTATGAAAACTTTGATGGCGATGTCGTCAAGATGACTTCAACGGTAAACCAGGCTCAAAATGTTCCGCATTGGACTGTCGTCTCAAATTTGTATGAAACGTCTCCGTCTTCGTATCATGTGACTTTGTTGCCTTCTGTGGGTAACTTGGCATGTTGGACCCGTGCCGTTGCGGTGGATCGAACCTATCCGTATGTCTATTTGCAGTTTGACCATATCTGCAAAGTAAACAACAACGATAGATGTTATATTTCCTATCAGTGGGAAAGTAATATAACCCCTCAGGGCGATATTGAGTTCGGCCAGTGGATCACATTGAATAGTTTTACCGCAACAAGCCCCTATTATCATGGGCATGCAGAATCTATCACTGAGGGTAATATATGCCAGAACTGGTACTCCGTTTGGGCTCCGAACAACAATACGGCTGCACCAAACAATACTTGGTGGAAAACGGAGTTGTTCGATATGACACAATTTTTGGTGGGTCAGAGCAACCAGTATTTCCGTATCCGTTTTTATACGACGCACCAGTCCGGTACGGGTTCTGGTACTGAAGTATGCGCAGGTTGGTATCTTGATAACCTGAAAGTGATTTATTCCAATGTGGAGTTGGTTCCGCCTGAAATCAACATCACACAAACCCAATATGTTAACAATAATGGGCAGTCCCAAAACAGAATTTTCTCCGGAACGATTAACGACTTTACCGGTCCTTTCGTGGTGAATGCTACACTTACGGATAATGATGCCATTGACACATCAACCGTACGTTTCTGGTACACAACAAGTAATGGTGATTCAGATACTCTTCCCAACAATATGCAATACTTCCAACTTGGCTATGGTCAGGTAGCATACAATTGGACTATCCCCATGCAGTGCTATGGAACAACCATCACTTATCACATTTATGCCAAAGACGTTCATGGAAGCAGCTGCTACGAGACCAGAACCTTTAGCTTGAACACAACTCAGTCTTTGATGGTGAATGACGCCAAGATGGAACCTGGGTCATTCCAACTGCCAGTTTATCCCGACCGTATGACTACAGGTCAGACCTATCCCGTTAAGGTCGTTTTCCGTAACAAGGGTCTTGCAACGGAAACCAATCCCAACCACATGACTTCTGCCACTTTCGGATGGAGTGTCAATGGGGTGGTGAAGCCGAATGCCACTTGGACTGGTGACTTGTGTTTGGACTATACCGATACCATCGTGGTGGGTAACCATATCGCCTTACGCGACTCCAACTATATTAAGGTTTGGTTAGTATCGCGTAATGGGGTTACAAACTTGGACCGCCGTACGGATGATACTATCAAGTATGACGGTTATGGTTGCGACAGTGCTTTGTCGGGAACATACACCTTGGGTGGACCTGGTGCTGATTTCCCGACTGTGAAATATATGAAGGAGCGTTTCTATCGCTGCGGTTTCGACGGACCTGTGACCATTAATATGAATGCTGGCACATACACGGGCTTCGATTTCGATGACCAGTATCCGGGGTTGGATAGTAACAATACCATTACATTCCAAGCAGCACCTGGCGTGAGCAGAAGCGCTGTGATTATTACGAACGATGGTAATAATCCGCCGGTGAAATTTACAGAGATGGCGTACGTCACCATTAGAAATGTTACCATCAGGAATACCAATGTGGGACGTTGTGTTGATTTCACTGGCCGGTATTCACATGATATTACCATTGACAACTGTTATATCCAGGGTACAAACTCAACTGCTACCCCGTATTACAATTCATCAGCCATTGGTAGAATCACCGCACCGCCAACTACTGCTGGTGGACTCGGTGATTACAATCTGACATTCACCAATAACACGATTAACAACACCAATTTTGGTGTTTATTTCACGGGCGCAACTTCCAACAATGTCACATTAAAAGCAAATAATTTTGTGGTGAGTGGTAATACCATCAATGCCACTGTGACGGGTATCAATGCTATCCATTCAAGATTATGGACCATTGATGGTAACCGTATTAACCAGCAGGCAACGGCTTCTGATATGAACTTCGTGGGTATTGCTATACAAAATGGCGCTGATTTCAGAAGTGTTTCCGCTAATAGCATTAAGATGAATGAACGTGGTGGTACGGGTATCTCAATGGTTACTTACGCCAACTCAAATGGTGTGACATCCATGATGACTATGGCTAACAATGAAATCATCAACAAGGCTACTGTCACCGCCAGGTACAATATTATGATTCAAAACACCAAGCAGGTTAATATTTACCATAACAGTAGCTATATCTATTCTTTGGTGGATGTTGCCCAGTCGGCTCCGATTTATATTACAGGTGCTTCCTCTTCTACTAATACCATCAATGTTTATAACAATATTTTCTATAATGCAAGTACATCTGCTGAAAATAAGAACTATGCTATCTACTTGAATTATACTACCGCTACTGCTCTGGCTAATACTATTAAGCTGAATAACAACGAGTATTATACCGTAGGTAATTCTTTGGGTTGGTTTGTGGCTCCACGTAACACATTTGCTGAGTGGCAAGGCGCTTTGGCTAGCAGAGGTGAAGATGTGACCTCAGTGAATCTGCCTCTTGATTTTGTGTCAACCACCGATTCATTGATGCCAGTAGCCTTTGAAGGTCTTGAATGTGAACCTGTAACAGGTGTTACCACCGATATCAGAGGTGCTCAACGTTATAATTTCATTACCTACATGGGTTGCTATACCCGTGCTATTCCGGCAACGGATTTGGCTATTACCGCATTGACTTCTCCTGTGTTGGGCAATGAGTGTCCCTCAACTCAGTATCCTATTAAGGTTATGGTGAAGAATACCGGTAGTGCCAACCTTAATTTTGCTACTAAACCGACAACCATATACTATACTATTGGAACCACTACGGGTAGTATGACCGTCACATCGGGAACCATTACCCCGCTGCAGTCTCAGGAAGTAACAGTGGTGCCTAACTTCCCGGTGAATATTAATACGGTATATAATTATATGTTTGTTATTCATGTGAATGGAGACAATAATACGATGAATGATACTTTGACGGGTTCATTCGAAATCCAGGCTGCTTTCCCGTATTATGAAGAGGTATTCTCAACCAATGACTTGTATCCTTCATGGAGATTTGAACAAATAAATGGTGCAGGTAACTGGAGAGTGGAGTTGGGTGCAGGTACCAATCCGAGTATCTCTCCGAACTATGGTTTGGGACGTTTGTTCTTCAATTCAAAACAGTTTGCCAACAATACCGAGTCTCGTGCCATTATGCCGGTAACCATCCTGCAGGGCGCCACCACTCCGATTTTGGAATATTGGTTTGCTCACGACAATACTGGTAGCAGCAATACAGAAGGTGTCACAGTGAAGATTTCTACCGATGGCGGCACAACCTATACGACAGTCAACTCAGTGAATACAGCTGGCGCTACTTCAACCCTTGTGAAACGTTACAATACCGCATACAGCACTCCGGATTGGGAAAAATACATGGTGGACTTGGCACCCTATAGCAACCAAAGCTGTATTTATATTGCCTTCGATGCTAAATCAAATGCTAAGAACAATATTAATATTGACCGTGTGGTCGTTAGAAATTTCTACAACACAGATATTGCTGTCAACGACATCTGGGCATTGGGTGTTAATCCTACGCAACATGCGGTTTCACCTAAGATTAGTGTGAATATCAGCAATGAAGGTCGTAACCAGCAGAATAACTTCCCCTTAATGCTCGAGATTACGGGTGCCAATACTTATAGAGACACTATCACAGTTCCTGCATTGGCCTCCAGAAGCAACATGGTGGTAAGTTTTGATGGTGTTCATTTGAACAATCCTGGTGATAACGTGGTTCGAGTATATTGTCAGAATGATCAAAACAATGACAATAATGAACACACTTGGCAGATGACCACAGTACCTGCAGAAGTTGGTTACGCCAATGATTCTATAGTTGGAGGCCAACACCGCACTTATTCGTCATTGTCAACGGGTGGAACAGACCAGATCGCATACGTGAACAAATATACCATGGTGGATACTTTGATAGCCACTCATGTGAAAGCATTCATTACCAATACTGCCAACAATAGCAATGTGGGTCGTCATTTCCGCTTTATCGTTGCTGATGCAAGTGGCAATGTTATTGAAAGTTCTGATGAAATGACGGTGACTGCCGCTATGGAGAATCAGTGGGTAACTGGTGAAATCAACAACTTTGCTTTGACCAGCACCAATGGTCCTTTGTACGTGGGTATTGAAATGATGGATGGCGGTACTTATTTGGGTGTTCAAGAAGAGGCTCCTTTGAGAGACACCACTTATTACACGCTGGTGAACGGAACTTATACTCCTTCAACAGTGGGTCGTCAGATGGTGAATGCTGTCTTGGAAAGCCACATGAAGCATGAGTTGGCCTTGTTGTCACTGGTACATCCGTTGACCAATTGTGACCTGGGACATGAACATATTGTGGTTAAAATGGTCAATAACGGTAGTGTTGACCTCCTTCCGGGAACACCTATCCATTATTCTATCAATGGCGGTACTCCGGTGAATGCCACCATTACCAATACTATTGCAAGTCATGAGACTGTGAATTACACTTTTGCTACTCCATATGACTTTACCAATAACCAGGTCAATGTGGATGTGCCTTATACTATTACAGTATGGGTGGATGTGCTTGCTGCAGATAGAGTTCGTTTCAATGATACATTAAGTACATCCATTGAGTCGTATGGCAAGTCACCGATGCCCACAGTAAATAGTCCTGTTCATGCCAACTATCATGAGACCGCTACGTTGACTGCTACAGACGCAACGACTGGCAACGCTCATTTCTGGTACACCAATACTGGTTATGAATCATGGCAGTTGCAGTATGTGGGAGATCCATTTGTGACCCCGGCTGTATATTACGACACAACATATTATGTTGCCTCCGCTCCCGCTGATTTCTATACACCTCAGGTAGGAACTTTAACCGCATCAACAACTGCCAACAACATTACGCAGCCGTTTGTATATACCAATGGCTTCTCTCGTGGTAAGTTGTTATACAAAGCAGATGAGTTGAATGCCAATGGCAAATTGATGCAAATTAGTTTGTATGTTACCAATGCAGCTGGTGGTGATCAGGGTATTCCGATGAGATTGTATGCGATGAACACTGATTTAACATCTTTGAGTGCAACTCCGGTGAACACTTGGGATGCTGAGATTGCTGAAGCAACATTGATTTATGATGGTAACTATCTGTTCGATAATACAGGCTGGGTGTCTTTCAACTTGCCTGTTCCTATGGAATATACAGGTGGTAACCTGCTGATTTTGACCGAAACCTATTGTGGCGGTGCTAACTGCTCAACCGCAACTGGTTCAACGACCTATCCTAAGTTCAACTCTGCAGCTGCTACCAACTGTGTGTTATATAAGGGCGTTAACAACTCCGAAGCGGCATATTCGGGTAACTATTCCACCTACGCCAAACGTTTGGTGATGAAGTTCCAGTTTGTGGATGCCGAATGTCAAAGTGAGAAGGTGCCTGTTCAGGTTATTGCTGACAATATTCCTATCTATGATGTGGAACCTGTTGCTCTGGATACTCCGTTGACCAACACTTGTACTTTGATGGATGAGCATATCAAGGTGTCAGTGAGAAACCTGATTAACAATACTATTCCGGCTAATACGGTGGAAATCGTAGCCAAGTTCAACAATACTACAGTATCTCATATTGTTGATGAACCATTTGCTCCAAATGAAGTGAAACAGGTTACCTTTACCAATACTATCGATTTAAGTGCTCCTACTGCTGACGTTACTTACAATTATGTGATTGTGACTAACCTGATTGGAACACCCGCTTATCGTGGTAATGATACTATCACTGGATCGATAGTTTCGAAGAAGACCTATTCTTTGCCAGCTGATGCAGTAGTTGATGGAGAGTTCTTGCATACCTATACTATTTTATGCCAGAATACACAAACACCTCGTATTACCAAGTGGTTCTATGAGAATGCCGCTACAGGTGAAGTGACCACAGTACAGACGAATCCCTATAACTTCACAACTCCTGTTTTGTATGACACGGCTGTGTATTATATTAGTGGTCTTACTCCTGGAACTTCATGTACTACTCGTAACATGAGATACCAAATCAATGTGGCTACACCAATGTACGATCTCAGTACAAATGAGCTGGTGGCTCCTGTATCCTATCAGTGTGGTATTACTAATGCTAATCTGAAGGTGAATGTGTCTAACACTTGGCCAACTTCAAACACCATTCCTGCAAATACATTCAAACTGAAAGCCAACTTTACAGGTTCTTCCACTTTGAACTCTGAACATACCATTAGTCAGCCGGTAACTACAGATGCAAGTGTGGATGTTATGTTTGGCAATGCAATGACTTTGGGTTCAGCCACACAAAATAATATATACAATTATACTATATATTCTACCCCGGTGAATACTGGCATGTATGTGTATCGGAATAATGATACCATCAGTGGAACCTTGTATGTGCCCGCAACCCCTGCAACCCCCGCTAACATAAACGCAAATGCACCTTACGGCGGAACAGCCACGATTACCCCTACGGCGGATAGCTTCAACCAATTCTACTTCTATGATCAGCCGACAGGTGGAACTGCCTTGGCACAGGGTATGTCTTTCACGACTCCTCCAATTGTGGCTGACCCCACGCACTTCTATTACAGTGGTAGAATAATGGATTCGCAGAACTTCTATGCCAGCACGACAGTTGGTACAGGTACTGTCAACAATAATTCCAAACCTTTCGATTTCACGAAAGAGCATTCAGTGGGTATTATCATGTACACCAAGGATGAACTGGAATTCTCCGCAGGTATTATTGATACGGTATTCTTCTATGTCCATACGGTGGGCAATGGTAATATTCCGATGAAGCTGTACCTGAAGAATGACTCCTCATTTGTTCAAACGGCAAGTGGTGTCGAATATCCCAACTTGACTCCGGCATTAATGAATACTGTTTATCAGAATAAATGGAACAACGCCCTCAATAATGCAGTTCTGATTGCGGAGAATTTGGAATTTAACCAGACGGGTTGGTATGCTATTGCTATTCCTGGTGGTTTCCATTATACAGGAAAAAGCCTGTTGCTGTTGACCGAACACAATGGCAAGAACACGATACTGGGTTATACCGCTCCGGTCTTCCGTTCAACAACAGTGCCTAATGTGCCGAACTCAACCTACAACAAGAGAGTGCTTTCATACGCTACAGACAATGCTTTCAATCCGACAACCTCTGTAACCTATACTCAGGCAACAGGCAGATTCAATACCAAGTTCAGCATTGGTTATACTTGCGAGTCTGCTTCCAGAGGTGTTATTACTGTGCATACTGTATTGCCGAACATCGATTTGGATGTGGTAAGTATTACTTCCCCAGTTACACCAAACAATGCCTATACTAACAATGAAACGGTTACGGTTCAATTGGCCAACCATGGTAGCAACACAGCCAATAGTTACAGCTTGAGCTATCAGTTGGAAGGTGAGGCTCCTGTTACCGTGACTAACCCTGTTAATATTACCAGTGGTAATACGGTGACCTATTCATTCACCACTCCGATAAACTTGTCAGCACTTTATTTCCCGCGTACATTCAAGGTTTATGTGACATGTTCGGCTGACAATAATCACAACAATGACACGGTTACTATCGTGTTGACCAAGGATTTGTGTGTGTCAGGTTCTCTGACTGCCGCAAGTCCGAGCATTGCCAATGTGAAATTTGGCGGTATCGACAATCTGCCGTTGCCAGCCGGTTGGAGTCCGTTCAACTCTGCTGATACGGTTTCATATACAGATTACACACAAACTGTGGCACCTGCCGTTTTGGTGAAAGGTCAGTCCTATCCGTTTAGTATGACTAACGCATTTACTGGCAATAGCGGTGTGAAACTGTATAAATATGTGTTTATCGATTTTGACCGCAATGGCTCATTTACCCTTACGGGTGCCAACAGTGAGAGAGTGGTCAATTACACTTCAGGAAGCAACTTCAACAACCAGCATCCTGAAAATGCCACCACAGAGGCCGTTATTACGGTTCCTGCAAACGCAAGCGAGGGCATCACTTTGATGAGAGTTGTCGCATCTACCGCTACCGCAGAAGCCCAAACGGGTTGTGGTTACTATACACAAGGTGAGACCGAAGATTATGCGGTTCTTATCAGAGGTGGATTTGACCATGATTTGGCTGTTGTTGGTTATCTGCAGCCTTCAGGTTCATCTTGTCCCGATAATAGTGCCAACATTAAGGTTTACGTTAAGAATATTGGTACTAATGCTTTGACATTTACCGCATCCAATCCGTTAGAGTTGACAGCTGTGGTGAGTGGAGTTATTCCAGGTACTTACACAACATCCATTTCTACGGGCAGTATTGCTGTTGGTGAAACCAAAACCTATACTATCCCAGGTGTAAACCTGAGTACAGCGGGTAGTTATTCGGTGACAACGACCTTGGCTTATGCAGCTGATGAGTATCCCGTGAATAATTTCTGGAAAACTAACTTTACCATTGGCAATCTTACAGTTGACACGGTTCCTCGTGTGGAAACCTTTGATGAAACTATTGTGGATCCGGATAATCCATTTACCTCATTCTGGCATCTTCAGTCATCAACTTCATCCTATAAGTGGGATATTCATGAGGGCCCATCTGCTAACAATCCGAATGCCGGACCAAATCAGGACCATACCACCACGAATATGATGGATCAGTATGCCATAGTCGCCGGTAAGACTAACCAAACCTCTACAACCGCATACGCTGCATTGACGACCAACTGTCTTGATTTGCATTATCGCAATGGTTATCCTATCCAGATGGATTTCTGGGAACACATGTTTGGCCAAACCAATGCTACGGGTACCTTGTTGATACAGGTAAGTACAGGTGACAATTTTGTAACTATCGACTCTGTGGTTGGACCTACTCAAACAGAATGTGGCTCAGTATGGAAAAATAAACTTGTCATGTTTAGTGATAATGACGAGGTGGCTAAGGTAAGATTCAGAACCAAGGCTCATACCCGTATGATGGATATCGCTGTCGATGATGTGAACTTCGGTTATGGTCTGCCCGATATCGGTATTGCTGAGGAGAGAGGTTATATGGGTATATTGTATCCGACAGATTTCAATGATAATACCACCTCTTGTATGATTTACGGAGACACTGTACATCCGGTTGTGGCCATTGTCAACTCCGGTCTTACACCAGTTGTGGCATTTGATATTAAGGGTACATGGAAAACTGGTAATGAAATTATTGAACATCAGGAGCATTGGGAAGCTGAAACTGTTAATGGCATTGTTCAGCCGTTCATGCCCGGTGATACTATGGAATATACATTTACCAATACTTTCACAGTCTTTACCACTTCCAGCATCAGTGACTTTACGGTTGAGTTAATGCTTCCGATGGATAATGATCCATGGAACAATAAGTCCACAGTCCACCCATGTGCTACAACTGATATCGCAGATTATGTGAAGGAAGACGGTCTTGTGCTGCAGCAGAATGTACCGAATCCTGCTGAAACCAAGACTAGAATCAGCTTCATTACTCCGCGTGCTGGACAGGCTGTGGTGGAAATCTTCAGCTTGACAGGACAGAAATTGTATAGCGAGACTATCAACGCACAATACGGTGAAAATTATCTTGATGTAACGACATCATCATTTGCCGCAGGTATGTATATTTATACTTTGCAGTTCGAGGATGCTGTATTAAGCAAGAAGATGATTATTCAGAAATAAAGATTGAAAATTATTTTATTCACTAAATTAATAATACTAAAAATCTAAAACTTTTATGGCAACAGAGCAAATCACAAAAATTGACGACATCGTCGTTCGTTTTGCAGGTGACTCTGGCGACGGTATGCAGCTCTCCGGAACCTTGTTCTCGGACGCTTCTGCCCTCACTGGCAATGACATCGCCACTTTCCCCGACTATCCAGCTGAAATCCGTGCTCCTCACAATACCATTGCTGGTGTGTCTGGCTATCAGGTGCACGTGGGAAACCACATTTACAGTTCCGGTGACAAATGCGACATCCTGGTCGCAATGAACCCGGCCTCCCTCAAATCAAACCTCAAGTGGGCCAAGAAAGGTGCCACCGTCATCGTGGATATTGACACCTTTACCGATGAGGCTCTTGAGAAAGCAGGCTACAACGAGAACAACCATCCCTTTACCGATGAGATGGAGCGTGCCTACACCATCATCAAGGCACCGGTCACCTCATTCACCCAACGTATTGGCAACGAAAAGGGCGCAGACAAGAAGACTGCCGACCGCTGCCGTAATATGTTTGCATTAGGTATCATCTTCTACGCTACCCATAAGAAACTTGACCAAACATTCGCTTATCTTGAACGTAAGTTCGCCAAAAAGCCCGAGGTGGTTGCTTTGAACAAAGCTGTGTTGTCGGAAGGCTATGAATATGCCGACAAGTTGGAGGTGATGCATTCCCATATTTTTGAGATTGCACATGCTGATAACATGCCCAAGGGCCGTTACCGCAATATTACAGGTAATGTCGCTACGGCATGGGGTCTTTTGGCTGCATCCGAGAAATCTGGTCGCAGACTGTTTTTAGGCTCTTATCCTATCACCCCTGCTACAGACGTGATGGTGGAATTGGCTAAACATAAATCCTTAGGTGCACGTGTCTTTCAGGCAGAAGATGAAATTGCAGGCGTTTGTTCTGCTATTGGTGCTTCCTACGCTGGAGCTTTGGCTTGCACCTCTACTTCCGGTCCTGGTCTCTCCCTTAAGAGTGAGGCTCTTGGTTTGGCTGTGATGGTGGAACTGCCTTTGGTGGTGGTTGACGTGCAACGTGGTGGCCCTTCCACAGGTCTGCCTACCAAGACCGAGCAGAGCGACCTGAACCAGGCTTTGTACGGCCGTAACGGTGAAGCCCCATTGGTGGTGATGGCTGCCTCCTCCAGTGCAAACTGCTTCTATTGGGCATACAATGCTGCTAAGGTTGCTTTGGAGCACATGACTCCTGTCATCCTGCTCACCGACGGTTACCTTGGCAACGGTTCACAGCTGTTCCGTATTCCCAAGATGGCCGACATGCCGGAAATCAAACCGCGTTTGGCTACGCCTAATGATCCTAACTATAGACCTTTCCGCCGCGATCCCGTCACCTTCGCACGTGAATGGGCTCTGCCTGGCATGGAAGGTCTTCGTCACCGTGTGGGCGGTCTGGAAAAATGTCCTGATGGACCTCTCAGCACCGATCCCGAAAACCACGCTCTGATGGTGGCTAACCGTCAGGAGAAGGTGAACCGTGTGGCCAACTACATTCCCGACCAGGAAGTGACCGGCAATCCTGATGCTGAACTCCTCGTGGTAGGTTGGGGTGGCACCTCTGGCGCACTCACCCTCGCTGTGGAAGAGATGAACAAAGAAGGTAAGAAAGTGGCATATACCCACTTCAACTATATTTGCCCGCTTCCGAAGAATACTGGCGACATCCTCAAGAAATACAAGAAGATTGTCGTCTGCGAACTTAACAATGGACAGTTTGCTGGATACCTTCGCACCCAGTTCCCCGAATGCCCGATGACCCAATACAACAAGATCATGGGTCTCCCGTTCGAGGTGGGCGAACTGAAGGCTGAATTCGAAAGACTGCTTGCCAAATAACTCAATCAAGAACCACTTAATTACAGATAATTATGGCAGAAAAACATTTTGTTCCGAAAGCGGATCGCGAATATACAAAAGCTGACTTTACCAGCGACCAAATGGTGAAATGGTGTCCTGGTTGTGGTGACCACGCCATCCTCGCCGCATTGTTAAACACCTTCCCGAAAACCAACCACAAGAAGGAAAACATCTGCATGGTGTCCGGTATCGGATGCTCATCCCGTATTCCTTACTATGTGGACACATACGGTTTCCATAGCATCCATGGCCGTGCTTGTGCCATTGCCACAGGCGTGAAATTGGCCAATCCGGCTCTCTCTGTGTGGGTGAGCATGGGCGACGGTGACTCCATGGCTATCGGTGGCAACCACCTGATTCATGCGGTACGTCGTAACCAGGATTTCAACATCACTATCTTTAACAACGAGATTTACGGTTTGACCAAAGGTCAGTACAGTCCTACGACCAAGTTCGGTCAGGTGACTAAGACATCACCTTACGGCACCATCGACTACCCGTTCAATCCGGGCGAGCTGGTAATGGGTGCACAGGGCACCTTCTACGCACGTGCGTTGGACTGCCTGCCGCAACTTACCACCGATATCATGACCCGTGCCGCTCGACACGACGGTACCAGTGTGGTGGAAGTTCTGCAGAACTGTATGATTTTCAACGACAAAGCCCATGCAGCTATCACTGACCGTGCAGTACGTGACGATCGCACCATCATCCTTGAGCATGGCAAGCCCATGATTTTCGGTAAGGAGAAAAACAAGGGTCTGCGTTTCAATGGCCGTTGCTTGGAGGCCGTCACCATCGGTGAGAATGGTATCACGATGGACGACATCATGATTCACGACGAGACCACCGAAGACACTGGTATCCACATGATGCTGGCTCGCATGAGCGGCGACCTTCCCGTGGCTATCGGTGTGATTCGCAACGTGAAGAAGACCTCTTACACCCAGCTCTATGAAGACCAGATGGAAGAGCAAATGACCAACGGCAAATACAAATGCGTTGACGACTTGCTTAATAGCGGCGACACCTGGGAGGTGTAGTAAATGAAAAAAAAGGAGTTCTCAGAAGAGAGCTCCTTTTTTTTAATGCACAATGCACAATTCACAATGTTTAAATTAATGGTGTTGTGAATTTTTTTGTTCCTGTCATAAAAATCTATACTCCATAATGCGATATTTCCGATAATTTGAGTATCTTTGCCCTTGCAAAAAAATATTGATTATGAAAAAACTTATTTCTTTAATTGTCATTTTGGCATTGACATGCGTTGTCTCGGCACAGAATTCACCCAATCATAAAAAATCCTTCAAAGCGGAGACGGAAGAACCCGATACGGAGGCACCTTTTCGTTATGCGGAAACAATGCCTGAGTTCCCTGGTGGCATGGAGGCAATGTATGCTTATTTACAAAAAGAGATAAAGTATCCGAAATCGGCTATCAATAAAAAAATTGAAGGTACAGTCCTCATTGAGTTTGTGATTGAAAAAGATGGGAAAGTTACGAATGTAAAGCCTTTGGTTCCTCTCTCTTCCGAATGTGATGAGGAGGCTATACGTGTGGTGAGAAAAATGCCCAAATGGAAACCAGGAACCAATGATGGAAAGCCTGTCCGTTGTTATTTTAATCTACCTATTAGATTTAAGTTATAATGACGCTTTAACGTTCAAAACACACATACTCTAAGGGTATAATTCCTTTTTTTTGAATGTGATTATCTTTTTCCGTCTTGTTAAGATTTAGATTAATGGAGAGAGATTTATAGCATCAGCTATAGTCACACCATTTCGCGGCGGCAAATAAAGTGCTTCGGTGCATGGAACCTGCTCGCCGCGACCGAATACACAACCCGTAACTCATCCCTATGAGACGGTTGCGGTTCCACCGCAATTTTGGCCGCATCGCGGCCACCCCCGCATAGCACGATGAACGGGAAATGTATCACGGCGTGCCAGAGGTACGCACCTGTCGCAGTCAAATTATCGGGTAAGTTATCCAACGGCTGAAAGCCGTGTAAGAATTCAGTACGGGGTAAAATCCCGATATGATGAAATCTTCCGGATATTATTGCTGGCAGAAGACCCGCATGGAGCATAACGTGGCGTTACAAGACTAAAAGGGATAATTCCGTTTTTTAATTCTTAATTCTTAATTCTAACCCCTATCCCCAAATCCCTATCTCCTGTACCCTGTAACCTCACTTCCCCCAATTATCCCTATCTAAACTCCTGAAATTGATAGCTTCGGAGAGGTGTTCGTTGCTGATGTCGACGGCACTGTCCAAGTCGGCGATGGTACGGGCAACTTTCAGGATGCGATCATAGGCGCGGGCTGATAGCCCTAATTTGTCCATGGTGTTTTTCAGCAGTTCCAGTCCTTCGCTGTCCACTACACAGTACTGTCGTAATAGTTTGGTGTTGATTTGCGCGTTGCAGTGGATGTCAGGATAGATTTTATAACGTTCCTCTTGGATTCTGCGCGCCTGTACCACTCGCTCACGAACAGTGGCACTCGTCTCGCCTAAAGGAGCGTTGGTAAGCTCTTCGGTAGATAGTGGCAGCACTTCCACATGCAGGTCGATGCGGTCCATGAGGGGACCGGAAATCTTGTTGAGATATTTTTGTACCACGCCTTGTCCACACGTGCATGGAATCTTAGGATGGTTGTAGTTGCCGCAAGGGCAGGGGTTCATGGCGGCAACGAACATGAAGGAGGCGGGGAAGGTGACACTGTACTTAGAACGTGAAATGGTAACACTTCTTTCCTCCAACGGTTGACGCAGTACCTCAAGGGTTTGTCGTTTGAACTCGGTGAGCTCATCGGCGAAGAGCACGCCATTGTGAGCCAAGGAGATTTCTCCGGGCTGTGGATTAGAACCCCCTCCGACCAGCGCCACATCACTAATGGTGTGGTGTGGCGCGCGGAAGGGCCTTACTGAAATTAGTGACGAATAGCGATTCATCTTTCCTGCAACGGAGTGAATCTTCGTCGTTTCGAGAGCCTCAGATAAGGTTAAGGGCGGTAAGATGGAGGGTAGGCGTTTGGCGAGCATAGATTTGCCTGAGCCTGGAGGACCAATCAGAATCAGATTATGCCCTCCAGCGGCAGCAATTTCCATGGCTCGCTTGATATTTTGCTGCCCTTTCACATCGATAAAGTCAAATTCGTAGTTGCACAAGCTGCGTTGGAATTCCTCGCGCGTATTGACAATGGTAGGGGGAATGGGAACACCTTTATCGAAAAAGTCGATTACCTGACGGATGTTATCCACACCAAGTACCTCTATATCGCTCACAATTGCCGCCTCGCGGGCGTTCTGTGCCGGTAGTATAATTCCCTTCATTTTTCTTTTTCGTGCCTCTATGGCGACAGGAAGGGCCCCTCTGATGGGCTGGAGGTGACCGTCCAGGGATAATTCGCCCATGATGTAGTAATCTCCCACTTTGTCGTAGCCTTTGATTTGTTCGGAGGCTATCAGGATGCCAATGGCCAAATTAAGGTCGTAGGCACTGCCTTCCTTGCGGATGTCGGCAGGTGCCATGTTGATGACGATTTTCTTGCCGGGTATTTTATAGCCATTGTTTTTCAGGGCGGTATCTATCCTTTGTTGACTTTCTTTGATAGCACTGTCAGGAAGCCCTACTAAAAAGAAACTGATACCGTTCTCTATGTTTACTTCAATGGTGATGGGAATGGCGGCAACCCCCATCAATGCGCAGCTGTGTGTTTTTATGAGCATGGTTCTATAAATTTAATGCTGTGTATAGTTAATATAAGAAATTGAAAGCATTTACCACTTCGGTGAAAAAGCGTTCGGTATATGGTGTATTTGATAATTCTCACCGCAGCGGACGATGGAGATGATGTCAAAACGCACTTCTTTGGAAATACTCTTGCGATTCAGGTACATATTGGCAGCACGGATGAGGTTCTTCTGTTTTTGCGGGGTGACAAAGGTTTCAGGTTCGCCTAAAGTGGTGTAACTCCTCGTTTTTACTTCACAAAACACGATATAGTCATTGTTTAATACGATGAGATCCACTTCCAGATGATAGCAGCGCCAGTTCTTTTCCAATATGACATAGTTGTTCTTGCGGTAAAAATCTTCTGCAAGTTCCTCGCCTTTCTGTCCGAATTCCTGTTTTGGAGTCTTCATTTTTTATGCTAATTTCCGCCTGCAAAGATAATATAAATTTATTATAAATCAACAAAATTAAAGAAAATAATTTATTTATTAATAAAAGTGAATTGTTAAATAAGAAAAGAATGAGATACAGTGTTTTGCGTCATCATAGGTAAAAAAAAAAGCCTCTCCGATAGGGAGAGGCTTTGTAATTTATAAGAAATAAGGCGTAAGGTGAAGAGATTATTTCTTACCTTTGTCCTTTTGACCAGCGTGACCACGGAAGATACGTGTCGGAGCGAATTCGCCTAATTTGTGGCCTACCATGTTTTCAGTAACGTAAACGGGGATGAATTTGTTGCCGTTATGCACTGCGATGGTAAGTCCGACGAAATCGGGGGAGATCATAGAGGCGCGTGACCAGGTCTTGATAGTGGTTTTCTTGCCTGATTCTTGGGCTTCCAATACTCTTTGTTCCAATTTGTAATGGATATATGGACCTTTTTTTAATGAACGACTCATAATATTCTACTTTAAGATTATTTTTTTCTTCTTTCGATGATGTACTGATCAGATTTTTTCTTCGGATGACGGGTTCTGTAACCTTTAGCTGGCAAGCCCTTGCGTGAGCGCGGGTGTCCACCAGAGGCACGACCTTCACCACCACCCATGGGGTGATCAACAGGGTTCATAACAACGCCACGGACGCGGGGTCTGCGGCCCAACCAACGGCTTCTACCTGCTTTACCTGATACTTCCAAGCTGTGGTCGATATTGGAAACCATACCGATAGTGGCTTTGCAAGCGCAGAGGATCATACGGGTTTCGCCGGATGGCATTTTGATAACGGCATACTTGCCTTCACGAGACATCAGCTGTGCGTAAGAACCTGCACTACGTGCGATCTTAGCACCCTGACCGGGACGTAATTCGATGTTGTGAATTACGGAACCGAAAGGAATCTCGCCCAGTGGAAGCGTGTTGCCCAAGTCGGGAGAAACACCCGTTCCTGATACGATCACTTGATCGACTTTCAGGCCGTGAGGAGCAACAATGTAGCGCTTTTCGCCGTCGGCATAGAAAACCAATGCGATACGAGCTGAACGGTTCGGATCGTATTCAATGGTCTTAACGGTTGCCGGGATACCATCTTTTTCTCTTTTGAAATCAATAAAACGATACATCTTCTTATGACCGCCACCGCGGTTTCGCATCGTCATTTTACCACAATTATTTCTACCGCCTGTGCTCGGATGAGCGCATAATAAGCTCTTTTCCGGCTTGCTTGTGGTAATGTCGTCAAACGCACTGATAACTTTGAAGCGTTGACCTGGCGTTACTGGTTTGTACTTTTTTAATGCCATTGTTTATTGCTATTAAATATTGCTGTATAAATCGATTTTTTCTTCCTTGCTGACGAAAATCATAGCTTTCTTGAAGGTGTTTTTCTGACCTTGAATCATGCCGGCCTTGGTGTAGCGGGAGGTTGACTTACCGCGCTGGATGAGGGTGTTCACCTGCAGCACTTTCACACCATAAAGATCCTCGATTTCTTTCTTAATCTGAGGTTTGGTGGCCTTTCTGTCAACAATGAAACCATAACGGTTGTATTTTTCACCAACCATTGTCATCTTTTCACTGATGATGGGTTTAATAACTACGTTCATTTTTGTATGTATTACTTGTTATTGACTCTGTTAATATTACTCGCCCAACATTTTTTCGATGTCTTTCAAGCTGTTTTCGCAGATGATGAGGTTGTTGGCGTTCAGCACGTTGTAGGTGTTCACGTCTTTAGCTCTCATCACATTGGTGCGTTTCAGGTTGCGGGCTGACAGATAAACGTTTCTGTTGCTTTCGTTAACCAGCATCAGCGTTTTGGCATCCTGCAGGTTGAATTTCTTCAGAATATCCAAGTAAGATTTGGTCTTGGGTGCTTCGAAAGAGAAATCTTCCACCACGATGATCTTGTCTTCTTTAGCCTTGTAAGTCAGGGCTGAGAAACGGGCCAAGCGTTTGATTTTCTTGTTCAGTTTGAAATTGTAATCTCTGGGGTGAGGTCCGAAGACAGTGGCACCACCACGGATGGTCGGAGACTTGATGCTACCTGCACGTGCGCCGCCCGTACCTTTCTGTCTTTTCAGTTTGCGCGTACTGCCGGAAACGGTTGATTTTTCCAGAGTGTCGTGCGTTCCTTGTCTTTGATTGGCCAGATATTGTTTCACATCCAACCAAATAGCATGATCATTAGGCTCTACATTAAAGATGTTGTCGTTTAATGTGACTGTCTTGCCTGATTCGCTTCCGTCGATTTTATATACTCTTAACTCCATCTCTCAATTTTTATATATGAACCATTAGGTCCTGGTACGGAACCTTTTACTAAAACTAAATTCTTTTCTTTCACGATCTTCATGATCTGCAGGTTGATCATCTTCACCTGTTTGTTACCGGTTTGACCAGCCATGCGCATACCTTTCAATACTCTTGAAGGGTAGGAGGATGCACCCAGAGAACCGGGAGCTCTCAGACGGTTGTGCTGACCGTGCGTGCTGTCGCCGACACCGCCGAAGCCGTGACGTTTGACGACACCCTGGAAACCTTTACCTTTTGAAATGCCGATGACATCAACAAATTCACCTTCCTCAAATACGGTGACATCCAATACTTCACCATACTGTTTCTTGTGACCTTCCTCGAAACGTGTGAACTCGCGCAACAGTTTCTTCGGAGTTGTGCCGGCCTTGGCAAAGTGTCCTTTCAACGCTTTGGTCGTCCGTTTTTCTTTCTTTTCATCGTAACCCAATTGGATTGCATTGTAACCGTCTTTCTCAACGGTCTTGACTTGCGTAACTACGCAAGGACCAGCCTCCAATACCGTGCATGGCACTATCTTGCCAGAGGCATCATAGATGCTAGTCATCCCAATTTTTTTTCCTAATAATCCAGACATTTTGTTTAATTTTATAATGTTTTTAGTTCCGGTTCTCGCAAACCGATTTTTCTTTCATTTTCGTAATTCCCTTATAATGAGATGTTTATATGCAAAAATTCCATACTCCTCTACCTCATTTTAGGGAGTGCAAATATACATATTTTTTTGATTGATAGATAGGTAAATAGATTTTTTTTCAACTTTTTCTATTTGCCTGGATTTGACTGCTTCGAAAAGAGGTGATTCACGGCTTCTCCTTTGGGATTATTTGCCCTCGTTTTTCAAGATGATCAGCACGGTATATATGAGTATCTTGATGTCCATCTGAATCGACATGTTTTCCAAGTACAGGAGGTCGAAACGCATACGCTCCACCATCTCATCCACATTCTCGGCATAGCCGAATTTCACCTGCCCCCAGGAGGTGATGCCGGGTTTTACACCCAACAGCAATCGATAGTAGGGGGCTTTCTCCACAATTTTGTCAATATAATATTGACGCTCAGGTCTTGGTCCTACCAACGACATGTCGCCTTTCAGCACATTGAAAAACTGGGGTGTCTCGTCCAAACGCGAACGACGCATGAAACGGCCGAACTTGGTGATGCGGGGGTCTTCCTCACTCGACAGCATGGGACCGTTTTTCTCCGCATCCGTATACATCGATCTGAATTTGATGATGTTGAAGGGTTTGCCTTGATAGCCGATTCTCTCTTGCTTGTAGAAAATGGGGCCCTTAGATGAGCATTTGACTCCGATAGCCAAAAAGAGATATAAGGGCAACAAGAGAATGATGGCAAAAAAGGATATGACGATGTCCATCATGCGTTTGACATAGCGTTGCCAGGGTGACATGTATTCGGAGTCAATGGAAATTAAAGGCTCATAAAACACCGACGACATTTTGATGGTGCCCATCAGGTAGTCCTGTATTTGAGGCAGTATGCTCAAGGTCAGTCCGGGAATCTCTCTGATGGTTGACAGTATCTCTTCAATGTATTTCCGTTGGCCATTATGAATGGCGATAATGATTTCTTCGATATGTTCTTTTTGAATGATGTCTCGCATATCGTTAAGACCGCCCATGCAGGGTAGTGCAGTGCTGAGTGTGTGGTCGTCGCTGTTGGGCAATGAAATGTAACCCACAATAAAGTTGCCGGAGCGAATATTCTGCTTTACTACCGATTGATAAGTGTTTAACGCTATTTCGTCACTGCCGATAATTAGAGTTTTGAAACCGATTTCACCGTTGTGGATCATGCGGTTGATGTGAGTGGTCATCAAAACCCTCGGTATGTAGGTCAGAATAAACTGGCATCCAAATAGCACCAGAAAATATTTAATGTAGTCGGAAGGAGTATTTACGATATCATCCAAGATGAACACAAAGAAAAACAGGATGACGCCGAAAAGGCTGACAAAAAAGGTTCGCCCTAATTCTTTCAGACGTGATTTTCTGTATATATTATGGTAATAACCGATAAACAAATGCAAGAGCATCCAATAAATGGGCAGTAGACAGATGCCGAGCCAGAACTTGTTGTCATGCAGAATGGCAGTGGAGAATTGGTCGAACACTTGTGGATCGACATTATATTTTCGATAGATGAAGAAAATCACCCATGTGATAATCGCCGCCAGGATGTCCATGACGACGTGATAGCCAATGAGTAATTTTTTGTTCTGTTTCATCTATTGTTTTTTTTGGGTGTGTGTATGCGGCGGCTGCGGTTCCACCGCATTTTTTTTTATTCTAATCCCTAATCCCTAACCCCTGTAATCCATCATCCTGTAATCCATCATCCTGTAATCCATCATCCTGTAATCCATCATCCTGTAATCCTGTAATCTTCTATCCTTCCTAACCCCTAACACCTATCCCCTGTAACCTGATTTCTGCTTACGCCTGCGGTCCGGTAATAACCTTCACATAGTCAATATAATAGTGGGTGTCACGGTCGCTCAATCGGGCTCCACTCAGCAGTATTTTGATATTGATAGTACCGGGGAAGATGGTTCCGGAGTTGTATATGTTGGTCAGGCTTTCATCCAAATTGATGTAGGCGGTCTGCCATTTGTCAGTAGCATACAACCCGCCGCACGGATATACGTTGAAATAGTTGGGAGCGTATATTTCTATGCTTAAATCATTGTCGCATTTGTATCTGATTTCCAAGTAGGTTTGGTAGTTGACAGGCAGACTGATTTCGGAGGAAGCCACTTCAAAACTGTTACGCAGGGAGTCGTTGGTGAGAGACAGCAAACCGATTCTGTTGGTGTTGTCCTCCGGATCCATCACACAGTTGAAATTGACAATGGACATCAACGTGTTGTGTGGGGAAAAGGAATTCTGTGAGGTGAATGGCTCTATTAATTTGAAGATGGCATACTTATGGTATTCGTAAAATTTGTGCATGCTTTCTTTGTTGATGTATGTAGTCTTGCCTTTTTGCAGCAGCACTTTCTTTTTGTATGTTTTGACATAGCTATAACCTTTGATGGTGCTGCTTAGTCCGTTTTTCTTGAAGCAGGGTACAATATCCACAAAGCTGCTGTCGTTGCTATTTACGTCCAGAATAGGAACCGTGCAAGGCAGTTCCCATACACCTAAGGCCTTACCACCGTATGAAACATATACATGGGTGAATTTGTGCTGTCCCATCACATGCAATTTGTCTTCATCAGTAATCTGCTCATCATGTTCAACATTATAGTTGGATACGTCAAAGCAGTCATCAAAAGCGTCCTTGCTGAATTCCAGCATGGCAGGGGTATAGTCATGCTGGTCTTTGCATGAACAAAAACAGCAGCATAATACCGTAAGTAAGAGTAAAAATTTCTTCATCCTATTATATAACGTTGAATGTGGTGTTTTATTTTATGTTGCAGTTCATTTTTTCGATAATTTGGTATGCGGTTTTCAGCGCATTGTATCCATCATGCAGACTGACTTCAGGAATGAGTTGATTATCAATAGAATGAATAAAACTTTCCAGCTCGCAGCGGATGGCGTTATTGGCTTCAATTTGGGGCATATCGATGATGATTCTTTTTTTGCCTTTTTCCTCACCCAAATCAAGAATCATGGCGAAAGGATCATCTACTTCTCCAGTAACATTTTCTATATGAATCATTTCAGTCTTTTTTTCTAAAAGATCCATGCTGATATAGGCGTTTTCCTGGAAGAGACGGATTTTCCGCATGTTCTTCATTGAGATACGGCTGGCAGTGAGGTTGGCGACACAACCGTTTTCAAAGGTAAGGCGCACATTGGCAATATCGAAGGTGTCGGTGACGATAGCTACCCCGCTGGCTTGGATGTCAACGATAGGGCAGTCAACGATTTTTAGCACAATGTCGATATCGTGAATCATCAGGTCCAAAATGACGGAAACATCGTTGCCACGGGGGTTGAAGAGGGCCAAACGATGACCTTCAATGAACATGGGATGTTTGATTTTGGACTTGGCAGCAAGGAAAGCGGGGTTGAAGCGTTCCACATGGCCCACTTGCACGGGAATATTGTACTCGCGACTCAGTTGAAGCAGCTCTTCGGCTTGTGCAACGGTGGCAGTGACGGGTTTTTCAATGAAGACAGGCTTGCGGTGTTGCATGGCCAATTTTGCCATCTCGTAATGGTACGTGGTGGTGCACACAATATCAGCGATGTCGCATTGTGCCAGCAGTTGCTCGGCTTGTTCAAAAAAAGGTACTCCTAATTGTTTGGAAACTTCTTTTGCATGGTCGATATTCACATCATAAATGCCGCATAATTCGGCCTTGTCACTCTCATTGATGCATTTGCAGTGTATTTGTCCGAGGTGCCCGACCCCGAAAACGCCAATCTTTTTCATTCGTCACAATTTAACTTGCAAAAATACGAATTAATTAGCAAAGATGCAAATTAATAAAACTGAATCACTATGCGGGGGTTGCGGTTCCACCGCAATATTTTTGAATTTTGAATTCCTAATCCCTGTACCCCTGTAATCCTGTAATCCTATAATCCTGTAATCCTATAATCCTGTAATCCTGTAATCCTATAATCCTGTAATCCTGTAATCCTATAATCCTATAATCCTGTAATCCTATAATCCTGTAATCCTGTAATCCTATAATCCTGTAATCCTGTAATCCTATAATCCTGTAATCCCATAATCCTGTAATCCCATAATCCTGTAATCCTGTAATCCTGTAATCTTCTAACCTCCCTAACCCCTAACACCTAACCCCTAAAACCCGTATCCCACTACCTGCGTAGCTTCGCCATCGCCTTTCTCGCTAAAACGTTCACTTCTTCCGATACTCTCCAGAAATAGATGGTGGCGATGCCGAGGCCTCCCAATAGCACAGTTTTTATGATACCGTCAATGATGTTGTTTATCACGGGTTTAAAGGGTAGGGAAGTGAAAATGGGATAGAGAGTTTTAATCCATAAAATATTGACTATGAATATTGTAGAAATGATAACAACCACTTTTAATTGTGCCCAAGAGAGTGGATTGGTGCCGATTTTCCACCTGATTAAAACTAATAACATGCTGATATACAAGACGTATGAAATCAGGTTGGAGAGGGCAGAACCATTGATGCCCAAGATGGGAATTAAATAGATGTTGAGAAGTATGGCCGAGGTTGTTAGAAGGACCGTGAAAATCAGTGACATGTAATAATATCGGGAATAACCGAGAACTGAAGTGCCCACGCCGAAGGTCGAAATAAAGAGTCGTGAAAGGGCCAGGATGAATACCACCCATTTTCCTGCCGCATAATTCTGCCCGTTAGGAAGGATTTGGAAGGCAAGGTCAATGTTTATCCATATCATCGCAAAGATGAATGAGCCTGCCAACAGTTGGTGTAGCGACACTTTTTGGCACAGGTTGTTGACCATAGGTATGTCGTTGTCTTTCATGGCCTGTGCAATTTGCGGTTGAGCAATGGCACCGAGCGAACGATAGGGGATTTCTACCAAAGTGGCAATATAGGTGGCAATGGCATAGACGCCCATATAGGCCAAGCCCATCTTCGCTGACACGAAAAGTGTACTTAGTGTGGGAGTGATGTTGCCAGCCAATGCTGCTGTAATCAAAAACAGGGTGTAAAGCGCGAAATCTTTTTTCAGCTGAGGCGTTAGATGCTGCCAGTCGGGTTTGAAAGAGATTCTTTTCAAACTCAACAAATAGATGATGTTGAGTAAGGTGGCTAAGCCGTAAGTAGCACAGAACCAGATAACTAAGCCATCAAGACTTATGTATTTGAAACCGAAAAGTAAATAGCCGATAAGGAGTGATGCGCGGATGACGACTTCCCGTATGAATTTGGGTATTGTGATACGCATCAGTACATTGGAGTTGACTTCAAAGACTGACATGTATAGCATGAAGAAAGCTAAGGGGATGATAAAATAGTAGTAGTTGACCAGTAAAGGTGCATTGTCGATGTATTTGCTGATAATCCATTCTTTACATAACAAAAAGACAGAAAGGAAAATAAAAAAACCGATAAACGGAATGACAATGCTCCAGAAGAACACGCCATGGTCTTTGTGTTCTTCGTCTTTGAAATAGGGGTAGAAGCGCATCATGGAGGCCGTGGTGCCTAACTGTGCCAAACCGGAAAAGAGTATGGCGATATCAAGCAGAGCGCGGGTCAAGCCCACTTCCTCGGTGCTGAGATATTTGGTGAGCACGAAGAAGGTGGTGACAAAGCCGATGGCGATGCCAATGTAGTTGGCAATGGTTCCTTTGATACTTTGTCGGATGATGATACCCATTCCTTTTTATTTGTATATATATAAAATAAGTCGGGAGTTACCCCGACTTATGCATTTTGGGGAAACGTTGTTAATTGTTCAGGGCTTCCGCTCCGCTCACGATTTCAATCAGCTCGTTAGTGATAGCCGACTGGCGGGCGTTGTTGTACTTGAGTCTCAGCTCTTTCAGCATCTCATTGGCATTGTCGGTGGCCTTGGACATGGAGGTCATACGCGCGCCGTGTTCCGAGGCGATGGAGTCGATGAGGGTTTTGTACAGCTGAAGCTTCAAGATTCTGGGAGTCAGCGTTCTGAACAGTTCTTCCTTGGAAGGCTCGAAGATATAGTCGTTCTTCAATTTGCTTCCTTCCATATTGGCAGGAGCCGCTACCGGGAGGAATTGTTCCACTGTCACTCTTTGGGTGGCAGCGTTAACAAATTGGTTATAAACGATTTCTACCTT
>JAEETJ010000071.1 GCA_016290295.1 Bacteroidales bacterium
CCTCAGCCGAAGCAAGAGAAATTTTAGGATTAAAACAAAAATAACGATTATCAATTATGGATTTCAGTTTAACAAAACAAGAACAGCTGTTTTTGCAGATGATTCGCGAGTTTGCCGAAAACGAGGTGAAACCTCTGGCAGCAGAAGTCGATGAGGAAGAAAGATTCCCAATCGAGACCGTTGAAAAAATGGCAAAAATAGGCATCATGGGTATTCCCATTCCGAAACAGTATGGCGGACAGGGTGGTACCAACCAGATTTACGGCATGGCCGTTGAAGAGCTGTCACGCGTATGCGCCACCACCGGTGTAATTGTGTCAGCCCACACTTCTCTCTGTATGAACCCCATTTTGGAATACGGCACAGAGGAACAGAAAATGAAATATTTGCCCAAGTTGGCCTCAGGCGAATGGATTGGCGCTTTCGGTCTGACCGAACCCAACGCCGGTACCGACGCTGCTATGCAGCAGACTATGGCTGTGGACGCTGGTGACAAATGGATTCTGAACGGAACCAAGATTTTCATCACCAACGCTTCTTACGCAAACGTCTTCATCGTGATGGCTATGACCGACAAGTCACAGGGCACCAGAGGCATCTCCGCTTTCATCGTGGAGAAAGGCTTCAAAGGCTTCTCTATCGGTAAGAAAGAAAAGAAGATGGGTATCCGTGGTTCTGCTACCTGCGAGCTGATTTTCGAGAACTGCGAAGTGCCAAAAGAAAACCTGTTAGGCGAACTCGGCAAGGGCTTCAAGATTGCCATGCAGACCCTCGACGGTGGCCGTATCGGTATTGCCGCTCAGGCTCTCGGTATTGCACAAGGTGCTATGGATGAAACCGTTAAATATACCAAAGAACGTAAACAGTTCGGCAAGGCTATCGCCGCTTTCCAGAACACCCAGTTCCAACTGGCCAACCTGGAGACCAAAGTACAGGCTGCCCGTCTGTTGGTTCGTCAGGCCTCTTACAAGAAAGACATGCACCTGCCCTACTCCGTAGATGCCGCCATGGCCAAGCTGTTCGCAGCCGAAACCGCTATGGAAGTGACCACCAAGGCTGTCCAGCTGCACGGTGGCTACGGTTACACCCGCGAATATCCTGTTGAAAGAATGATGCGTGATGCCAAGATTACCGAAATCTATGAAGGAACTTCAGAAGTTCAGCGTATGGTCATCGCCGGTAAATTATTAAAATAGAAGAAAATTATGAAAATAGTAGTTTGTATAAAACAAGTTCCGGACACCACTGAAATCAAAATTAATCCGGCAACAGGTACCCTGATCCGCGATGGTGTTCCCAGTATCATGAATCCCGACGACAAGGGCGGTTTGGAAATGGCCCTGCGTCTGAAAGACCAATACGGCGCTGAAGTTACAGTAATCACCATGGGTCCCCCACAGGCCGACGCTATCCTGCGTGAGGCTTTTGCTATGGGCGTTGACCGTGCCATTCTGCTGACTGACCGTGCATTTGCCGGTGCCGACACCTTGGCTACCTCCAACGCTTTGGCTGGCGCTCTCCGCTGCCTCGACTATGACCTCGTAATCGGTGGCCGCCAGGCTATCGACGGTGATACCGCACAGGTAGGTCCCGAAATGGCTGAACACCTGGGATTACCCCAGATTTCTTACGTTACCGGTCTCGAATATGACGGCAAAAACACTTTGACCGTGAAGAAAGAGACAGAAGAAGGCTATCAGATGTTGTCTGTGGAAATGCCTTGCGTACTGACCGTGTTAGCTACCGCCAACAAGGCCCGTTACATGACCGTTTCAGGCATCATGGATGCTTTTGAGAAGGAAGTGGAAATCTGGACCGCGGCCAAAATTGACATCGCTCCTGAAAAATTAGGTCTCAAGGGCTCTCCCACCCGCGTGAAGAAATCATTCACCAAAGCCCAGAAGGGTGCCGGTGAGACTTTCGAGGTGGATGCTGAAGAAGGTGTCAACATCATCATCAACAAATTAAAAGAAAAACACATCATCTAATCGCCGTTGTCGGTAATATAAATTGTATTTATTATGGAAAAAACAGATTATAAAAATGTATATGTTTTCGTTGAACAACGCGAGGGCACTATCCAGTCGGTAGGATTGGAGTTGCTGGGCAAAGCCCGCGACCTGGCCTGCGCTCTGAACGAAAAAGTTGTGGCCATTCTGGCCGGCGATCAGGTGAAACATCACGCCCAGTACCTCATCGAGATGGGTGCCGACGAAGTCATCTGCATTGACGCCCCTGAATTAAAAGACTATCTGACCGAACAATACTCACAAGCCATTTACCAGATGGTGCAGAAGTTCCAGCCCAGCATCCTGATGTTCGGTGCCACCACCATTGGTCGTGACCTGGCTCCGAGATTGGCTGCCCGTTTGGGTACCGGTCTGACCGCAGACTGCACCAAGTTGGAAATCTCCGAGGAAGGTGAGCTGATGATGACCCGTCCCGCTTTCGGCGGCAACCTGATGGCTACCATCATGTGCACCGAGCACCGTCCGCAGATGTCCACCGTTCGTCCCGGTGTGATGCAGAAACTGGAAAGAGACTGCAACCGCAAAGGTGAAATCATCGACTTCGCCCCCACTTTCGACAGCAGCAAATTCAAAGTGAAACTGCTGAAGACCGTGAAGGAAGAAAAAGGTGCTGTGGATATCCAGGCTGCCAAGATTCTGGTTTCCGGTGGTCGTGGTGTTGGTTGCAAGGAAGGTTTCGAGAAATTGCAGGCTCTCGCCGACGTATTGGGAGGCCAGGTTTCCTCATCCCGTGCCATGGTTGATGCCGGCGTGATGCCGCACGACCGTCAGGTAGGTCAAACCGGTAAGACCGTTCGTCCGAATGTTTATTTCGCCTGCGGTATCTCTGGTGCTATCCAGCACTTGGCCGGTATGGAAGAATCCGAATTCATCATCGCCATCAACAAAGACAAGTACGCTCCTATCTTCCAGGTGGCAGACCTTGGCATTGTTGGCGATCTGAACAAGATTATCCCCATGCTGACAGAAAAACTGTCGAAGAAAACCGAATGTAACTGCTAATCCCGCCACGATGAATATTGCCGTTGTCGGAGCAGGCGCCGCCGGACTGTTTCTGTCCAGGTTGCTTTCTGAAACGAGAAACTGCAATATCCACATCTTCGAACGCACCGGCAAGCCCGGCTACAAAGTCAAAGCTTCCGGCGGCGGAAAAGCGAACATTCTGAATACCCAAATTAGCGGTGAATGCTACAACAATGCGGCATTCATCGCTAACTTATTATCTAAGGCCAACTATCAGACCATCTATCACGAATTTGAGAAGATGGGACTGAAAATGAGTGTGGACGAGGAGAACAGGGTTTACCCCAGCACCTTCTTCTCGCAGACCGTGCTGGATGTGTTGCTGAACGGCATATCAGACCGAGTGCAGTTTCATTACAACACCGAAGTCCAGCAAATTTACAAGAAAGGGACACATTATTATATTAATAATGAAACAATGGCCTTCAATGCGGTGGTGCTGGCATCGGGTTCACCTGCCGGAATGATAGCCAAAAACCGCAAGCATTTCGACCGCTATTTAACAGATTTTAAGCTTCAGCAAAGGGAATACAAACCCTCGTTAGTCGGCTTCAAATTGGAAGACTACCCTGTGTCACTTTCGGGCTGTCGCTGCAAAGCAATCTGCTCACTATATCAACGGGGAAAACTCATCTATCATGAAAGTGGAGAAGTCACCTTCAAAGACGACGGAGTATCTGGCATTGTAATTCTAAATTTATCAGCATATTACAATAGACTGAAAGATAAAAAAAATTGTGCTGTCGGCTTTAATTTCATGTACGATGATGCTGATTATAATGTGGAGGAACATTTGCGGAAATATGGCAGTCTATGCGGACTTTTGCATCCTAAACTAAACCGTCTATACGAGCGTAATCCATTTGATGTCAAAGATTTAAGATTCAAAATCAAGGACACTTACGAGTTTGAATTCGCACAGGTATGCACGGGAGGCATTGCGGTGCAGGAAATTAATGATGATTTTGAGTTGAAGAAGTATCCTAATGTCTATGCCATAGGCGAGATGATAGACATAGATGGTGTATGTGGCGGGTATAACCTGTTTTTCGCATGGGCAAGTGCCTATATCGCAGCCCAAGCGCTAATCAATCAACATTATGCAAATTAAAATCTCCAATATCAAGATTCACGTGGGGCAGCAGCGGCAGCTGCGCCAACGAGTGCTGCAATTATACCCTATTGCGGAGCAAGATATTGAGGAGTTTAAAATCCTACGGGAATCCATTGATGCGCGGAAGAAGGACCATATTTTCTTTCTGTATCAAGTATATATTAAACTGAAAAACAAGCGGGAAGACCTATTGCTGCTTGATAATGTCAGTCTGTATCAAGCTCCTGATCCTATCAGCTACCCGCAATGGAAAGAGCAGCTACCGCCTGTAGTGGTGGGGTTCGGTCCTGCCGGCATGTTTGCGGCCCTATATTTAGCCCGTTGCGGAGCCAAGCCCGTGATCATTGAAAGAGGCAGTCGCATTGAAGACAGAAAAGCAGAAGTAGCTGAATTTCTGCAAGATAAAAAATTAAATCCCAACTCCAACGTTCAGTTCGGCGAAGGCGGAGCAGGCACTTTCTCTGATGGCAAGCTCTCCACCAACATCAACGACCGCTATATCAGTTTTATACTGGAGGAATTTCAGAAACACGGGGCTACAGAGGACGTTTGCTATGCCGCCAATCCCCATGTAGGCACCGACTATCTGGAAAAAGTAGTGCGTAACATCCGTGAGGAAATCATCAGTTTAGGCGGAGAATTTCACTTTAACACCACCTTCGATGACTTCCAGCGAGAAGGCAAGATAATCCAGCTGCACTGCCATAATGGTTTCAGCATTAAGAGCAAACATGTGTTGCTCTGTTTGGGGCACTCCGCTCGCGACACCATTAAACATTTGTATGCCAAAGGCTTGAATATGGAGGCCAAAGCCTTTTCCATGGGGGTGCGTATTGAGCATTTGCAAAGCGACATCAACCGCATGCAATACGGCAAGAGTGCCAAATTGCTGCCCGCCGCCTCATATCGTGGAGTGGTGCATTTGAAAGACCGCAGTGTCTATACCTTCTGCATGTGTCCCGGCGGTGTGGTGATGGCCTCGGCCAGCGAGGACGGCACTATCGTGACCAACGGCATGAGCGAGAAGAAACGAGACAAAGCCAATGCCAACAGTGCCTTGTTGGTGGGCATCAATCCGGAAGATTATTACCAAAACAGTCCTATAGATGGGCTGAATTATCAAGCAAAATACGAAAAGTTGGCCTTTGAGGTCAGCGGGGATTATCGCGCCCCCGCCAACTTGGTGGGCGAATTCTTGCAGGGCAAGATTGCCAAGGGATATCGCAAAGTGAAGCCCAGCTATCCGCATGGGGTGGTGTATTGCGACTTAGGCCGATGCCTGCCTGCGTATGCAGTGAAAGCCTTGCGGGAAGCCCTTCCTTTGTTTGACCGGAAACTGCGAGGCTTCAACGATGCCGATGCCGTGCTGACCGGCATTGAGAGCCGCTCCTCCTCACCCGTAAGGATATTGCGAGACGAAAGTCGACAGAGCAACATCCCCGGCCTCTACCCTGTAGGCGAAGGCGCCGGTTACGCCGGTGGCATTGTCAGCGCCGCATTAGATGGGCTGAAGACAGCGATGAAAATAGTTGAAAGTTAACAATTACCACTGAAACAACATTTTCATGTTCATGCCGGAGGCATGCTGTCTTGGCCGACGAGACATGCTCTATCTGACGTCTCCATTCTATGCGGATCTGTCGCTTTCTCACCACACTACACGACTACGTCGCTTGTGCGGAGTTAATAAAATTCCCTATGCGGCCAATGCAGCGAAACCACAACCTCGTACGGATGAATGATGACATGATGAATAGCAAAACAAAAAATTTGCGGTGGAACCGCAACCGCCGCATAGGATAGGAATACGGATTGTATGTATGGTCGCGGCGCGTAAAATATTTGCACCGAAGCACACCAGTTGTCGCCGCGAAATTCACAATCCAGCAATTCGAAACAGATATCGTAATGTAGAGACGGTGCTTGCCACATCCCCCAATGAAAAGCCTGATAAATTTTCACATACCTTAAAGCTCTGCAGGCCTTACAGCCTGTGCTCTGACGGAACATTAAATAATCCAACCGTCTATTGAGACTGAGCTCTCAGCAAGGATATGTCTATAGTACTGCATTATGCACCAGCAGTTTCGGGCATCATCATAGCACAGCGGTCAATGATCATATTGGCATAGTCAAAACCAGAATCACAGGTTCTCTTATTTCCCGTACCATCATAGCCCATGTGCAAATG
>JAEETJ010000030.1 GCA_016290295.1 Bacteroidales bacterium
ACGCTGCTCTGTTCGAGCCTTATCCACTATCTCTATCGCACGCTCATGCAAACGATCCATATAGGCCTTCTGACTTTGCAAGGCCTTGTCTATCGCATTCTTAATCAAATTTTTAGGAACGCCTATCGACAACAGATACTCCGTACAGCTTTTACGTAGCAGTTTCTCATCGTTGAAAGACATGACCGGTGAGTCCAAGGGCAGTTGGAAACGTTCTTCTGGATCAATGGAACTCT
The DNA here is from genome assembly GCA_016290295.1 of Bacteroidales bacterium. GTDB lineage: Bacteria > Bacteroidota > Bacteroidia > Bacteroidales > WCHB1-69 > RUG11690. The sequence goes on from JAEETJ010000030.1 coordinate 237, forward strand.
TGATTACATCCGAGTAACCAGCCACAATCGGACAGTTGTAGCTATTACGGGAATTGGGATCTTCCTTCTGCTCATATATCACATAGGGATAAAAAATCCTATCCACTTTCTGTTCTATCAGACTATAAATATGTCCATGCATCACCTTGGCCGGAAAGCAGATATTGTCGGCCATGATGGAACGGATGCCTTTCTCGTAAATCTTGTTGGTGGAAGGTGGTGAAAGCACCACCTGGATGCCACAATTGGTGAAGAGCTCATGCCAGAAGGGATAATTCTCGTAAATACCCAAAGCACGCGGAATGCCGATACGCATACGGGCCTGTTCTTTAGGAACTATCGGACGTTTGAACAACAAATCCAGCTTCTCGCGATGCTGATTAATGCCTTTGACAAAAGAATCGGACTTGTTGGAATAGATTTTCTCGCAGTTATTACCTGTATAAAAAGTATTTCCATTGGAGAACACCAGTTTTTTCACCTGGCAATGATTCTCGCAGCCAGAGCATGTTTCCATCTCCACATTAGAGGTTTGGGTGGCAATCATATCGGCCAGCGAGAGCACCTTGCTGTCCGTTTGGCGATTTCTGGCATACAAAGCCGCACCATACGCCCCCATCAGCTCGGGCACATTCGAGAAATACACACTCTTGCCCGACATCAGTTCCAGGGCACGCACAATAGACAGGTTCTTGAACGTTCCTCCCTGGACCACTATATGTTCACCCAATTCACTGATATTCTTTATTTTAAGAACTTTGTACAAGCAATTTTTCACCACTGAATAGGAAAAACCCGCAGCAATATCCGCCACATCGGCACCTTCCTGCATAGCCTGCTTCACCTTGGAATTCATAAAGACAGTACAGCGTGTACCCAGGTCGTAGGGATGGTTTGCCAGACAAGAGATACGGGCAAACTCAGCCACTGGATAATGCAGGATATTGGCGAAATTCTCGATAAAGGAACCACAGCCCGAGGAACAGGCTTCATTGATTTCAAGTCGTGTAATACTCTTATTTTCAACATAGATGGCCTTCATATCCTGACCACCGATATCCAGCACAAACGACACATCCGGATCGATGGTGCGGGCCGCTAGATAATGTGCCATGGTTTCCACCACGCCATCATGCAGATTATAAGCTGTTTTTATGAGGTTCTCGCCATAACCTGTAGCCGCGCTACCCACTACATTGATTTTTTTATGATGCTTCTCCGCTTCCTCTTTCAAACGGGCCAATGCTTCGCCAAAAGCCTTGAAGCTGTCGCCTTTGTTGCGACTGTAATCCGAGAAGATAATCCTACCCTCCTTATCCACCAGCACCAACTTGGTCGTTGTAGAGCCCGAGTCAACACCCAGGTAGCAATCCTCAGAATCAAGATTTTCCCAGTCTATGGTAGGGATAAACGTAATGCTCTTTTGTTTTTTCCAGTTTTCCAGTTCCTCTTCCGAGGCAAACAGAGCCGGCAGGCAGCCGACGTGTTCCTGCTGTTTCTGTTCCTGCTGATGATCGCGGAACAGGCGCACAAAATCGGACAAGGTGATGCTCTGTTCAATATCCTCCATGGCAATCAGCGCGCTGCCCCATGCGGGAATCAGCTCCGGACGCTCAGGCATGAGCACATCCTCCTCCTTCAGTTTCAGCAGGCGGATAAAGGCCTCTTTCAACTCCGACAAAAAAGCGAAGGGACCGCCACAGAAGAATACCTTTGGCAAAATATCGTTTCCACGGGCCAACGAGCTGATAACCTGAATAGCTACCGCATTGAAGACCGACTTGGCGATATCGTTGCGGCTCACATTGCGGCTGGCCAGGTTCTGGATATCGGTTTTGGAGAACACCCCGCAACGCGAGGCGATGGGATAAATATTCTCCGCGGTCTGTGCCAGCGTGTTAAGTTCCTTTGTTTCAATTTCAAGCAGAGCGGCGGTCTGGTCGATAAACGCTCCTGTACCCCCGGCACAGCTACCATTCATACGGATATCGGGAATCTTGCCTTCCTCGAAAAAAATCATCTTGCTGTCCTCACCGCCCATGTCGATGAAAGTACGCACCTCAGCATGTTTCCGCTTCACATACTCGGCGGCGGCAATCACCTCCTGCGCAAAACGTATACCTAACTGCTTGGTATAGCCCATGGCAATGGAACCGGTCATCACCACCTTCACATTGCACTTGCCCAAAGCCTTGTACAACTCCTTGTAAATCAAGTAGCCTGTCTGCAGAATTGCCGTATTGTGGCGTTTGTAAGACGAGAAAACGAGTTCTCCCTTTTCGTCCAGCACCACCAGTTTAAAGGTCGTCGAGCCTATATCAATACCTACGGAGTATGTCGGGTCTGTCATACGTGTTTTTCTTTTGGGCCGCAAAGATACAAAATTTAAAGTTGCACTCATACCATTAAATTAAACAAATCTGTTTCCACAGTTCTTCCATCATCCACATTTGATAATGCAAAAATAAGGCGATTAAAACAGACAAAAAAGAGTAAGAAAAAATATAAATTGAGCAATTTCGACTATAAAAACAGAAATTTCATTACCTTTGCAGCTTAAAATTAGTCAGAAACAAATCCGCTTTAAAAACTCTCACACTATGCGGAGGCAGATAAATTTTCATAACAAGATGCGATGCATCCGAAAAAAGCAGGAATATGCCAAATAAAAATTTGTTTTCACAGACATCCGTAGGAATTATATTATGCACAGCAGGTGAAATGGAGGTGATATTGAATGAACAGCCCTACAAAATTGTCAGGGGTTCATACTTTCTCATCAGTCCATTGGTAAAAAAAACGGTTATTTCTCGCAGTGATGACTACCAAGAACTGGAAATACGGGAAAATGTGGAACGCTTTCACCGCATCTTACACCGGATGAGCAGCGTCTTAGGAAAGCTTTCCATACCGGACCATCCGCTCATGCAGGCAGATGAGGCCACATTACAGCTGATGATTGAGCATCACGACAAGATTCTCCACTACCGCAAACAGCTCAGCGACAGCACTGAAGAGACAGGCAGTATTTTATACGAAATACTTTTGGAGCATGCCATTCAGGGGCTTTGGTTGAAAGCCATCGAATACTATTACCAGCATCATGAGCACACTCAAAATCCCAAAAGGCATTATTCTCAAGTCACCACCTCTTTTTTCATGCTTGTCAACCAAGAATTCAGAGAACATCGGAGTGTAAGATACTATGCGGAAAGCGCACGGCTTTCCACCGGCTATTTTTCCCATATCATCAAAAGCGAGACAGGTTATACACCCATGCAATTAATCATTTTGGTCACCATCAACAACGCCAAATTGCTTTTAAGCAACACCACGATGAGCATAAAAGAAATCGCCGACGAGTTGGGTTTTCCCGAACAATTCACATTCAGGAAATATTTCAAACAACATACCGGCATCTCCCCAAAAAGTTTCAGGAAACAAGTGGAAGCATACTGACAAAACTGTATTGCATCAGGGCAAGAAGCCTACCCTTCATAACGCTTCCGCCTCGTCATGTCGGCATTGCCTCCACACACACAGCATCAGGGTTTGATACAAGGGGTGCATACCATGGTGTCAACTGCGTCTCGCTGTTGCATGCATGGGTAATCGTATAGCTGGGACGTGGTAGATAAATCCCTACCCTCGTAGAAGGTTCAATATCAATAGACATGGGTATAATTCCGATATTTTCGCCGCGGTGCGAGTGTCGTGTGCGCCGAAGTAGAGGACGAGACCACCGCGGAAGGGGGTCGTTTTACCACATGGAAGGCTATAGCTAAAAATAAATTTTAGTATTTTTGCAGTTAGAATTAAATTGTCGCCCCTATGACACGTGACCAATTAAACTCCATCATTCATAATTACAAGAAACGTGCTGCCGAAGAGCATCTGTTGCAACTTGATTTGGATGAACGCAACAGGCTTCTCAAGATAGTGCATGAATTGGAGGATAACTTTGAGGAATATCTTGAGTACGAATACGATCCTGAAGACCTTGATGCCTTTATGGATATCCATATTGAGAGCGACAAGCCTGCTACTTGGTGGCGACAATTATCCCACGACCCCGACGACGACCTAAGCTTGGAAGACGAGATAGACCTACTCAACCTTGATGACTCCGACGAACAGGGATACGACTTTGACGTTGAGGATTGGGAAGAGGGGGAATGAAATGGAGTATTACTATTTGGGAATATGAGATAGTATAAATAATTATCTCTTATTTTACCTTCCCCAACGGCTCACACCTTTCCTTCCTTACCACACGGTCACGCATAAGGCGAGGGTCGGAAATGTTGCGTGCAATACTGCAAACAAGATCAAAATAATTGTCTGAACCGTCTTCCTTCTGGTAATAATAGGGTTTGATGGAAACACAATTGGAATGTTCGAAAAGAGTGCATAGTAACGTACGGTCGGAAATACCACAGGAATGGCCCATTATACATATCTGATATGGCCCCGAATCAATGAATTCAAGCATTTTTCGGTAATTAGAGGACTCTAAATAACGAAAAGACTTAATGTGACGCAAATATTCGTTATCGTTTTTCTTCATCAGTGGTTCATATTCTTCGTCACGTTCATCTCCATAGCCAAAAATCACAGTTTCAGGCTTTGAAACTGTACCGTGGATATGAATAACTGAAAATTTATCCACTTTTGGAAGATACATATCCGCTGTATTCGTGTAGTTGAAGTTAAGTAACATAATATTATCTGGAAGTCGAAATGTTGGACAAGAACTTTCATCCACATCCCCATAAATGATATCAGTACCGTATGTTTTTTTCAAGTCCTCAACCGAGCGCACAGAATAAGTATGAATTTCACTATTTGTATTATATCCCTCAATTAAATGCTCCCATCTACTACTATCATAGTTCATTCGATTTTCCATCATCATACTCCAGTAATCCATTGAGCCGATGGCAATATCCTCTTTAGAAATAGGCTCAAGTATTTTCCGTTGTATATCAAGGCTGATTATATCATTATTAATATCATCTTGTATTTTCGTCAAATACTCTATTAGATTTGATTTGATAATATCCAACTCCTTATTGACATCTTTGGCTAAGCTTTTTCTGCTGGCCTGTTGTGTCAAATGTTTGTAATAAATTTCCTCTATGTCAACCCATCCTTTTGTCTCAATATCCTGACATATTTCGTGAAACACTGAAGTAAACCCCACTGAAAAATTTCTGGTATCTTTTCTAATCTCCTCAACAATTGCTTTGCCATCCATTTTTGTTGAATACAATGCGAAATTACTATAAGCCCAAACATTCCATACATCGTATTCGTTCTTCATTTTAAAAGCACAAAGTCCATCATCGGATGTGTTACCTATAAGACCTCTGAATCCATAGATACGTTTTGTCCAATACCAATTGATAAAGTCTTCATAACCCGTTTTCAAGTCATGCGCTTTGTCGAAACCGTTGCCGATGAGGATAATTCTATTCACTACTATTATTATTGAAAAAAATCATTCAAAAAAAGCACTATATTATCCCCTATCCACTATTTTTCTTTTGATTTCCCTCCTGTATTATCATCCGTAATTGGCAATGCAACAAAGTCATTCAATTCCTTTCTTCTCAACTTCCATTGAGGGAGATAGTGCGTTAAAATAGCTTCAAACATTTTATTGTGATTATTTACCTTCAGATGGTTCAATTCATGTGCCACAACATATTCAATACAGGAACGAGGAACCCTTGCAAGTTCCAAATTGAAGATTAGATGCCTTTTCTTGTTGATGCAACTACCCCATTGTGAACGCATTAATTTGACCTCCCATGTGACATCGGGTTCTTCCATTTTATTGGTCCATTCAGCAACCATCTCGGACAACAATGACTTTAATTCTCTCCTTTGCCATTCTCTTAGCACCTCTGCACGATGTTCAGTTGTCGTCCCTGGCTGGACTGTCATTATTAACCAATCACCCTGTTTGGTAATTGTATGACTACATCTCGGTTTTTCCTCAACACGAAGACGATATCGTTGGCCAAAATGATAATAGGTCTCTCCTGTTAGATAATTTCGTTCAGTTTGCCTTGCTTGTTCAAGTACTTCCCTTCGCTTTTCTTCAATCCATTCCCATTTTGATATAATAAACGAACGAATATCATTATCATCAAGATATTCGGGTGAAGACACGTGAACACGAGCATCTGGAGGATAAACCGCCAAATGCAAGTTCTTTATTTTCTTACGTTCTACTGCTATCTCAATTCCGTTCAGTTTCATCAATCAGGAAATTCTATAGTATGCGCGGTAATTATCCCTAAAATATTCTCTGCATCGAACTTCTCACCTCTCAAGGCTTTTTCTAGCTGTCTCAACAATTGCTTCTTGATTTGCTTGTTCTGCCTGAATCTGGGTTGAGCAAATTGTTTAGCTATCGCATATATTCTTAAAGTTAGTTCTATGTTCCCTCCCAAATTATCACACAGGTTTCTCTTTGCGGCAGTGTCGAGGCGAGCATCTACAACATTGCCTTGCCTCAATTCTTCACCAATCTTCTTAATCTGCTTCAAAAACTCCTTATACTCTATGACACCTTGTCGCAATTCTTCCAGCAAACGATTGATGCGATCAGAAAAACGTCTGTATTCTTCAGGGTTTTGTTCACGTTTCCGATTAATAACACGACGGACATTCGCCGTCATAGTTTCAGCTACACCACGCTGACCGCCCAACTCTTGTTCTGCGTCTAAATCTACATCAACTTCTCCCGTCACTTCATTGATATTGATAATATCAAGGAACGAGAAATCATTCAATTCTGCCAATTTCTCACTTCTTGGAGCAACGATATATCTATCAAGCAGACTACGCATTTGCGCATCGTACAGTTTCATATCCACATAGTCGCCACTACGTTGCATCAAAGCGTGTCGTAACTCATCATAATCTTTTACCTTCCGATAGATGTTTTCTGCTTCTTCTTTTGTATAGCCAGCTTCTCCCATCTCCATCGCAATGGCTGCATAGCGACGGGACAAACGATTAACAGCATTATAGAAATCCTCACGCTTTGTCGCATTCTTAATCACCTCTGCGGACTGTTCATCGGCAGGTGTATCAGGTTTGAAACAGAAATAGTCGAAGAAGTCATCCAACTTCCGAGGTAACTCTACTGGTTCACACAATCGCTCAACATTTTGCAAAGCCTTTTCCAGTTCTTCACGTCCTTTCTTCAATCGGGACTGCAACAGTTCAGCTATTTCATTCTTTTGGAAGCCTTCTGTAGTTTCGCCTTTTGTGTAACTCTCAATGGCTCCTTCAATAAAGTTAAACAAGCCCCTGTAATCAACGATATAGCCAAATTCCTTCTCTTCGCCATTCAGCCGGTTTACGCGGCAGATAGCTTGAAACAAGGTATGGTCTATCATCTTTCGGTCAAGATAGAGATAAGTTGCCGTAGGAGCATCGAACCCCGTCAGTAATTTATCTACCACGATGAGCAACTTCATCTCGGCAGGACGGTTGATGAACTGGTCTTTTGCCCACTCCTCAAATTGTTCAGGGGTTCGCTCGCCCATCATCTCCTTTGCCCACTTATATTTCAGTTCTTCCTCCGTTTTCTTTTCATCAGCAAAACCAGAGGCCAAATTAATATCGGGTTCATAGCTGGAAACAACTGCACAATGATTAGCAAAGCCCTCTTCTTTAAATAAAGACCAATACTTGTATGCCTCATAAATGCTTTCACAAACCAACATCGCATTACCATAGCCGCCTGTTAGTGCTGGCTTCGTTTCCATATCAAACAAGATGTCGGCAACTACTCTTCTCATGGGTTGGTCACTGCTATAGATATTCTGTAATTGCGCCCACCTGTCTTTTAGTGCCTCTTTGGCCTTTTGCGTAAGTTGCTGAGTGTGCACTTCAAAAAGCGCATTCAGTCTATCCTCATCTTGCAGTTCCTTTTCTACATTTCTTGCTTCATAACGCAAATCAAGGATAACGCCATCTTTCACAGCCTCATCGAAACGGTAGGAATGAATATAGTGACCTATGTTCTCCTCGCTTGACTGTCGTTCGCCCTTTTTCAGCAGAGGTGTACCCGTAAAACCAACCATCATGACATTTCCACCCATAATCATCTTCATGGCCTGATGTAACAAACCGCCTTGCGTGCGATGACACTCGTCGATAAATACATACAGATTGCCCTTTGCCTTGAAATCCACAGGCAACTTCTCTGCCACTTCCTTTAGATATTGGTCTATTGAACGCTTTCCAGCCTTTTGATATTCCTCTAAATTTTCCTTATCCGACGATGCACCAAATTTATGAATAAGTGTAGTTATCAGCCACGGAGCAGTAGCATCCAACTTTGTCAATAGGTCATTGCCGCTCTTGGCATGGTAGAAACCAATGTCATGATTCTTCAAGTCAAGCAAGCCCGAATTGCGTAAGCCATTGGTAATCTGCTTGTCAAGTTCGTCACGGTCTGTAATAATAACTACTCTTGCATTCTCTATATTCTGTTTAATCCATTTTGCCAGCCACACCATCGTGAGACTCTTGCCCGAACCTTGTGAATGCCAGATAATACCGCTGTCCTTCCTCTCTATGCGAGGAATGGCTGCACGAAGGGCAAAGAATTGATTGGGACGAGCCACCTTCTTTGTACCGCCATCATAAATAACGCAATATTGAATGAAATGTATCAGCCGAGTAGGCTCCAACATCTGCAATACTGAACGATCCAACTCGTTTTGAACATCAGCGAATGTTGGCACATCAAGGTTCTCATCATCACTGATACCTGTAGGTTCTTTCCAATGCAAATAGTATTTCTGTGGTGTGCATGTAGTTCCATAGAACAACCCCTCACTTGGATTGCCAGCCATGCAAAGTTGTGAGGTGGTAAAGAACTGTGGGATATAACCAGATTGCTGGTTGCGATAGTTCTGACGTATGCCCTCGGCTACAGGAACACCTTGCCGTTTCAACTCAAGCACAACCATTGCGATGCCGTTGATATAAACCACAATGTCAGGACGACGATGTTCTGTCACTGTCAAACCATCACATCTAACTGTTACTTCTTCGGCAATCTCAAAGATGTTGTTCTTCGGATTCTTCCAGTCAACCAGATGCACGGTCAAATCGGTTTCGTTCAATCCCCTGTGGATACTGACGCCATAGCATAACCGTTCATAGACCTTTTCGCTGGTTTCCATCAGCGTCTCGAAGTTGGAACACTGCGCTATCTCCTCTTTCAGTTTCCTGATAGCCGACTTTGCCTGCTCACATGCCAATTTCTGCTCACTTCGCTGCGTCAAAAAAGCCATCAAGGACGCTTCCCGCAAATTGGTATTCTCCTCTTCTTTCAGATTGCCGATATATTGATAGTCGGGTAGTCTGTCCTTGATAAGCCTTAACACATGCTCCTGTGTCCTACGCTCACTCTGGGTTATATAGTCGTCGTATGGCATAACAAATGGGTTTTAGTTGTTCTCGGTTTGAGGCATAAAACCATTGGCACGCATCCAGTCAAGTTCAGTTTGCCAGCGGTTACGGCTGATGCGTTTCTTCGATTCATGCCAGTTATTCAGGACTTCGTTCAGTATATCGTCATCCGTAAATGACTTATGGCTTTGCAATAAATCATCCCATGCACTATAAAGGGTCGCGACAATCTCGCATTGCTCCGTCGTGCTGGATCTAAAAGTGTCGATTATCTTCTCAAACATAGGCATAACAGCAGCGTAGTATTTCTCGAAATACTTCTTGTGTCCGCCTCTATTCTGCATGGGTATATACCTATATCCCTTATCCTCTTTCTTTGCCTCAAACCACTTTTGTTTCTTCATCTGGCTATCAATAGAACGAAGGGCTCTATTGTCGTATGGACCAGCAGCATCCCTGTGATAGTGGGAGTCTATGTCGATGTGGCAAAGATGCTCTGTCAGGAATATTAGTTTTTCCATCTTCACATGTCCGAAGGTAGGTTCCTCACAAAGACGGTCGGCTATCTCTGCTGCCAAAACGCTTCTCCTAAAATACACATTTGACGCTTTTGCTTTCGGAAGGTCTTGCTGTTTCGTTTCTGCTTCTACCAATCTGATTTGCCCAGTCAGTAGTTTTTGCATCATTCCTTCTTTCAGTTGGATATATTTGTCTCGCTCTTCTTCAAGAGATTCGATTTCGTTATCCATTGTGGAAAGGATGTTGGCAATAGCTACTTGTTCTTCGTATAAACAAGGAATATTGATTTTTAACGGAGCAATATCCTTGGGGTGAATATGAGGTTGAGCTCCTCCTGTTTGTAACCGGAAGATATCATTTTGTTTTAGTAGTAAAACATAGTATATAAAATCGATAAAGTAATCATTGCCTTCCGATATTGTTGAGCAATCTGTCGCAAATATTGGTTCTTTATAGTATGAAATGTATCCAGCATTTGCACCAGAGGCACTGATGGTAATTGTTCTACCATTACGATTAGCAACATTATGGAACCCAGCAGGGGTTATTCCTCCTGCAATTACAGGTATGCTACCAAATTGATACTCTGACGATTTCAACATACTTCCACGTTGGATATTGACAATCGTTCCTAATTCACTCTCCACCCATTCCCCATCAAATCCAGGCAAGCGTTTCTTTCCAGTCAGTAGTTGCTGCATAGCCCCTTGCTTTATCAACCGTTTCTTCTCTTTTATTTTTGAAAGGGAAGAAATCAGTTGGTCAATACTTGATAGTGTGGTTGCTATATTTTTTTGCTCCGTTTTAGATAGCGGACATGCAAGTAGAACTTCTTTGACTTTTTCTTTATTTAGATTTTTCACACTACTTCCGGCAGCCATATTTAGATACTGGATATTAACATAGGCGGAAGACAATGCATAGTATAGGTAGTCCCTTTCATATACTGACTGATAATTTTTAATAACAAGCCAGCCATCATGTATACAACCATCAATATTGAGAAGATATGGACGGCCAAAACTCATTGAATTAGACAGTAATAGGTCTCCTTTATATACCATCCGTGAGAACTCCGCTCCTAAAGGGATTATTTTCTCTGCCGTTTTATTGATGTATTTTGCATCTCTATCAACATCACCTATCTTTATCCAATTAAATCCATTTATATTTCTTGAAAGATACAATTCGATTGGACGAGGAGAACCTCCTCTAAATATTTCTGCATCTTTCCCAAGAGGTATACAATCCCAGTCTTCAGGAATTAACCCTATCTCCGTCTGTTTGAATTTTGTTTCAATCATTACCATTTACTTTAAAATTCAACACCCATTTCCTTTAGATAACCTTTCACTATATCGCGATAGCGGTTTACATCGGCTTCCATCTCTGGTAGCGTCACCTTATATCGTTCGTTCAAAGCCGTGATAGTGGTGATGATGTTTTGATGTTCGGCTGTCATCAAAGCTTGCAAACGGCTCTGCATGTCGGGCATCCACTTGTCATTGAACACCATCGTGCGTATTTCTTCTTCCGTCAAAACTTTATACTTCTTTAAGACATTTGCAGTGAGTCGGGCCACCTTTTCTTTCAATTCCTTCTTTAATTGCTCTTGCTCCTTGAAGTGCTTCAAGAAGTCCTCCCAAACAGGGATATAATCTGCATTGTCAGCAGGATGCTTCTTGCCTTCTTTCAACAAAACGCCAACGGCTTTGCAAAACTTGGCGTTTACCTTGTCGCTCTCAATATCCTCAAAAGCATCACCGTATTCCTCTGTAATGGTCTCCAATGCCACCTGTTCTGCATCTATCAGTTGCCGAGTATTGGTCACATCGGCTTGTTCCTTGGCGAAATAACGATTGACAAGGATTGAGGAAGGCACAAGATCGCAGGTCAAGTCCTCATAGCTGTATGTTTTCTTTACTTCACCTTTCTTGTTGGTGGGCAACTCCACTGTTACCTTCCAACCATCGCGACTAATCAGATACAAGTCATCTTGCATCGTCACTTCATTCCAATAGGTCATCAATTCATCATAGACAGCGTATGCATCAACCAATGAACGACTGGACTTGAAGATGCGCAGTATTTCATCACTCCAACGGATGATGGCCTTGCGGGGCACACTGCCAACACCCAATGTTCTCAATTCCTCGCACATAAACTGATGCCATGTCTCAAAGGCACTGTTATAGTTGTCGGCTTGTTGTTTATAGCTCTCATCTTGTTCTATAAGCTGAGCCAAATGACTATCGGCTTTTTGAGTCAATTGCAGATAACCATCGTTCTCGTATGGCTCAAATATTTTGTCACGAAGTGACGGGCACACATTCCACAGCGTTTCCAAGGAATCAATATCAACCAATGGCAAGCCACCATGAATATGGGCATAGAGATTTTGCTCCTCCTCCGTAGAACGGGGAGTGATGTAACGTGGAATGTTCAAATTGTATTCGTTGCGTTCTATCTCTTCCCATTCCACCAAACGGCAAAAGTGCTCTATCTTCTTTCCAGCTTCCCACGCATCACTGATACGTCGGATGTCCTGCTCACGAAGTCTGTTCTTTGCACCGTCTTTCTTGAACCCCTCTTTAGCATCCATCATAAAGATGCCTTTTGAGGTTGCCGCGTATTTCTTGTCAATAATGATGATGCAGGCAGGAATACCCGTGCCATAGAATAGGTTTGAGGGAAGTCCGATAATGCCACGTATCACCTTTTTGTCAATCAAGTGCTTTCTGATTTTGGCTTCAGCTTCTCCCTTTTCTACCGAACCACGGAACAACACGCCATGAGGCAGGATGCAAGCACCCATGCCGTCTGGTTTTATTGACTCAATGATATGCAATAGGAATGCATAGTCGCCTTTGGATGTTGGCGGCACACCAATATCCTTTTTCCACCGCCCATAAATGTCATCTTCTTTCGCCGATTTCATCCACTTCTTCAGGGAGAACGGCGGATTGGCAACCACATAGTCAAACTGGTCAAGTTTGACACCATGAGTATGCAATGGAGTGTTCAACGTATCACCTTGTTGCAGGTCTGCCGTCATCATGCCATGCAGAATCATGTTCATCTTTGCCATGCTTATGGTAGAAAGATCTTTCTCCTGACCATAGATGCCTACATTTACACCCTCTTTGGGAGCCTCATCTCTGGCACGAAGCAACAACGAACCCGAGCCGCAGGCAGGGTCGTATATGTTTATTTGCGGACGATGGTCTTTGCTGATGCCAATAATGCGAGCCATTAAGCGACTCACCTCGGCAGGGGTATAGAACTGTCCTTTGGACTTTCCCGACTGTGAAGCAAAATTACGCATCAGATATTCGTATGCATCACCTATCAAATCGTCGTCACCAGCTCGGTTGGTACCGAAGTCGAGGTTCTTGTTTTCAAAAACTTCAACGAGACCCGTGATGGTATCAACCTTGTCCTTCCCCTTGCCCAACTTGTCTTCATTGTCGAAGTCGGCATTGACGAACACGTTGTCAAGTCCGAAAGCACTGGCGATTTTCGCCAGTTTCACATTGATCTGCTCACCAATATCATTCTTATGCTTCAGCTTGCGAATCTCATCGAAGGTGCAATCGTCAGGCAAGTCTTCCATCATATCCTCGTCTCCAGCCTTTTTCTTGTCGCTGATATACTTCAAGAACAGCATGACCAGCACATAATCCTTGTATAGACTTGCATCCATACCACCGCGGAGTGCATCGCAGCCCTCCCACAGCATACTATATAATTGCGATTTTTTGATTGCCATTGTTAATTGTTTTTCGTGTTATGACTATCGTCAAATTCCTTTTCAAGCTTTGTTATCAATGTTTTTTTACAGAAAAATTCTTTAATAGTTGCTTGATCAATAATTGGGATTAAAAAAGTTGTTGTCAAGAACAATATAAATGATATCACACTTGCTAGTATTGTTGATATTGTACTGCTATAGAATTCATTAATAGACCACAGAATGCAAATGATACATACAATCCCAATATATACAGTTCTATGAATACGCACTTTTTTTACACCTTTATTAACAAACGTTCTTTTTTTCTCTAGTGTCGTTTCATTCTCAAGTTTTTTCAATCGATCTTTGACTAATTCCAATTGTTTATTAAGCCCCTCTATTTTGGACTCTTTTTCTACATTTTTCTTCTTCAACTCTTCTATCGTAGCATTTGCATTTTGTTTCTGCTTTTGCTGATTGTTTACTACTTCCTCTGAATAATCTTTCAACTTTTTAGCGAACTGTTCATCCGTCACATTATCTGCAAGCAGTGATTCGTCGACTTCTTTCTGGGTTAAATGGCCTTCAGCCATTCGAATGCACAGATTAAAATTGTCTCTTTCAGTAATACTACCCATCGACAAAGCATCATCAGCTCGTTTCTTTATTATTTTCAAAGTTTCTTTTGTTGGCATTTTGGACCTTCTATATTTTGTCACATAAGAAGCCAACCCTCCCTTGGTTATATCATTGATTGATATGTTTTGTCCTTGTGCCGGATTTGACAACCATAATAACACCAATAATTCATTGGCACTTATCAAATACCTATCATGTATCTTCCTTCCGTAACTATAATCATACGGAGAATACGAGTTGTGCAGGAACCAGCATTTAGCGTCAACAAATTCTTTTATATTTTGTCCTCTTTTCTTTTCAACATAATATTTTGCCACCACATCATTAAGTGCGCTTTCTTTATTGTTTTGCCTGATTTGAAGCAAATCTTTATATTCTCTTGACCTACTCGCTTTATCAACAATTTCTCTAATCTGTGCTTCCTTAATGATAGTTATACCTTTCTTCTCAATTGTTTTTAAAACACTATCTTTGATCCGTTCCAGTGTAGTCTTGTCTATATTTCTTCGGATACATGCACTAAACACATCTGCACATCTAACAGTTCCTATGTAATCTTTATTCCCAAAATCATTGATGCGATTACTAAGCAATACATGAATTTGATCATAAGTACTATATAGCATTGTAAATTTATAGCCTAATTGACGACATAAATCATAAACTTGATTACAAGTATGAAAAGCATCTTCTGTATTAAGGTCAATTAAACTAATAAAGAAGTTGGTGTCTAATAATAATTCAGCATCCGTAACTTTTGTAGTGATATTTTGCTTCAAATAAGACTCAATAATACTACCTAAATAAATCTTACCCATCAATTCAAATATAGAGGGATTATTAAGCCGCTCAGAAACATATTTTGGCACAAAAAAATCTAATTCCAGCAAGTCCGAACGTTTGTCTGAAAACAATTCCATATTTTGGGCAAGAATAAATTTTTTTAGTTCTTCAAAATCAAACTGATAACCATTTTCTTGGCAATAAACACAATAATCATCTTTTAAAAGATTAATATTTTGTCCTTCCTGTTCGAACAACTCGTCTATATCACTAAACACATAACTTTTAATAATGAATGAACCATCATTAAATAGTTCAAAAATGTTTTTATCATTTATTTGTTGTTCAATACTTTCTAAGATCTTGCCAAGTATTGGCAAAGGAATGGAAATTTCAAATACTTCAAATATTTTATTTGAGATTTCTGTTAGTGATCGTCCCTTATATTCTACAAGTCCATGTTCTTTAGCATATTCGGATAAAGCTTTCTTTACTATAGGAATATATAAATCTGATATAGCAGCTTTAGACGAAGATGTCTCTTTTAGATATCCAAGTAACGAATATGTTGCTAATAACTTATCCATAATTTTACAGTAATTACAATCTAATTATTTTTCCCTTTCCAATCTAATTTCCCACAAAGTCTTCCCTTGATAGCTGAAATACTTCGGGCCTTGGTAAGATTCGCTGCTGTTGTGCATTTCTTCAGGAAGATATGTGCCACAAAAAGCGGAGAGACTCCACAAGCGGCCTTCGTATTCCACCTTGTTTTTGTCGGCTACCTTTACAGGAAGATTCAACGCATCAAAGATGACGGTGTCGCCAATATTCAAGCCAACCATGCTGAAATCAAAAGGAGCACGTATCACTTTCTTTTCTTTCTTTTCCTTTGGCACTTCATTAACGGGATACAACTGATGAGGCTTGCCATCCTCATATTTCATCACCACTGCATCTTCAATGGCCCGTGCTAAATCCGTCAAGATTTCAAGTGCTTGTGCTGGATGTACATTGAAGAACTCGCGGTTCTGACGAATCCGCAAGTCAGTCAAACGATCAATCTGTTTGTGAATAATACGTTCCACCTCTGCATACTTGGTAGTTTGCATCGTGGCATAAATCTCAAACGGCAACGGCACCGCAGTGTTATCCAACTCCTTGGAGCGCACATTCACTGGTCGCGAACTTTTTCCAATCTTAACCCAATCTTCCTTGAAACTAGGATTGGTAAGAATATAGACGTAGCCTTGGAGGGTGTCTTCTTTCATGATAAAATTTGGCATTTACTCAATTAACCTGCAAAGATACAAAAAAGAGCATAAAAGTGCAAAGAAAATAGCAGAAAGCAATATAAAAATGACAGAAACCGCTCAGAAAAGGTATAATTGCTTACCCTTTGCTTGAATTCTGCCGAAGGTGCGCTAATGGTGCGGTTGTGACTTTCGCGGCAGGCTCATCCCATCATCAGGGCAAGTGCCCAGGGTGCCGCGAGGTGGGGCATGGGGCTTCTTGTACCAGGGGTTTTGTCCCTATCTGTTCCAGGGGCTACGCCCCTGTCTGTACCAGGGGTTTCGCCCCTGGCTATGGTCTTTCCGGCCCTACGGGCCTTACTCCGCCCAGATGTCACGTCCCTACAATTGCACACCAACGGACGCATGCCTGCGGCTGCCGTGATACAACAGCCCTACATGATGTACCCCTTTGATGTGCGTGCCGATGCGGACGCATGCGATGCGTCCCTACACAATAAGTATGACAAGGGCCAAAGAGGCACATATTCCATCAGCAGATATAAAAATCAATAAAAAACACATTGATCATGTTGCCGGAAAACATAAAAAAGAGCTTGAAAAACTTGGGTTCACTGCCTTGGATTTCATCAGAGTGGTAATTAACGGATACAATGAGATTAGGGAGGCAAAAGACGGAACGTATTTTCTTGCTAATGTGATTGATGAAAGCAGCACATATACCGCCATTATTGGGTTAAATTACATTGAAAGCAAGAAGTTTTGGGAAATAAAAACAGCTATTCCCATAAGAACAGCTGTAATAAACAAGAAAAAGCTTATTTGGAAAAGGGAGCGAACCCCTTTAAAGATTTAACTCTTTGTGCCTTCTGCAATGCAATACGCTTACACTCCAAAAGCTTTTCACATTGCAAAATTAGAAAAATTTCCAATACAAAATATAAAAAAATCAAAAAAAATGAAATTGTCAGTAAATTTTATGAATACAATTTTTTTTGATATAAACAATCTTTTTTACACTTGCATCACTACCCCGCCCTTCGGGCACCCGTCGGATATTATCGCGGAGCTGCTGGAAAAAGAATTGAAAAATTTCGTATCTTTGCCGTTTAAATCATATTTTACTCATATTATATAAATAACTGACAATCACATTTATATGGCTGAAGAAAGAAATACAGAAAAACGAAATAATCCCAAATTCCATCATAAAAATAACAGAAGACCCTGGAATAGCTCTAGTGATCAGGGGTCAGGAGTCAGGGATCAGGAACCAGTGAACAGGAATGAGGGGTCAGGGGATAGTAAACAGAGGAGGGAAAACACCACTAACAGTCAGAAAATTCAGACTGAGCCCAAGAACAGCGTAAATCAAAACTCTTATCCTGAAAACAAAGTGGAATCCAAGAAAGCGGAGACCAGGACTGTGGAGACGAACAAGCCAGAGACAGATAAGATGGAAGCGGGAAAAAAGGAAACCAGGACTGCGGAGGCAAGGAAAACTGAAATAGACAAGGTGGAAACCGAGAAGAAAGAGACAGAAATAACGGAAAACATCGAGGCTGATACAACCCAAGCCCAAAGCGAGAAAGAGCAAGAAAAAGCCGAAACCAGCAAGGTAGAGTCCAAAATCAAGGAGCAGTTTTCCGACAAAGACCACTCGCAGGTGGAAAACTTAGACCAGTACCTGGATATGGACATCCGTACGGGCAGCAACCCCGAAGCGGATGCCATCGCTGCCAACATCTTCCTGACCCGCGGACTGAACGAAAAACCTGATGTTGAGACCGCTCACTGTAGGGAATATCGCTACAATTGCTGCAAATTAGCCACCTACGACTGGATTGAGAAAATGGATATCGCCACAGATTATCTGGACTTCAACATCGCTGAAGTACGCTTCAAAAACAGTCACAAAGACTTTTTCATTCTGCCCGAAGAGGGTGTGTTCCATGTGGGCGATATTGTCGCCGTAGAGGCTTCTCCCGGACACGACATTGGCATCATCTCCATGTTGGGCTTATCAGTCAAGAAACAACTGGAACACAAGCGTTTAAAACCTGAAGACGTCACCAAGAAGCTGTACCGCACCGCCCGCGTCAGCGACATCGACAAGTGGATTTCCACTGTGGATTTGGAACATACCACCATGCTGTCGTCCCGCTATATCGCATGGGATTTAGACCTGAAGATGAAGGTCAACGATGTGGAATACCAAGGCGATGGCACCAAGGCCATCTTCTACTACTCCGCCGAAGAGCGTGTGGATTTCCGCGAGCTGATTAAGATTCTGGCCGAGCAATTCCGCATCCGTATTGAGATGCGCCAGATTGGTGTCCGTCAGGAAGCGGCCCGTTTGGGCGGCATCGGCACCTGCGGCCGCGAATTGTGCTGCTCCGCTTGGCTCACCAACTTCCAGTCCGTATCTACTAACACCGCCCGTACCCAGCAGCTGTCGCTCAACCCGCAGAAGCTGGCCGGCATGTGCGGCAAGCTGAAATGCTGCCTCAACTTCGAGCAATCGACCTACATCGAAGAATCGAAGGGTTTCCCCGCTCCCAACGTGCACCTGAAGACCAAAAAAGGCAAGTGTTTCTATAACAAAATCGACATTTTCAAGAAAATCGTCTGGTATTCGTATGCCGATGACAATAGCAAAATTTTCGCTATCCCCTTGGAAAAAGTCAATGAAATCATCAAAATGAATTCCGAAGGCAAATATCCTGAAACACTGGAAGAATTTGCCGTCGTCAACCAGGCTAAAGTGGAGGATTCCATCAACTATAGCATGGATGAACTAAAACGTATTGAGGACAAATAACAATGAAAAAGCTGCTGTTTTTCCTATTGGCCGCCACCCTGCTCTGCTCCTGCGGACCGAAACGTTACTATGAAGAAATCTTGTCCGTGGACAAAAACGGATGGCATCAGGACACCCTGCTCACTTTCAGTATCGACATCACCGATTCCACCCAGTACTACGACATGTACCTGTTTGTCCGCAACACCACCGACTATGCCATGCAAAATTTCTATGTGTTTTTCACCACTGAATTTCCCAACGGCGTATCTGCCCAGGACACCTTGGGCTTTGTGCTGTGCGACAAGTACGGTAAATGGACTGGCAAAGGTCATGGCTACCTAAAAGAAAATCAGTTCTTGTTCAGGCCAAATATCCGTTTTGCCCGCTGTGGCACCTACACTTTCAAAGTGCAGCAAGCTATGCGTGAGGAAAAGCTGGAAGGCATTTCGGACTTCGGCATCGCCTTATATATCCATAAAAAAGTAAATTAGGCAGCATTACACAAGCGAAAATACCCATCAATAGCATAGACGCACAGCAATGCGTCTCCATAAAACACAAAAATCATGAAAAAGCTGTTCCCCATAATACTTCTCCTGCTCTGGTGCTTTGCCGCCACCGCCCAGGAAAACGGCAAAGTCTCCAAACTGCACAGCAACGTGCGAGGCGGTGTCCGCATCGGCCTGACCACCTCGCAAATCTCCGGTGACAACCTGTCTGGCTATCATCAATTTGGAGCTTATGCCGGTCTGTATGTCTCCTTTCCCCTGACACAGAACTGGAAATGGATGATTCAGCCCGAAATCAACTTCAACATGAAAGGCAGTCATACTTATTTTCCCAAAGGACTGCAAGAAGGCCAACAGACCTATTCGCTCAGCTTATATTACGTTGAAGTACCTTTATTTATTCGTTGGAACTGCTACAAAGGACTGACTTTCGAGTTGGGTCCTTCCTTTAATATCAATGTATTTCACAGAGAAAAATTCGACGGGGATGCCGACCTGCATGTGCAACCGTTCCGCTGGTACGAAGTTGCCTTCTTTGCTGGCGTAAACTATTTATTCAAAGATCATTACGGCATTTTCTTCCGCTACACCCATTCCATCGTCCCGGTGAGAGTACCCAACAATGTGACCAACCACTTGATCAGTAAACAAAGAAATGACGCAATGATGATAGGATTCTATTATCAATTCTAAATTTTTTATATTTTTGCAGAGAAATTCATACAAGCATTAATGATGAAACAAACGGTAAGAAATATCATCTATTTTTTGACCCTGACGCTGTTTTTGATTTACTCGTCAGGATTGAAGATTACCGTTCATCATTGCTGCCATAAACATCACCATGAGGCCAACGACCATCGTCACTGCACTGAGAACACGTACATTTTCAAGATTACCGACCAGTACGACAGTGACCACAGCATTAAAAAAGTGCTGCCATTGACCGATTTCTCCTTGGACTTTGATTTTTTCACCGACAATATTATTGTCAAACACATGCAAACGCCCTGCGTGAAGCACTGCCATTGTCTGTTTCATGCAGTACACCGATGTATATTCGACATCATTTCTCAATTGATTTTATGATTTTTTCATGTGTAATCGACTTCATACGGTTTTACTGTATGGGGTTAGGATAGCGTGTTTTCAGCACGCCTAATCGCCTATATTACATGAACCATAAAATCAAATTTACAATGAAAAAAATAATCAACTTGATCATATTTTTCGGCATCATCATGATGTCGAACGCACAGTCGCTGTCGGGCACGGTCAAGGAGATAGGCGACAACGGAGAAGAAACCGCAGTTGTGGGGGCCATCTTGCAATGGCAAGGTACCGATGTGGGCACCTTGTCCGATGCGGAAGGGCATTTCACCCTGCCACGCAGTCCCAAAACCGACATCCTGATCGTGGTATATCAGGCTTACGACAACGACACCATCACAGTACCCAAAACACAGACGGAACTCAACATTCTGCTTTCCAGTGCCCACAATCTGGAGGCGGTGAATGTTACGGCCCACGATGGTTCTTACGTATCTATCAAGCCCATCCTCACCACCGTCATCACTACACAAGGCTTGCGCAAAGCGGCCTGCTGCAACTTGGCAGAGAGCTTTGAAAACACAGTAGCCGTAGATGTGGAATACGCTGATGCCATCACCGGAGCCAAGCAAATCTCCATGCTCGGCTTGGCAGGCGTTTATTCACAGATTCTGTTAGAGAATGTGCCTTATATCCGTCTGCTTGCCAACCAGTTCGGACTGGGATTTGTGCCAGGGACATGGATGGAAAGCATCAGTGTCTCGAAGGGCGTTGCCTCTGTGACTAACGGCTACGAGGCCATCACCGGCCAGATTGATGTGGAATACAAGAAGCCCGAAACCAATCGTGAACGTCTGTTTATCAACCTGTTTGGCAGCACGATGGGCAAAGCCGAACTCAACCTGAACAGCCGCTTCGATGTGGGCAAATCGGGACATGCCTCCTCCATGATTTTAGCGCACGGTGAAGGCCAGTTTGCCAAGATGGACATGAACAAAGACGGCTTTTTGGATGTGCCCAAGAACTATCAAATCAACCTGATGAACCGATGGGATTATGATGTACCCGACAAAATGGAAGGCCGCACCTGGATTTCCTATTTGTGGGAGGACCGTATCGGTGGCCAAATGAGATACAATCCCAAGAAATCTTTTGATGAGACTATCCGTTTCAATATCTGGGGCTTGCGTATCAAGACGCACAAACTTGATGTAACCACCAAAAACGGCATTCTGTTGCCCGGAGAGCACGAAAGCATCGGAACCATCGCCTCCTTCACCTTCCACGACAACCAATCGCAATACGGCGACCGTTTATACAACGCCCGCCAGTACAGCGGATACATCAACATCCTGTATTCCAACCGATTTGGTGCGAGAGAACGCAGCAAACTCACCGCCGGTGGCAGTTTCCAGATGGACTTTGTAAACGAGCAACTGGGTAATCATATACTCCAAGGGTCACACCTATTGGACGCGAATCCATACGCTACCAACATTCACCGAAAAGAGCTAGTACCCGGTATCTTTGCCGAATACTCTTACTCCATCGATGAAAAATTCATTGTGATGGCCGGTATGCGTCTGGACTATAACTTCGCCTACAACCAACTGTTTTGGACACCCCGACTCCACCTCAAATGGCAGGCTGCGGAGAACACTTCTGTCAGAATTTCGGCAGGCAAAGGCTACCGTGTTTCCAACGTGCTCACCGAGAATCAGTCGCTACTCATCAGTAACCGTGAATTCGTCTTCGCTGACAACGTCTTCACGAATGGCTCCATGCCCATGAACCAGGGCCTTCGCCCCGAGGAAGCATATAACACGGGCATCAGCTTTGTGCAAGGCTTCAAGATGCCCGGTGGCAAATCCACCTTCAGCGTAGATTACTATTACACCCATTTCATCAATCAGACCATCATCGACATGGACTATGACATACATAGTATTTATGTATATAATCTTAACGGAAGTTTCAATGGCTATAAAAACAAAGCCTACTCTCACTCCACCCAGGCGGAACTTATCATGAATCCTGTGAAAGGTTTTGAAATCATCTTGGCCTACCGTTTCAACTACGTGATGCAGACTACCAACAGAATCTTACAAGAAAAGGCGCTGATCAGTCCGCACAAAGCTTTGCTAAGCTTAAGCTACGCCACCAAATACGACAAGTGGAAATTCAATGTCAGCTTGCAATACCACAGCAAGATGCGTTTGCCCGACATGAGTGACAACCCCGTGGAGTACCAGCCCACACCCTCCAAAGGCTATTTTATGCTGAACGCCCAAATCACCAAAAAATACAAAGGATGGGAGTTCTACATTGGCGGCGAGAATTTGGCCAACCAGAAGCAAGCCAACCCCATTTTGTCTGCTGACCAGCCCTACGGAGAATATTTTGACGCCTCAATTATACATAGTCCGATTTCGGGAGTCATGGGATATATTGGCTTCAGGTATTCGATGAAATAGGATTCAGGATTCAGGGGTCAGAAATCAGGGGACAGGAGGCAGATAATTCCCCTTCTTTTAGAAGGGGTGCCCGAAGGGCGGGGTAGTAATAAATATAATTCAAAATTCAATTTAATATTCATCAAAACAAATTATCATGAAAAAATTAGCAATTTTATTTTTCGCAGCGCTGATAGGATTTAGCGCAGCCGCACAGAACACCAAAACCACCGATTCAAAAAGTGCCAGCAAGCAACCAACATTAAGCACGGCTCCTGCCAAACAGGCCACTGCAACAACCTCCACCATGCAGAAAGTAGTTATCCAGACCAACGGAGTATGCTCTAAATGCGAAGCCCTTTTCAAAGAGAATGTACCTTTTTTCAAGGGTGTGAAAGACTACACTTACGACCCGAAAACTTCCAAAATGACCATCACTTACGACAGCAAAAAGACCAATCCTGACATGTTGCGCCAGCAAATCAGCAAATTGGGCTACAATGCCGACAATGTGAAGGCAGATCCCGCTGCGAGAGCCAAATTGCCAGCCTGCTGCCAAGTAGATAAGAAACCCGGACAAGCTGCAGGTTGTTGTGATCACGGCTCAAAAAGTGGCTGCAGCGGTAATAATCATGGTCAGTGCCAAGGTAACCACAGCCAAAGCAAGGATACCAAGAATTCTAATGTAAAGCATTAAAATTCGTTAAATTCAATAGTCTAAAAATATAAATTAAAGTTAAAATGCATTATAAGTCATTTTTTTTGCATTTTTTCTTTCAAAACTATTGATATTATTCAAAAAAATATTATTTTTGCATCATATTTATAGTTCTTTTAACCATTAAAAATTTTAGACTATGAACAAAGCTGAATTAATTAGCGCTATCGCAGAAAAAGCCGGTTTGACAAAAGTTGACGCTGGCAAAGCATTGGAAGCCATGATGGACACCACTATCGACACCTTGAAAAAAGGTGACAAAGTGACTTTGATTGGTTTTGGCACATTCTCAGTTACTGAACGTGCTGCAAGAAAAGGACGCAATCCTCGTACCAACAAAACCATCAAGATTCCTGCTAAGAAAGTCGCTAAATTCAAAGCTGGTGCCAAATTCGTTCTCAAATAAAGAACTGATTGAAGCACAAAAAAAAAGAACTGCAAAATTGCAGTTCTTTTTTTTTTTGTGCCCAGAACAGGAATCGAACCTGCACATCTTTCGATATACGCACCTGAAACGTACGCGTCTACCAATTCCGCCACCTGGGCTTAAATGCGGATGCAAAAATACAACTTTTTTCTTTACCTTCGGTAAATAAACAATATTTTTTTCTTATTGATTATCAACCATTTCAGAGTTTTCCACAACCCGTTTCGGAGGAAACAAGAGCGACAAAATCACACTGGAAGCCAAAATGCCGATAATCACCATCATGGATGCGAAAGTGCCGACCTGAACGCCGACCAAGGGCAAAAGCATCTTCACACCGATAAAGGTCAACAATACCGATAAGCCAATCTTCAAATAAGCAAACTTGTCCATCACACTCTCCAACATAAAGAACAATGAACGCAAGCCTAAAATGGCGAAAATATTGGAGAAGAAGACAATATACTGGTCCTGCGTGATGGAGAAGATAGCAGGTATGGAGTCGAAAGCGAAGATAATATCTGAAAACTCAATGATCAACAGCACCACAAACAAGGGAGTCAACAGCCAACGACCATCCCTCCTGACGAAGAAATCGTGCCCATGGAATTCAGATGTGGACATATTCCGCTTCGAAAGGAATTTCACCACAGGGTGATGGGCCACATCGATTCTTTCCTTTTTATTGCGCGTCACAAACATTTTCACACCTGTATATATCAGCACCACGCCGAAAACAAAGAGAATCCAATGGAAACGCTGAATCAACGCACCAGCGGCGAAGATGAAAGTAAAACGTAAGATAATAGCTCCTAAAATGCCATAGAACAACACTCTGTGATAATATTTCTTCTCTACTCCAAAACTCATGAAAATCATGATCATCACGAAAATATTATCAATCGAAAGCGATTCCTCCACCAGATAACCGGTAAAGTACTCCATCGCCATGGCCTTCCGGTACAACTTGATATTATAATCCCAGCCCTGATCCCAGTCAAATTTCAAATTATGCCCGTGAAGCTGGTCAATGGCTATCAACTGCTCCTGTGTATGCACACCATGGATCAGCTCTGCGCCGAAGAAAATAAAAATGCCGAAGGCAACAGCCAGAGATACCCAGATGCAGGTCCAAAAGCCGGCTTCTTTGAAGGTTACGATATGGTCATCCTTATGGAATACACCAAGGTCAAGTAAGAGCAATGTGCTTACCACGACCAGAAATACAATCATGAAAATCAGTTGGTTCATAGGAGTTGTTAGGTTTCAGTTTTCAGTTACTTTTGACTTTCCAGAAGCGGAGGAGGCAGATTTCAGCAATAATACATAATAGAGCGAAGAGTACGAAATAACGCCACAAGGGGGTGCCGTTGAAGCTGTCGGAGATATCCTTAGTCAGGTCTTTAGTCTGGGCATCAATCATCTGCACCTTATCACCTCCTAATGCTTTCAAATCATCCGCATCATAATAATCCAAATCCGACTCGTTACGGTTATAATTGAATGCCAAAGAAGTGATTTTCACATCATCCAAAAAGACATCGTACAGACCAGCTTTGTCAACTTGCGAGTGGAAATACAACATCACCTCGTTGCCAGCAGGCCGCTGTTCCGGAATGAAGTCTAACGACTTGTCCTGGGCTCTCAGCGTATATACTTTTTCCGCCGAGGTGGATTTATTGCTTACCGAAGCAAATTCATCCACACCAATGGTATTGTACAAACGGCTTTGTTTCACATTCATGATGGCCACATTGTGTAGGGGCACAAAGAAAAGGGCATTCCGATGGGCATCGCCGAAACTGTCGTCCAAGGGAACAGCGGACAGCATCACCCTACCCTGTCCGCAGGAATACACAGTCAGGAAAGGACTGCCATTCTCCAACTGCATCACCTGCTCCGAGGCAGTCGCTACCGACGGTGACAATATCGGGAAATAACGAGTAACTTGCGGCATGGTCACCTTTTCAGTGTTTTTCTGTACCGCATCGCTGAAATAGACACTTTCATAATTGATGGTACCCACTTTCAAATTGCCTTGTACAGGCTCACTATAACGCCCTGCCTCCAGCGTATTTAACAGAGAGTTCAGCGCTGACAGGTTCGTTTCCTCACCAGGGAATACCAAGAGCGTACCACCGCCATTCACATATTTCACAATTTCCGAGGCCAAGCCGGAAGAGACTTCCTTCAACTGATCCAAAACCAAAAGGTTACACTGCTTGAATTGGGAATAATTCACCTGTTTTTCAGGCATTTCCTGATATACAAACAGCGAATCCATGCCATACATGGCCTTCAAGTAGCGATTATCTTTCGATTTGACCACCACAATATTATTGTTGGTAGCCACCTGGTATACAAAATACAGCTCATCATCGAAGGTTATCGGTGAATCCTCAATCCGCACGACACCGCACTGGGTTCCATCTTCCGTAATGGTATAATTCAACTGATAATCCGCATAGCTTTCCGCTCTGACATCCACAGCGGCGATGGCTTTCTGTTCATCGTTAACATACAGTCGCACAG
>JAEETJ010000010.1 GCA_016290295.1 Bacteroidales bacterium
TAAAAATTTTACTATCTTTGCATTTTATTTCGTGAAGTTATGCCGACGAGAGAACAGATTATTGAAGTGCTATCCACCATTTATGACCCAGAAATTCCAGTGAATATTTGGGATTTGGGTTTTATTTATAATATTGAAATTCAAGAAGATAATATTGTCAATATCCTGATGACCCTTACTGCTCCCAACTGCCCGGTAGCTGAATCACTGCCGGTGGAGGTGAAGAAGAAGGTGTCAGAGATAGAGGGAGTGAAGGGCGTTTCCCTTCGTTTGACCTTCGATCCGCCCTGGGATTTTGAGATGATGAGCGACGCCGCCAAGGTGGAGATGGGATTAGACTTCTAAAGTAGACAGTTGAAAATTCCCCTTCTTTTAGAAGGGGTGCCCGAAGGGCGGGGTAGTAAAAAGAAACAAAACAAAAAATTATATACATATGAAAGGTATCATCCTTGCCGGAGGCTCCGGCACCAGATTACACCCCATCACACTTGCCATGAGCAAGCAGTTGATGCCGATTTATGACAAACCGATGATTTATTATCCGCTGTCCACCTTGATGCAAGCGGGCATTCGGGATATTCTGATTATCTCCACTCCGCATGACCTGCCGCATTTTGAGCGTCTTTTGGGTGATGGCTCCCGCTTGGGTTGCAACTTCCAATATGTGGTGCAGCATGTACCCAACGGACTGGCCCAGGCATTTGTGTTAGGAGCTGATTTCATCGGCCAGGACAAAGCTGCCTTGGTGTTGGGTGACAATATTTTCTATGGTGGTGGTTTCGAAAGGCATTTGTCCGAAAACAATGATCCCGATGGTGGTGTCATTTTCGCCTATCATGTTTCCGACCCCGAACGCTATGGTGTTGTGGAGTTCAACGAGGACATGATTGCCGTTTCCATTGAAGAAAAGCCGAAACAGCCTAAGTCCAATTATGCGGTGCCGGGCTTGTATTTCTATGATAATACGGTCGTTGAGGTGGCCAAGAACATCAAACCCAGTGCTCGCGGTGAGTATGAAATTACCGACGTCAACAAATATTACCTGGCAGCTGGCAAGCTGAAAGTTTGCAAGATGGATCGTGGAACTGCTTGGCTTGACACAGGTACTTTCAAGTCGCTGATTGATGCCACCCAGTTTGTGCAAGTGGTGGAGGAGCGTCAGGGCCTGAAAGTGGGTTGCATTGAGGAAGTGGCTTACCGTCAAGGATTTATTGATGCCGCCAAATTGGAAGAAATCGCCCAGCCGCTATTGAAGAGCGGGTACGGCAATTACCTGTTAGGGTTGATAAAATAAGGGAATTTCCATTTTATACCACCGCAAAAGGTTTTAATGTACATATTAAATCCCTAACGGGATATGATAGGTATAATGATATCGTGTATTCTATTGAGATTGAATCCCTTCGGGATATTATTTCCCCGTCAGGGGAATAAATATCAATAGATGTTGGTATGAATTTATCAATATTTATACCCTCGTAAGAGGGTTTAATTTCAATAGAAATCGTCAGGCGTTTCCATTCCTAATTACCCTCGCAGAGGGTTTAATATAATTATATTAAATCCCTTACGGGATAGAAATGTGTCATGATGTTCCGTATCTATTGAAATTAAATCCCTAACGGGATATAATTGTGCTATGATACTATGTGTTCTATTGATGTTAAATCCCTAACGGGATATTATTCCCCCGAATTATTCTTGCTTATGTATTGTCCTACAAGAACAACGATATTACTTATCAATGCTGTCACACCGAACAGGGCGTATATGAAAAAAAATAATATTGCTTCGCCTTTGCCCCACATAAAAACATCAGACAAGGGAAGAGTTAATAACCATAAGCCTACGGCGATAAGGTGAATGACATTCACGTATTTTAGGAAACGGACGTGCTTGACAATTTGTCCATCTTTGATGGCAAAAAGCACACGCCCGCTGAGGCCAATGCTGATTGCGAATAGGAATAAAATGACTATGCCTAATACCATCTTTTGTATATTATTAATTTCGTCTCACTAGGAATATATCTTTATTACATCTGTCCCCTGTCCCCTGACCACTAAATTTGTTTCACATCATACACCGGTAACTGCAACGCCTCTGACATTTTTTCACGGAGGAGGGCGGAGTTGATGTTATAGCCAGTGGGGGAGGTGGGGTTGACACACACCGCTAACAGTTTCGCCGCATACAACACAAATAATTGCCCGCCTTTCTTCAGGAAGGCATTGACTGACTCGGGAACGGCGAAGATTTTGGTAAAATCTTTCACGATGACAATGGTCTTGCTGATATTCGGCTGCATTCTTAGATAGTCGAAGATTTTGTCGGTGACGATGCCTCCGATGTAAAAGTTGTTGCCATATTTGAACAAGCGGTCTTTGTACTTGTCCAGCAGCAGGGTGGAGGGGATTTCCAAATCGTGCCACTGGCCCTCAGAATCCTGTGCCCATAAGCCAGAGTTGACATCGGCGAGACAGTCGGTGTTGGTGGCTGTGAAGGCAGGCAAATGGATGAGACGGCAGGTGAACTGGGTCTTGCGAATCAGCTCTGGCAGGTGGGGCGACAAGGCGGCTCCAGTGCTCAGAATGAGGCTCTCAGTGATGGTGGGGGCACCAAAACTTTTGCGGGACAGTGCACCGTCCACCAAGGTAATGTCCACGCCATAGCGAGGCATCTCGGCCAGCACTTGTTTGAGGCGGCCGGTGGAGCTGGGGCCTGAAATGATGGCCTTCCCTCGTTGCAAAGCCTTGGCGGTGACTAATCTGCCTAATGAAGTGCTGAAGTTGGAAATGTCCAGAATGTCGGAGGTAGGGCGTTTTTCCTTGTAATGTTTTTCAGAAGTGATGAAAATGGTGCCTTTGGCCAGTTCAATCTCCGGCTTGGGTGTCTCGGTCACCTGGTCCACACTCTCGCCGTCGATACCGATAGAGGTGATGGCGATTTTCTTATCCGTCTGGTACAGCTCGCGCAACACATAATTGAGACTTTCCGTCTTGCCGGTGTTTTTCTCCATGCCGACAAACGAAACGCTTTTGTGTTGCAGGATTTGTTCAATGAGCTGTGACACAGTGTTTTATTTTCTGCTATATTTAAGCTTTCGGATGATAATCAGGATAATTCCCATAATCAGAATTAATGCCAAAGGAATCACAATATTCAAAACTGAATACAGATTCTTGTGGTTTCTGATTTTGACGGGATCCAAAGAACCGATTTTGAAGTTTTTGGCGCGGATTTGCAGCAGGTCGTCATCATCGCAGAGGTAGTTGATGCAGTTGAGCAGGAAGTCGGTGTTGTCGTACATCACGCCAGTGTAGATGTCATAGCCAGTGGGGTAGGGCTGGTTGCGCTGGCGGTCGATGAAGTTGCGGATGATGTCGCCGTCGGCCACAAAAATCTGGCGAGTGGGCTCACTCTTCTGCAAGAAACCGAGGGCTTTCATGGTGTCAAACTCAATGGGCAGGATGCCGTTAAAAGCTGACTCAAAGGAACCCTCCACGATAGCGGCGATAGGCAGGTATTTGAAAGCGTATTCCTGTAGATTAGGCGTTGCCAAGCCCACATTGATGGTAACAATGGCAGGGGCAGGCACGATTTTGGTACGTTCTGACGTCAACAACAAGGGCGTCTTTTTCAGCTCATTTTCCTTACCTACAAAGTCGATGGTACCTGTAAAATCAGACTTTATTTCTTTGATATTGCGCACAATAGGATGATCGGTAAAGTTGACCACTTTGAGGCAATAGGGAAAGTTCATGAACTTGTATTGCTGCTGGTCGCCAATCTGGCCCACACCGATGGGAATCTGTTGGCAGCTAAGGTCTTGGATCAGGTTGGGATTCAGACGTACACCATAGCTGAAAAACAGGTCGTTGAGGCGCAGGTTACGGGGGGTGGCGAAGAATTCGGGACGGTCCTGCAAACTGTCGGCGGAGGCGTCGGTAGCGTCGATCAGCCAGAGAATCTTGCCGCCTTTCATCAGGAACTGGTCTATCACATACTTGTCAGCATCAGGGAAAGGCTCCGTAGGCTGGGCCACAATCAATACATCGTATTTATTGCCGCGCACAGTTAATGTTTGACTGACAGAGTCTTCAATGGCGATATTGTTTAAGGCATTCACTCTGCCGTTGATGCGCACACGGTCCACATTGTAAAAGCGTTGCAGTTGCCAAGCCATCCACGAGGTGGAATAGAAGTCCATCTCGCCGTGTCCGTCCAGAAACGCCACCTTAGGTTTGCCTTCGGTCATGAGTTTGCGGATGGAGGAAACGAGGTTGTATTCCAGTTCCTGAATAGAGTATTCCAGCCAGTCGTTGCCGCTGGGGTCGGCTACAATCAGGGTGGCGGGATACTCCTGGTTGTGATAGGCAATCATAGCTCCCGGCACGATGTAGTGGGTGGAGAAACCGCTGGCATCCTCTCGGCTGATGGGGATAGGCTTCAGCCCCTTCTGGGCAAACTCGCCGAAAATTGTGTTGACCTCTTCTGGCGTTTTGTCCTTCACAGGATCAATAAATTCAACATGGATATTTTTGGAATAGCTTCTGAATTCCTGAAGCATATCTCTTGTTTTCTCTCTAAATAACTGATAATCAGCAGGAAGATTGTCTCCTTTTAGAAAAACACGGATATAAACCTTGTCATCCAAGTTCTTCAGCATCTGAATCGTGGTGGGTGAAAGGGAGAGTCTTTTATCCTTGGTCAAATCAATTCTGAAGAAGAAAAAAGAAGAGAGAATATTGACGGCGATCAGGATGAGCAGGCTGACAATCAATCCGGTGATGGCATTCTTCTTAAAACGCTGGCTGTTGTTGTTTTTTTCTTTCATGACTATAGAAGATTTACCATTTTCTGTTTAACAATACGATTTTGGTGCCGAATAAGAAGAGGAATATGACGCTGAGGAAGTATATCAGGTCGCGGCTGTCGATAACGCCTTTGCTGATAGCGGAATAGTGTTCGGCGATACCCAGGGTTTTGATGTAATAGCCGAAATTGCCGAGGGCGGAGAAGGAATAGATGAAATCGAAGGCGAAGAACATAATGAAGCAAAGCAGGGCGGCGATGATGAAGGCCACAATCTGGTTGTTGGTGATGGAAGAAGAAAACAGTCCGATGGCGATAAAAGCTGCGCCTAAAAGAACCAGTCCGAGGTAGGAGCCCCAAGTGCTGCCCATGTCGATGTTGCCCACGGGATTACCGATGAGATACACCGTGACGACATAAACCAGTGTGGGTATCAGCGTGATAACCAGCAGGGTAAGGCAAGCTAAAAATTTAGCACCAATGATTTGGTTGTCGGTGAGGGGTTTGGTGAACAGCAGCTCAAGGGTGCCGCTTTTCTTTTCCTCGGCAAATGACCTCATGGTGATGGCGGGCACTAAGAATATGAAGAGGAATTCCGCCACATTGAACAGGCCTTGGATGTCGGAGAGCCCGGCGAAAATAACGTTGTTGATGTTGGGGAAGACCCAGAGGAAAAGCCCTGCCACAATGAGGAATACGGCGATGAAAATGTAGCCTAACACCGAGCTTAAAAAGGTCTTTATTTCTTTGAGATACAGACTGTACATTTTTATTTGAATTAACTTGCAAAGATACGGAATTTTTTAATGTGCTAATTAAACTGAGAACTGAAAGTTAAAAATGACAAAAACTACTGTGGCGATATTTTCTTGTTTAGGATAGTGATAAAAGTGCGTTATAAAGTGTTATACAATGTAAGCGATTAGTCGTGCTGAAAGCACGCAATCCTATTAACCCCGCATAAGCGTAGCTCAATGTGGGGTATACAGCAATCTGCACTACTTCAGCGTGCCGTAGGTACGCTACAGCAAGAGAATGTAGCGTACCTACGGCACGCAGACAGGACCTGTCATTGTACGCCCCACACAACAAGTTGTGCGGGGTTAATAGAATATAGTGCCTTTGGCACTCTGCCTTGTCTTTCAAATCAGAAAAACGAAAATTTTTTGTAAATATTTGATACGATGTGATTTACAAAAATTTCCCATTTTATTGCAATAGTAGTAAATGACTAACTGAGAATTTTTTTGAATTTTGGACTTTGAATTTTGAATTAAAAAAAAATTATGTATTTTTGCAAAAACTATTTCATGGATTAATCAAAAAAGAATTAAAATGAAAAAGATATTGATATTTGGAATGATAATGGTCATTTCCGTAGCGATGCTGATGACATCGTGCAAAAAAGACAAGGTAAAAAAAGATGAAGATAAAGTTCTGACCGATGCGGTGACTGACATTGATGGTAACAGTTATGATGCGGTGAAGTTAGGTGATCAGGTGTGGATGGCGGAGAACTTGCGTACCACGCGTTATGCAGATAGCACGCCAATTCCAGAGGGTGAGATGCCCAGTTCTGGATCCCCTTTCCGTTATGCTCCTCATGGCAATCCATCCAATGTGTCCACCTATGGTTATCTGTATAATTGGCAGGCTGTAATGCATGGTTCTAATAGCAGTAATAGTAATCCCAGCCATGTTCAGGGTGTATGTCCTGAAGGCTGGCATGTGCCCAGTAATGCGGAGTGGACAGCGTTGCTCGATTACATGAAAACACAGCCTGCATACGTTGCAGGTGACAATACCGAGCATTTGGCTAAGGCTCTGACTGTCAATTGGGGCTGGAACACTTCTGATGAGGCAGATGCTCCTGGCAATAATCCGAGCTCAAACAACGCCACTGGATTCTCAGCCCTTCCTGCCGGTTGTTTTCATTATTTTGGAGATTATCCCAGTTTCGGTTATAATGCCAGTTTCTGGACTGCAACGGCACATGAAACATACGAAAACACGGCGTATTACCGTAATATCAATTATGGAATGGCCAATGTACAGGAAGACAGTGGCGACACTTTTTTAGGTTTTTCAGTACGCTGTGTGAAAGACTAAGGTATTATTCTATAGTTATTTCATCAACGAAGATGTGGCTGTCGCCGCCGGCACCGAGATGCCAGTCGGGGAGCTTGCCGAAGGTCTTGGCTTTGATGCGGATGTAACGGCATTTGGCGTTTTTGCTCATTGTGAATTCCTGCACCTGTTCCTCATAGTTGTTGGCAGGGACTTGATTGACGAAAGTGCCGTAAGGCTCGAAGTTTACGTTGTCTTCGGAAACTTCCACCGTCATAGAGGTCGGGAAGATAATCCATGCGCGGGTGTCTTGCAGGAAGCCTACGCTTACTTTGTGGATGTCTTTCACTTTCAGCAGGTCGATGGTGGCCTCGAAGTCCTTGCCCTGATAGCCTTGCCAGCCGCCTAAGCGGAAGTTGGTCTGGCCTCGGATGCCGTCTAACAAGGCATTGTCACCACCTGCCGAATACATTTCGGAATATTGGGAGTGCAGTATGATTTTCTTGTCCTGGGCAAATTGGTAGAACTTGGCTTCGACAACGGGACTGTAACCTGTTGTTTCATTGTAGCTTACCGCTTTCACGGTGGTGTTTTCCGTGATGGTGACGGGACCAGTGTATTCTAATCTGGAATTTCTGGCGGGTTCGGTGCCATCGGTGGTGAAGTAGATTTTATCGGTGGTAGCGGGATAAACCAGCTTGTTGTCACTGATTTGTGCAGGCTTGAACAGGCTGATGTTGAACGTCAGTTGGTCTTTGAAAGTCTGCCTCGGAGCGTTGATGCTGGGCACGATGGTGATGGTCGGCTCCAGTCGGTTCTCGGGCTGCTTGCCTTTGCCCACGCCCCATTTGGTGTTGGGCTTCGTGCTCATGACAAAGTTGAGCTGTCCTCCGTCTTTGATGTCCTCGAAAGTGATATAGGATTTGTCGTATTTCTGGCCATTCAGCTTGGCGGACTGGATGTAGCAGGCGTTGCGGCTGCGGTTGGCGGCGGTGATGACAAACTGCTGGCCATTCTCCAAGTTGATGGTGACCTTGTCGAACATTGGACTGCCAATGATGTAGTGGTTGTCGCCGGGGCAAACAGGGTAGAAACCCATGGCACTGAGCACATACCAGGCGGACATCTGGCCGCAGTCCTCGTTACCGCACAGTCCGTCGGGTTGTGAGGTGTAAAGGCTGTGCATAATGCTGTCGGTCATGCGCTGGGTTTTCCAAGGCTTGCCGATGAAATTATACAGGTAGGCAGCATGGTGGCTGGGTTCGTTGCCATGGGCGTACTGTCCAATCAGACCTGTGACATCCACCTGCTCGCGACCAGAAGTGAGAGAACTTGTGCCGAAGAGGCTGTCCAATAAGCGTTCCGCAATAGCTGTTCCGCCCATCAAATCCACGTAGGTATTGAAATCATGGGGCACATAGGTAGAGTACTGCCAGGAGTTGGCTTCAGTGAAGTGATTGTTGATTTCTTTGGGGTTGAATGGCAGCAGAAAACCACCGTTTGCTTTGGGATGCATGAAGCCATTGGCATCCATGATGTTTTTATAGAACTGAGACCTTTTGATAAATTCCTGATAGACATCGTCTTGTCCTATGGCTTTGGCGAATTGGGCGATGCACCAGTCGTCGAAGGCATATTCCAAAGTTTTGGAAACGGATTCGTGCTCGTAATCGGAGGGAATGAAGCCGTATTTTGCATATTCTGGACGGCCCAGAAGATTCAGCTTGGCACTGGCTACCATGGCATTGAGCATCTGGAGTTTCTCATAATCAGAATAATGGTCCAAAATGCCTTTCTGATAGGCGTCGTAAATGACGGGAATGCTGTGATAGCCAATCATGCACCAGGTTTCGTAAGCCGACAGTTCCCAAACGGGCAGCATGCCGCC
Organism: Bacteroidales bacterium; assembly: GCA_016290295.1. Classification (GTDB taxonomy): domain Bacteria; phylum Bacteroidota; class Bacteroidia; order Bacteroidales; family WCHB1-69; genus RUG11690. Next base: position 8,771 of record JAEETJ010000010.1, read on the forward strand.
TTGCTCATAATGGCGCATGAAAGTATATACAAAATCGTCGGTGCGTTTGCGGTCGATGAGCGTCAGCAGCGGATGCAGGGCGCGGTAGGTGTCCCACAGGGAGAAAACGGTATAGACATTGTGCTCTTTGGCCTGATGGGTGATGCCATCCATGCCACGGTATTTTCCATCTACATCATTGAATAGATAAGGAGATGTAAAGCAATGATACAAAGCAGTATAGAAAACTTTCTTTAACTCAAGGTCATTGGTTTCTACCACGATTTTGTTGAGTTCTTCGTTCCAAATTTCGCGGGCTTGGTGATGGACTTTGTGAAAGTCGAAATCGGGAACCTCTTTCAGGTTCTTGTCGGCATCATTTAGGTTGAGGGCAGCAGCGGAAAGTGCCACTTTTACCACGACTTGCTTGGTGTTTTCAGCAAAATAGATGATAGCCTTGCAGTTAGTGCCGGTGATGGCGTTGACTGAATCCACACGCTGGTCGTTCACATAAAATTCCACCTTAGTGATGGGTTGCGAGAACAGCATGGAAAAATTCAGCTTTTGGTGTTCGTTCCAAGCTCTTGAATCACGCAGACCTATAATTTTGTTTGCCTTGGCATCGTAGCTGATGACGCTGTTCAGCACCATATCACGGTGTTTCAGGTCGAGAATAACACCTTTGGCCATATTGTCGGTGGGGTAGGTATAGCGATGCACGCCTACATGCGGGGTGCAGGTCAGCTCTGCCTTCACTTTGTATTTGTCGAGCATAACCGAGTAATAACCAGGCTCTGCAATCTCTTTGCTATGAGAAAACTTGGAGCAGTACTCGCTGTTAATGACCGAGGCTTGGCCCGTGAAAGGCATCAGCAGGATGTCGCCGTAGTCGGAGCAACCAGTGCCGCTGAGGTGGGTGTGGCTGAAACCGTAAATCACATTGTCAGAGTAGTGGTAGGCCGAACAGCCGTCCCAGCCCTCCAGTCGGGTGTCAGGACTGAGCTGAACTCCGCCAAAGGGCACAATGGCGCCAGGGTAGGTGTGCCCGTGGAAATCTGTGCCCACCAAGGGGTTAACGTATTGGCATAAATTCTCCTGAGCGGAGGCAATTGCCCCTGCAAGGAGCATTGTAATCATTAAAACTGCAAGTCTTTTCATTATCTGGGAATTTTATTGTTTAGTTCTTTCTTTTTTAATGTACGGCTTTGCCGTGATGTTTATGTCACTACCCCGGCCTTCGGCCACCCGTTGGGGGCTTCGCCCCATTTCTCCTCCTCGTTCGGCATAGCCAAAGCAAGCTTTGTCTCTGCACTTACTCCTTCGTCGAATCTAGCAGAAGGGGAATTCTTAATTGTCAATTGTCAACTATCAACTGTCAACTCTCTATTGTCTATCATCCATCGCACAACCTTTACCACCTTTTCTTGGGGGTGGTTTTCGGAGGCTTTGAAAATAAGGGCCTTAAGGTCTTTAGTTCCTGTGTTAGCTAATCTTTTTACTTCAGTGCTAATTTCTTTAAAGTCTTTGTTTTCAAGTTCTTCTTTGTGCACTTTTAGGCAGACATCGCATTTGCCGCAGGCGGGACTTTTGTGTTCGCCGAAATAGGCCAAAAGCAACTGGCTACGACAGCTGTCTTCGCATTGAACGAAGTGCAAAACCTCTTCCAAACGCTTCTTAGCCACTTCTTTGCGGCGTTTGTATATGTCGGGACTGAAGTACAGGTAATCCTCGTCTACTCTCGGGGTGAGGAAGGTGATAAGTGCCTGTTCGGTTTTGGGCGAATAGCTCCAAAGTCCCATGCGGGCCAGCTTATGGAGCAAGCTGACGGTCTCTTCCTCGCTGATGCCGGCTCTTTGAGCAATTTCAGCCTCGTCTATTTTGACATAGCGGGTGAAAAGTCCACTGTAAGAACGCAAAATCAGCTTGACAAACTCGTCGTATTCAGGATTTTTCTCTTCAAAAATTGTCAACCTTTCCCCGCCGATGCTCATGCTGAGCTGTGATGTGCTTTTGCCGTCTTCGCTAAGAAAAACCATGCCCATCTTTTCCAAAAACTTGATGGAGTTGTAAATGGCCACCATGTTCATAGCGGCGGGTTTCAGCAGTTCACCGATACGGAAGGGAAAAGTACGGCCAGCCCCGTCGCCAAGGGCAATGTTATAATGGTTGCACAATATATTATATACCTTGCGGATGTCCTCAATGGGTGGGAAGGTCAGTTCGAAGTTGCGTTTCAGCTCGCGGATGTCGGCATCGTCGTAGAGCATGATGGCCACGGACTCTTTTTCGTCGCGGCCTCCGCGTCCAGCCTCCTGGAAATAGCCTTCCAGCGTGTCGGGGATGTCAATGTGGATGACAAAACGCACGTCGGGCTTGTCTATGCCCATGCCGAAAGCGTTGGTGGACACGATAACGCGGGTCTGGTCCTGCATCCATTCATTCTGCTTGCGATCGCGGGTGGCGCTGTCGAGGCCGGCATGGTAGAAGTCTGCGGCGATACCGTTGCGTTGCAGAAATTCGGCGGTTTCTTGCGTCTTGCGGCGGTTGCGCACATACACGATGCCTGTGCCGGGGTAGCGTTGCATGATGCGCAGCATTCGATTGTTCTTATCTTCTTCTTTTACAACATAATAGGTCAGGTTGTCTCGTTTGAAACTTTTCTGAAAAACATTATATTGTGGAAAATGAAGCTTGTCTTGGATGTCTTTCACCACTTCGGGAGTGGCGGTGGCGGTCAACGCAAGCACTGGCACCTTCGGGAAAAACTGGCGTATTTCAGCGATCTCGAGGTAGGGTGGGCGGAAGTCGTAACCCCATTGAGAGATGCAGTGCGACTCGTCCACGGCAATCAGTCCGACATGCAGATGCGACAGCGTAGCCCGGAAATTGTCGGTCTTGAGGCGCTCGGGCGATACGTACAGAAACTTGAATTCCGGGTCGAAGGCGCAGTTGTTGAGCACCAGTTCAATCTCGTGTTTGCTCATGCCGGAATACAGAGCCGCGGCTTTGATATGGCGTTTCTTCAGGTTGGCCACTTGGTCCTTCATCAGGGCAATGAGTGGCGAAATGACGATGCACAGTCCGTCGAGAGCGAGGCCGGGCACTTGGAAACAGATGGACTTGCCGCCGCCGGTGGGCAGCAGGGCCAGGGTGTCGCGACCGTTCATCACTGACAGGATAATGTCCTCCTGCAGCGGCCTGAAACTGTCGTAACCCCAGTGGTCTTTCAGTATTTTATGTATCTGTTCCTGCTTGGTCATTCGCTTTTATTTATTGAATAAGCGGTTCAGTCTGGCAGTAATCATTTGGTTATAGCCGTCTTTCATTGTTTGAGGAAGAAAAGAACGTTCAATCCAGTCATGCCAAGGCTCTGTTGAGGCTTGGAATTTCTTCAGGATGTTTTGGACTACTTTTTCGTCCAAACCGCTGTTAATCATAGTGCTTGTGAAATCCTGTTGCTTTATTTTTTTCTTTTTTGCATTTAGTGTTAAGGCCAATTCTTCTGTATCCGAAGGCATCACCAGTAGTGTGTTTAGCAAGTCATAGGCGGGTGTAAGTTGATAATTGCCAGGAATGGGACTGTATAGAGAGAAGTTCTTCAGATGCATATCGCTGTTTCCTGTTATCCACGAGAAAAGCACAACTTCCCAAAATCGTGCAAGGTCAAGTTTTGGGGCCGAAGAATAGTGTAAAATCAGTTTGGCGATTTGCTCATGCGAACCTCTGTATTTATGTTCGGTTAGTTTTTCAGAAAGTTGACAGAAGTCCTCCATTGGTATTTTTTCTCCTTTTGCAGTTCTGTCTATACGACGTGTCAGATAGCATAGTTTTCCATCTGCGAAGCGTACAAGAGTATGGGGAACAACTTGAATTTTGGCTACTTCAGCCAGATGCATAGTCAGATCCTCCAACTCTGGTAGGTTCGGGTAGAGTTCCGTCTGAGGTTTGAGAATAAATCGTCCCCACAATCCAACAATGGTGAATCGTGACTCGTGTTGCAGTTTTTCAATATCCATAGACAATTTTGCCTGCACTCCCGTCACGGTAGTTTGGCTGCGTACCACCTCTTTGGCCAGTTCTTTGATTTGTGTATGACGATAGGGCAACCCTGGAACATCGTTTGTGCCAAAAAAACGCTTTGCACACTGGGGATGATAATCCACCATCCCTTCATCTAATTGCTGATAACAACACAAACACTTAGCCATATCTTACTGATTTTTGGAATTTGAAATATCCACGATGCTTACTGCCCCAATGCAGTCTTTGCAGCATGCCAGCAGCAGCGACATTCGGTCTCCCGGGTTGATTTTCCAGTTGTTTTGAGCGATGTCCAACAGCCATCCTTCGGGAACAAGTCCGTCAAAGAAGGGGAATAGAATATTGCTTGTAAAAGGTTTTGTCTGCAGAGGCAATGTCAAGCTGATGGGGGTGTTGTTTCCCGCAACATACGTTTCCGAATAGGCAAATGTATATCCGTTGACATCCTCTGTAAGGATGCCCGCTAGTTGGTCTTGGAAATATACTTCCGCTTGTTTCACAACTCACCCCTTTCCATTTTTACAGGAGCTAATTCCGCACCAAACATATTCAACACTTGGTTCACCTTATCCATCCGTAAAGTGGGTTTTCCCTGTTCTAAATCGCGGACAAAGCGCAAGCCCACGCCGGATCTTTCTGACAGATCTATCTGGTTAAGATGATACATTTTGCGTTGCTCTTTTACAAACTTCGATAATTTTGTTTCGCTCATAATTTATATTCTTTCGGGTATAAAACTATTGAAAATTATTATTTTATATCGTATCGGGTATAAAGTTGGTATTTTTAGAGCTGTTTATACCTTTTCGGGTGCAAAGATAATAAAAAATCTTATTGCCACCGACATGAAAATAACCATACTTCAATAAATAATCACCATTCATTTGCTAATTTACTCATTAACTAATTTGCTAATTGATAATTTTTGTATTTTTGCTCTTTTAAGTAAGGAATAGAAAATGAAAAAAATATTGGTGACCGGGGGTGCCGGTTTTTTGGGCTCGCATCTGTGCGAAAGACTGCTGAAAGAAGGAAATGATGTGATCTGCCTCGACAATTATTTCACGGGTAGCAAAAGGAACATAGTTCATCTGATGGGCAATCCGTATTTTGAGGTGATCCGCCATGATATAACAGACCCATTTGATATAGAGGCAGATGAGATATATAATTTGGCATGTCCCGCCTCTCCTGTGCATTACCAATATGATCCCATTAAGACCATCAATACCTCGGTGGTGGGTGCCGTGAACATGTTGGAACTGGCCAACCGCAACGGAGCTAAGATTTTGCAGGCTTCCACGAGCGAGGTCTATGGTGATCCCTTTGTGCATCCGCAACCTGAGGAGTACTGGGGTAATGTGAATCCCATCGGTATTCGCTCATGTTATGATGAGGGCAAGCGCTGTGCTGAAACCCTATTCTTTGACTATCACCGACAGAACAAGGTGAGAATCAAGGTGGTACGAATTTTCAATACCTACGGTCCCCGCATGTTGCCCGACGACGGCAGGGTAGTGTCCAATTTTATTGTGCAGGCTTTGAAAAATGAGGATATCACCATTTACGGTACCGGAGAACAAACCCGTAGCTTTTGCTATTGCGAAGACATGATTGATGGTATTATCAGGATGATGCATACTGCTGATGAGGTAACGGGTCCGATTAATCTTGGAAATCCTAAAGAATTTACCATCAAACAGTTGGCGGAATTGGTGGTAGAATTGACGGGTTCAAAATCCAAAATCATTTACCATCCGGCGGTGCAGGACGATCCGCAGCAACGCCAGCCCATCATCGACAAGGCCAAAGAAATATTGAACTGGCAACCCACTGTTGAGCTAAGGGAAGGGTTAGAGCGGACGATAGCGTATTTCAGGGGGATAATATAAGTTACTTGTAGAAATTTTTCTTGTAAGCTTCAAACTCGTCTTGTCTTAGAATAAGTCTTCTCCACACGGCTCTTAGAAATCCTGTGCCATAGCCTGTTAGCTGCACAAAAGAAGCAACGATGGATAACAAGCCGATCTTGATACTTTTCTCTTTTATGGTAGCATCAAAGAAAATAAGTAGCATGTAAATTGCAATGGGGAGTAATGCCCATGGCCAAAACAGTGACAGAATCAGCAAAAACAATAAACCTAAAGTGAAACAGGCAGGGAGTAAATGCACAAGTTTCAGTGATTTTGGATGCCGTTTGTAGAGGTTGATACGTGCGATTCCGGAATTATGAACTTGTTTGAAAAATTTACGAAAGTCTGTGCGGCGTTTATGGTAAACCCATGCATCGGGAAATAATCGACAGCTGTATCCATTGTCGAAAATTCTGATGCTCAAATCAATATCTTCTCCAAATCTCATTTTGGAAAAACCTCCCAATGCGTCGAATGCATCTTTTCTAATACCCAAATTAAAGCTTCTTGGATAGAATTTATCCAGTTTTTTCTTTCCTCCTCTAATTCCTCCGGTGGTAAAAAAGGAGGTCATCGCATAGCTGATGGCTTTCTGTACAGGGGTAAAGGATTCATGGGCACGATCCGGGCCTCCGAAGGCGTCGCAAGGGTTGTTTTGTAGTTCATCATGTACATTTTTCAGATAATCTGGCGGCAAAATACAATCAGAATCTAAAATGATCAGATACTCTCCGTTACTTTTGCCACTTCCATAATTACGTGTTTCACCAGGCCCTGAATTTTCTTTGTAATAATATTTTACGTTAAGCGTGTCTTGGTATCGTTGAACGACCTCTTCACATTTTACAGTCGAACCATCTTCTACAATAATTACTTCGAAATCTGAAAGAGACTGTTTTGAGATGCTTTCAAGCAGTTCTTCCACTTCGTTTGGACGATTGAATACGGGAACAATAATAGAAAAATAGCACATATTTGGTTGATGGGATTAATTTGCAGATTGGTTTTTTGAAAACAGGTACTTTGTGATAATTTTTAGATGTGCCCAACAGGTGGCAGGGAATCCAAAGTGTTTTTTCATACTATCATATCTCTCCAACCACGATTTTTTCCGTTGCTGTGCCGAGACACCTGCAATCATGAAACGGGAGATGTATTTGTCGATATAACAATTCTGTCTTGATTTTGTCAGGACTTTGCACACCCAATCATAATCCGCAGAGATGCGGTATTTGATGTCGTAATCTGGTGCAATGTTTTTTCTAACCAAAATGGACTGGTGACATACGACTAATCCATTGAGTAAACTCTTTTTGGTGAGGTTTTTAGGGGCTATTTTATGTCGTTCACCACGGATGTTATCTTCCTCGTCAATGATAATGGACTGACCATAAACCACATCACAGAAAGAATTGTTGTCTATAGTATCCACTACCGTTTGCATGGTTGTGTCATCATAGATTTTGTCTCCAGCATTGATAAACCATACGAAATCGCCATGTGCGAGATGCAAGCCCTTGTTCATAGCATCGTATAAACCTTTGTCGGGTTCGGAAATCCAAAGTATTTTGTTGGAAATGGTATCTTCTCTTTTTTGAGCTTCTTCCATCGATGCGAAATACTCATTCTCATATTGCTGAATGATATCCAGTGTATTGTCTTTTGAACCTCCGTCAATAATCAGGTATTCAAAATTTTTATTAGATTGATTGATAATACTTTCAATGGTTTTCTGTAAAAAATGACCGGCATTGAAGGTAATGGTGATAACACTGACTTTCGGTTTCATCTTATTTGTTTTGTTCTTGATACCACTTATATACTATTTCAATGCCTTGTTGGAGTGAAACTTTATGATGCCATCCTGTGCTATGTAATAGGCTGACATCGAGTAGTTTCCGTGGTGTTCCGTCGGGTTTGGAACTGTCATATACAATCTGTCCCTGATAACCTACGACGTTTTTTACTAAAAGCGCCAATTCATTGATACTCAGGTCTTCACCAGTGCCAATGTTGACATGGCTTTCTGCGGAATAATGGTTCATCAGATGTACAAGTGCATCGGCCAAATCATCGACAAATAGAAATTCTCGCAACACTTTGCCTGTTCCCCAAAGTATCACTTCCGGCTTGTTTTGGACTTTCGCTTCATGAAATTTCCGTATCATGGCAGGCAGCACGTGGGAACTATTCAGGTCGAAATTGTCGTTGATGCCATATAGGTTGGTGGGCATAGCGGAGATATAATCACAGCCAAATTGGCGGCGGTAGTATTTGCACATCTGCATGCCGGAAATTTTGGCCAGTGCATAGCCTTCGTTGGTGGGCTCCAAGGAGCCTGTCAGCAAATGCTCTTCTTTGATGGGTTGGGGTGCCATTTTCGGATAAATGCAAGAACTACCCAAAAACAGCAGTTTCTTAACCTGATGTTCGTAGGCGGCATGTACCACATTGGCGGAAATCATGAGGTTGTCATACATGAAATGGGCGGGGTAAGTGTTGTTGGCTAAAATTCCACCCACTTTGGCCGCTGCCAGAAATACATATTCTGGTTGTTCTTCATCAAAGAAACGGTTCACCTGTGCTTGATCTCTTAGGTCCAATTCCTGATGGGAACGTGTGATGATATTGTTGTATTCGTAGCCTTCAAGACATCTCATAATGGCTGAACCGACTAAGCCTCGGTGTCCAGCCACATATATTTTCGCATTTTTTTCCATTGTTAAACAATAGTTTAAAGGATTTTCAAGTCGTTTTGCACCATTCTTTTCACTAATTCCTTAAAAGGCGTTTTAGTGGGATTCCAACCCAACAGTTGCTGTGCTTTGGTTGGATTACCAAGCAATTGATCCACTTCGGTGGGACGATAGAATTTGGGGTCAACTTCCACCAGAATGTTGCCAGTAGCTATATCTATGCCTTTTTCGTTCTCATTTTCCCCTTCCCAACGGAGCTGGATGCCGGCTTCGGCGAAAGCCAGGGTGCAGAACTCGCGAACAGAATGCATTTCACCTGTGGCAATTACAAAATCCTCGGGCTTGTCGTGTTGCAGAATGAGCCACATGCATTCCACATAATCCTTGGCATAGCCCCAATCGCGCATGGCATTGAGATTGCCAAGATATAGTTTTTTCTGCTTGCCTTTGGCAATGCGGGCTGCCGCCATTGTGATTTTACGAGTCACAAAGGTTTCTCCGCGGCGTTCACTCTCATGATTGAAAAGAATACCGTTGGCAGCGAACATACCATAAGCCTCGCGATAATTTTTAGTGATCCAGAAACCATACATTTTGGCTACACCATAGGGTGAACGCGGATAAAAGGGAGTGGTTTCGGATTGCGGAACTTCTTGTACTTTTCCATACAATTCGGAAGTGGATGCCTGATATATTTTGGTTTTCTTTTCCATGCCCAGCATGCGAACTGCTTCCAAAATGCGCAAGGTTCCGATGGCATCTGTATCAGCGGTATATTCAGGCACATCAAAAGAAACTTTGACATGTGATTGTGCCGCAAGGTTGTAAATTTCGTCAGGTTGTATAGATTGGATAATGCGAATCAGGGAAGACGAATCTGTCATGTCGCCATAATGCAGATTGATTTGGCGTTTTTGTTTCATGTCTTCAATCCATTCGTCTAAGTATAGATGCTCAATTCTGCCTGTGTTAAAATAGGAGGCACGACGCATAATGCCGTGAACCTCATATCCTTTTTCCAATAGGAACTCAGCCAAATAAGAGCCGTCTTGACCTGTGATACCCGTAATAAGAGCAGTTTTTTTCATTGTGATGATTTTAATCTGCAAATGTACATAAAATTCTTGAGTAAATTGCAGACAGTGAAATTTTAATCTTGAGTTAAGATTTATTGTGTGCGTGCCCCAAAAAGATGCAATAAATGGCTTTGTTTTATCAGTTGAAATTTTGTATTTTTGCCCAAATTTTCATTGGATGAAGAAGAAGGTTTTTGTAAGCGGTTGTTATGATATGCTCCATAGTGGGCATGTCGCTTTTTTTGAAGAGGCGGCATCGTATGGTGATTTGTATGTCGGAATTGGTTCTGACAAGACCATCTTTGAGTTGAAAGGACGTAAGACTGTTTGTCCAGAGGAAGAACGGCTGTATATGATCAAAGCTTTGCGCTGTGTTAAGGATGCATGGATAAGCAAAGGTAGCGGCATGTTGGATTTTTTGGAGGAATTGAAGGAACTCCATCCGGATATTTTCTTTGTGAATAGTGATGGTGCTTCCCCGTTAAAAGAAAATTTGTGTAAAGAGCTTGGCATCCAATATGTTGTCAGTCAGAGGTTGCCGCATGGTACTTTACCAGTTCGCTCTACCACTGCGCTGCGTCAACAATGTCATATTCCTTATCGTTTGGATTTGGCTGGAGGCTGGCTTGACCAGCCTTTTGTGAGCCAATATTGTCCAGGAGCGGTCCTTACTATCAACTTGGAACCTGATGTGCATTTTAATAGCCGCAGTGGCTTGAGTACTTCCTCACGAAATGCTGCTATTGAAATGTGGGGCAACCAGTATCCCGCTGATGATCCTGAAAAATTGGCCAAAATGATTTTCCGCTATGAAAACAAACCGGGAACGCAGTATGTGAGTGGTAGCCAGGATGCTATCGGTATCGTTTTCCCGGGATTGAATCGTTTGGATTACAATAACGACTATTGGCCTTATCGTATTGAGTCAGTTTTGGATGATGATATTTTGGTTTTTATTGAACAACATATATGCATGTTGCCTCTTTTTCCTCGCAAACAGCAGTTTGATGTGTTGGCTGATACTGAAATCAACGGGGAAAATGCCAAAGCCTTGAGTGTGGCAGCGGATGCGTGCTGGGATGCCATTTTGCGAAAAGACCTAAAGGCATGGGGTAATGCCACCACAGATAGTTTTAATGCCCAAATTAAAATGTTTCCACACATGATTGATCCAGAGGTACTTCCAGTTCTTGAACAGCATAAAGACAAGGCTTTAGGATGGAAAATGTGCGGGGCTGGTGGAGGTGGCTATTTTGTTTTTATCAGTGAGCAACCCATTGAAAGTACCTTTGGAATCCATATCCGTAGAAGAATGTAAATTGTAAATAATCTGTTCAAAATCTGATTGTACATGAAGGTTCTCGAAAAAAAATATTTAGTACCTTTTATTCTGATCACCTCTCTCTTCTTTTTATGGGGTTTGGCCAATAATATGACCGACACACTGTTGGCGGCATTCAAACGCATTATGTCCATGAGCGATACCCAGACCTCTTTCATCCAGATGGCCTTTTATGGGGCCTATTTTTGCGTGGCTTTTCCAGCAGCATTGTTTATTCGCAAGCGATCTTACAAAGCGGGGGTAATATTAGGTTTGTGTTTGTATGCCATGGGGGCTATGTTATTCCTACCTGCAGCAAAGGTGGCCTCATATGGCTTTTATCTGGTAGCTATCTATGTCTTGGCTTGCGGTTGCAGTGTGCTGGAAACAACTGCCAATCCGTACATATTGAGCATGGGTGATCCTGAAACCGCCACCCGCCGACTGAATGTGGCGCAGGCGTTCAATCCTCTTGGATCCATCACGGGCATCCTGATCAGTCAGGCGTTTATTTTGAGCGATATTTCTCTATATTCTGTATCAGGAACTTATTTTGGCTTGGGGTGTGTGCTAGTGATGCTCATGGTGGTGATGCTTTGTGTGAAAATGCCTGAAGGGAAAGATGATACAACCAATGCGGACCAAAACAGTTGGAGAAGCTCTATCAGACGTTTGATCTCTAATAAGAAGTATTTGTTTGGTGTGGTGGCCCAGTTTTTCTATGTGGGAGCGCAAATCGGAGTGTGGAGTTTCACCATCCGTATCGTGATGAACGAGTTGGGTATTTTGGAGAAACCTGCGGCAACAATTTATCTGATTAGTATCATCGGTTTTTGTTTGTCCCGCTTTATATACACCTGGTTGATGAAATATTTCAAACCATCCAAATTATTGATATTCGGTTCGCTTCTTTCGCTGGTGTGTACGCTTTTGGTTGTGTTTACAGCAGGTACACAATGGTTTATGGTCATTGCATTAATATTGGTCAGTATGTTTATGAGCCTGATGTTTCCCACGATTTATGGCATTGCCTTGGGTGATGTGGAGAAGGAAAGTTGTGGCGGCTGTGCCGGAGATGCCAAAATTGGAGCCAGTGGCTTGATTATGGCTATTTTGGGTGGAGCGGTTTTGACTCCCGTCCAGGGATTGGTGTCGGATGCTGTAGGTATTAATTGGTCCTATCTGGTACCAGCATTTTGCTTTGCGGTAGTATTGATGTATGCACTGTATGTGACCAGAATTGAAAAATGCTAATTAAAAAAATGCCATGAAAAGATATTGTCAAACATTGAAATTACGTGATGATTCGGAGTTGATTACTCAATATATAGAAGAGCACTCGCATGTGTGGCCTGAAATCAAGGCCGGTATACGAGAAGTTGGCATTTTGGATATGCAGATATACATTCACGGCAATACGCTGTTCATGATTGTAGATACAGTAGATGATTTTGACTGGGAGAAAGACAATGCCCGTTTAGCCACATTGCCTCGTCAAGCCGAGTGGGAAGCTTATATGTCACGATTCCAACAAGCAGAAAAAACTGCCACCTCAGCAGAGAAGTGGCAGTTGATGGAACGGATTTTTAAACTGTAGTTTTAGGCTTGGATAGTGGAGTCTCTTTTTCTCCATTTGTATATGCCCCAACCACATCCTGCGAGGATAATTAGAATACATACAATTGTAGAAATATCACTGATTTTGCATCCTATAATTCTTGCATGGGGTATGTAGTTGAACTCAATCTCGTGCTGACCAGCGGGCACTACCATCGTTCTCAAAATATAATCTGAACGGAAGTGAGGTACTTCTTGGCCATCAAGATGGGCAACCCAGCCGCCCTTGTCATAGAATACTTCCGAGAAAACTACTAGTTGCTCTTTGGCAGTATTTACTGTGTATTTCAGTTTATTGGGCTTGCACAGGGTGTTGACTATTGTGGCGGTGGTATCCCGTGTAAAATCTTTGCCTTCCACATATTGCGCATATCGTTTATCAACAATGGCCGTGTTTTTCAAATCTGTCTCCGCAAGAGCCAAAATCTCTTCATCGGGATTGGCTACGATTTTAGCCTCATTTACAAACCAAGCATTGCCAAAGTGATGTGGATTCTGTAGTGGTATTGTTTTTCCCTCACCTGTTGGAAGAATAAGGTATTTGGTATTTAGCATATTCAGTACTTGGAAAGAACTTGGATCAGTTGTTTGAAGATTACCTTGGGTTCTTACCACTTCTTTATACATCGCTTGCATTTGGTCAGCTATGTAGAAGTCAATCACATCCTGATAACGGCGTAGTTTAGCAGGGCTATAGCCACCGATGGACTTGTGGAAATAGGAGGTCTGTGATTCGTTGAACGTATTTGAAGCCAAATTGAGCACACGGTAATTGATGTCTGGATCTTGGAGGATAGCATTATCTGTTTCTGTAGCTGTAATAGCATTCTCTACTTTCTTTTTAGAAACAAAATGATCATCGTTGAGGTAGCGTTGTGCTATAGGCCACATGTCTGCCAATACTAATACAATAAGGGAGACGCCGATAATCCATTCTTTTTTGATGGCATTTTTGTAATAAAGCGCCAAAATGCCAAAGGCAAGGCCGATGAATACCAATGAGCGGAAAGCATCTTTTATCAGCATGGATTCACGATAGCTGATGAGTATGCTCATGATACTGTCAATTCTGCCTTGATCGAAGCCGGCTGTCATAAGTTGTTGTTGGAAACTTGCATCGCCAATTCCAGTGAATGTGAATACAGTTTTACCGAGCAGCATCACTAATAGGCAAAGTCCAGCCGAGATAGAGGCACTTATCCAAGTGTACTTCCATGCTTTTTTCTTGTCTATGTTACCGCTAAAAATTTCTTTCAAGGCTAACATGCCGAGAAGGGGCATGGTCACCCCTGCAATGATGAGTGCCATAGAGGGCGTCCTGAATTTATTATACATGGGCAAATGATGAAACAACCACTCATTGATAGGCATAAGATGTCGTCCCCATGCCAAGATAAAAGAGATGATGACAGTGGCAATAATCCACCATTTTTCAGGACCTTTTACAACGAACAGACCGAGAATAAATAAAAAGCAGACAATTGCACCTACATATACAGGTCCGGCGGTAAAGGGTTGGTCTCCCCAATAAGTGGGTAAATATGGGGAGCCATAACCCACATTTCTTAGTTGACGGAAAGTTGGGTCGCTTTTATCTAGAAGGGTATGTCCGCTACCATAGCAATTGGGTACCAGCAGGGTGAAAGTCTCAGCCTTGCCGTAGCTCCAAGCGAATGCATAGTCGATATTTAAGCCTGATTCATTTGGGGCAACCTCTGCATTTTGATTCTCATGATTTGGAATAATGGTTAGTTCCGATCCCCCTCGCATAGTGTCCTTGCTGTATTCATATATAGGAATAATATTCCACATATATGTGCCAGCTACTATAATAGCTGTGGCAATTAATATGCAGGTGGCCACTATGAACGAGTGTTGTTTGTCGTTTTGCTTAACGTTCCCAATAATGTTATATATTAAATATGCAATTCCGATGCATAAAACAATAATCAGTGCATAGTATGTTATTTGTAAATGGTTGCAAATGAGTAAAATGCCTGCAAATATTAAAGTCAAAATGCCTCCTAATACATATTTTTTGTTAAAAGTACATAAAATTCCGCCGATTAATGGTGGAATATAAGCCATAGCGTATGTTTTTGTAACATGTCCAGCGTCAATACTTATGAGATTGAAAGAAGCTAAACCGTATGCAATTGCACCAAGAACAGCTAACCATACAGTAGAGCCCATACTAATCATAAAGATATAGAATCCAATCAGTAAAGAGAAGAATATTGCAGCATGGAGAGTCGGGAGTCCAAAAGATAATACGTTTCGTATTTGGGCAAAAATATTAGGAATTTTTCCTTTATAACCTGAAGCGGCTGTGGTTAAGGGCATCCCGCTAAACATAGAATTTGTCCATTCTGTCAACTCTCCCGTTTCTTTCTCATAAGATCGGGCTTCTTGTAACATGCCATTGGCACTTTGGGTGTCACCTTGGGGCAAATCTTTGTTGTCAAAAATTACAGGACTGAAGTAAATAATTGTCAATAAGTACAAGAATAGTATCGCTCCAATATGGGGCAGGACTTTCATAAAAACTGTTTGTATGGATTTTTTTTTCATATTTGATAGATTTTAGATATTCATTGTTTTTGAGGATATGATTTGGATATTGTATTCGTTAAAACGTTTATTCAATTCTTCTAGTTGACTTTTATTAGGCATGTTTATATACTCGTTCTCGTCAAGTGATATGGAAATAATGTTTTTGCATAGTTTCATAGAGGCACAATTGAATAAAACAGATGATGCAAATCCCAAAATAGTCTCAACAGAATTGGAAATCAATACTAGTTCTAAGGGATATGTAGTTCGCAAAATGACTATATTATTAGGTAACCATTGGTGAAACATTGTTTCTATAGGGTGAGGTGCGTAGTATATTGTATGATTCTTGTATGTGTTGATGATTTGAGTGATAATTTGTTGGTATGTGCCGAGTTTTGTAAATCCTAATTCCGCGTAAGGTTGTCCCACTATCACTATCGCGTGATCTGTTATGGAAACTGATGGTAATTTGTGATGTTTGAAAAATAAATATTCATTTTTAATCAAGATGTCATCTTTTAATAATGGTAGTTGATAAATAGAAAAATAAGTTAGTTTTGGATACAACCATCTTCGGGTAATTGCTTTATAGTAACCCTGAATGAGTGTTGTTTTACTTTCTTCTTGTACGAGAAGTTGACGTTCGTGCTGTACACGTTCTTTGGCATCTTCCAATACTCTTATTCCTTCATCAATTACGCAAAGCGTGCAATTGGAATTCTTATGTTGGGTGAGAAACACGATAGGTTTGACAATTATGTCTGTGACAACCCCGAAGAAACAGAAATCGAATTTTTTTGAGAATAAAATAAAAAAGAAAAATTTTATATAGGCTAAAATGTATCCCAAGAAGCGTAGTGGATTCTTGTTTGAAAGATATAAAGGGAGATGTATGATTTTTTTGAAATGCTGCCGAAACAAGGGCTCTTTTAGCATGTTTTCAATTTTCTTGATACGACTTGTTTGAGTGTTAAATTGTCCAATAATCAAATAATTCTCTGTACACTCAAGGTGATTTAAAGCCTCAATGGCATTGATGAGTTGAATTTCAGTATTTATGATGGTGATGCTGCGTCTCATGTCAGAAGTGAAAATTGATTGTATTTGAAAATTATATTCTTTTATAATACCTTGTTTAATAGGGTAATTTATACAGATAAACTTCCCAAAAAGAGTTGTCGTTGGTAAAGGATCTTTCAAAATTCCAATCTAATTCTTTGTGGTTGAGAATTGGGACTGCAGAAAAAACATATTGGCAGTTCATCTTGCGAAGCTGCTCAGTATTGATGTCCAAATGCTGAATGACTTTCCCACAATTTTTGCCATATCGATATTCTTTTCCTAATTCGGAAGAAAAAATATAACAACGGCTGCCCCAGTGGTCATAATAATTCTTTAAATCATTGTCTTTCTCTAATTCTGATTCAATTATTTTTCTGAATTCATGTTTGTACTCCAAAGGATATGCGTTCCAATAACCATCTATACAATAAAAACCGTTATATTGTGCTACGGCGGGATGCATTCCGATACTTACAATGGGACACTCCTGTCTAGGTTTATTAATGTATTCGTGAATTTCAGCAAATAAATCTTCATCAAAATATTGGTGATATGTCGGCTCCGTTTGGCGGTCCAGTACATATTTTTTTGCTTGAAACATGTATTCTTTATTGCGGATAAAATCACAGCCTATAACAATCAAACAGGTGCATATCACAATAGAAAGCCCTCCCTTGTTTTCAATTGTAAGGTCAGCGGTTCGAGCCAGTAAGACAATCCATAAAGTTGTAAGGAAAAAATAAAACCTGTCCATTTGAAATTGCTGAATAAAGCTTCCTGGGGTCGAAAATAATAAAATAACATGATAAATGAGACCAAAAGAGACAATGGAAATAATTGCCAGGAGGATATACAAGGAGATTTTGTCTGTTCTTTTAGTAATCATCCAATTATAAATAAATAAAAGTAAAATAGGGATGGTGATTAATTCTCCTGTGTGAATTTGAGTCATGCAAAATAGTTTGAAATGAGACAGGATTATTTGACCAATGGTGGAATCATTCTGAAATTCAGCTCTGTGGGATGTGTTTATTTGTCCACCAGTAAAATCCATAACAAGCTGTATGTTGGTGAAGAGATAGATTATTCCTAGGAAAAAAAGAGCGGAAATAAATATCCAATGAGCTTTTTTATCATGGATGACAATATACAGATAATAGATAACACCAATAATTCCGACGAATACTCCGGAAAGTAAGAGTTGGGAATATATGCCATATAAAAAAATGCACAAGAGAGAAATCCCAATTTTGTTATTGTTCTTAAGATTAAAGAATGCATAAACAACAAGCGGTATGCCGGCAGATGATATCCCGTAATCGGAATAAAAAGCTATGAAAGCGAAACACAAAGAAGAAAGTGTCGCAATGAAATATTTATGTGCACTATCTTTAATTACATGTCTTGAAAGAAGCAAATACATGCCGATATATGCGATAATCCTTGCCAA
The DNA here is from genome assembly GCA_016290295.1 of Bacteroidales bacterium. Classification (GTDB taxonomy): domain Bacteria; phylum Bacteroidota; class Bacteroidia; order Bacteroidales; family WCHB1-69; genus RUG11690. The sequence goes on from JAEETJ010000010.1 coordinate 26,482, forward strand.
AAAGCTATTCACAATAACACCCCAAAACAATGGGAGAAATGTATATAGAAGAATGGTTATATCCCATGGAGCTCTGAAAGCTGATCTGGTGACAGGTCCAATTATAGGCTCTTTCGAAGAATAGTCAAAGACCAAGTTAAGGTCTTTTAACATCTTGATATTGGCTATACTGCTATCTAAGTTATCAAGAATGATTACATACCAGTTTTCTCCTAGAATCAAGACTGGTATATAATATAAAATGACAAGAAAAATGCCTGTGATAAAAGGCAAATGTTTTTTAGAAAGTCGTAGCATTAAAACTAATTATATACATTTTTAATCGTGTCGCATATTTTTATAACATCTTTTTCCTCCAATTCGTAAAACAAGGGAAGTCTTACCAAACAGTCTGCATAGTGGTCACAGTTTGGCAAAGTACGTCCATCGTGTTTGTTCTGATAGTAGGGGCTGCTATGTAAACTTAGATAATGAAAGACCGCAAGAATACCTTCGGATTTTAGTGTGGAAATCAAGCGGGTTCTTTCTTCCAAATTTGGACACACCAGATAGAACATGTGCGCATTATTGGTCGCATATTCAGGGATGTTAGGCAGAGAAAATGCACCTGCTTCAGCAATTGGAGCTAAAAGTTCATGATATGTGTTCCAAAGCTTTATTCGTTTTGCTTGAATTTGTTCCAGCTGCTCCAACTGTGCCCATAGGAATGCAGCGATGACCTCGGAGGGTAGAAATGAGCTGCCTATGTCCACCCATCCATATTTGTTGACTTCGCCACGGAAAAACTCAGCACGGTTAGTTCCTTTTTCCCACAAAATTTCGGCTCTTCTTATAAACTTATCGTCATTAATGACCAACATGCCTCCTTCTCCAGAAATTATATTTTTGGTTTCATGGAAAGAGAATGCTGATAGATGTCCAATGCTACCAAGAGGTTTTTTTTTGTAATAACTATCAATGGCTTGAGCCGCATCTTCAACTACAAGTAAATTATGTTTATCGGCAATATCCATGATTGTATCCATGTCGCAAGCAATTCCGGCATAGTGCATGGGAATGATAACTTTTGTACGTTCAGTTATCAGTGACTCAATTTTTTCCGCGTCCATGTTCGGATTGTTTGTCATACTGTCTGCAAAAACTATTTTTGCGCCTGCACGGACAAAAGCTAAGGCTGTTGAAACGAAGGTATAGCTTGGGACGATAACTTCATCGCCAGCTTGAATATTGCATAACATGGCGGCCATTTCCAACGCATCTGTACAACTTGTGGTAAGAAGACATTTTTTGAAACCATATTTTTCCTCGAAGAAGTGCTGGCATTTTTTTGTGAATTCGCCATTGCCCGAAATTTTTCCGGAAGCTACAGCTTCTTTGATATAATTTGTCTCGTTTCCTGTGAGAAAAGGTTTGTTAAATGGAATATTCATTTTTTAACAACTTGATATACGGGAAGTTCGTTGATAAATAATTATATATGAGAAATATGTTTCACAAAAACATATTCTACATTTGTGATTTCAAAATTAAAGTGATTGTATAAACGTAATACAGGAGTATTGTTCATCGATATCTTTGGTCTAAACCACTCAAAGTCTTTCTTTTCGTATAGTAACGGATACGTAGGAGCAATTATGCCCAATCCCATACCGCTATACAGCCCGCCTAAGATACCATACATGACATTGTCCTCAATCCGAGCTATTCCGAATCCAATTTCTTTATTGCGAAATAAAAACTTTTGGAGTGAAGCACCTCTTTCAAATGCTGAACGAATCCAATTCTTATATCTTCTAGTTGAATATTTGGGACCAAACACAGGATCAAGATATATGCGGTCGGTGGTGAACATGTTTTCATCAATTTTATCTAAGACTTTGTTCAATCCTGATAGGTCGTTTACATCCATAATAGAAAAATTCTTCAGTAATCGACTATCTGCCGGGCTTAAGTGCCAGTCTTTCATCCTTTTTTGCAATGAAAGTTGGGTTTCAATAAAAGCATATTGGTGTTTTGTGGCCCAAAGATAATGGTTGTAGTCGGCTACAGCAAATTTCAAAACAATATAATCATAGTTTTTTTCTAAATCGAAGAGAATCTCCTCGGAAAAACTATCTCCTGTTTCAATTGATACTTCGGCAACTCGACAGTCTAGATTGGCTAATTCCCAATAACAATTTATAGTTTTCATTCTTCAATGTTGATTTTATCTTGGATAATAAATAGTTGTCTTCCTTTTACTTGGTCAAAGATTTTTCCAATATACAAGCCCAGGATTCCCATAACAAATAATAAAAGACCACCGACAAACCAAATGGAGAAAACTGTGGTCGTAAAGCCTGCAACTTGAATGATGCCTAATGCGTATGCAAATATGTTGTATAAAGCTAGTATGAAAGAAATGATTGACATTGAGATTCCTAATCCAACTGCCAATCTCAGAGGTTTATTACTGTTTGAAATGATGATATCACCGCTTAATTTTAATAACTTTAACAGTGAATATGAGCTCTTTCCTTGAGGACGCTCTGCATGAATTACGGGGATTGCAGTTTGTCGAAACCCCAAATATTTTATCAGTGAGCCAAATGAACGGGCTGTTTCTGGCATTTTGTTATATTCAGCAATGACATTGGAATGATATATGCCAAAGTTTGCAATGGTTTTGTCTGTTTTTTGACCACTTAACCAATCATAGCAGGAGTGAAAAATCGAAGATGACATTTTTTTGAAAAATCCGTCTTTTCTTTCTGCCCTTTGTGCATACACAATATCATAACCTTCCATTGCTTTTGCATAAAGATTTGGAATTTCTTCAGGTTTGTCCTGTAAGTCACAGTCCAATACAACTATCCACTCTCCTTTAGCATATTTAAGTCCGGCAGATATCGCATAATGTTGACCGAAATTACGGCTTAAATTAATTCCTTTCACTCTTGGGTCATCAGAACACACTTTTTGAATTTCAGTCCATGTGTCGTCGGGGGATGCATCGTTGACCAATATGATTTCTAAATCTTCGGATATTGGTGTAACGCTTTCCTTAATTCTTCGGACTAATTCAGAGACCATTGCAGCCCCTTTGTATTCTGGAGAAATTACTGATATTTTAGTTGTCATGGTGTTTATGGTTATATGGAATAGAGAATCCTTACATCATCTCTTTTAAAACTTTTACATTGTTTCTCACTTCTTTCTCTGACTCATAGAAACGGGTGGCGTCGTCAGGGTCTAATTCGAGTTCGATGATTTTCTCCACACCGTTGGTGCCAAGAATGACTGGCACACCAATGTAGATGTCGTGTAACCTGTATTCGCCTTTTAGATAAGCACATACGGGAAATACTCTTCGTTGATTACAAATAATGGACTCCACCATCTCGCAGATAGCGGCTCCTGCTGCAAGCCAACCACTACGGCCTAAATAATTAATGATTTCCTCGCCTCCCATTTGTGTGCGATGAATGGCCTCTTGCACTTTGTCTTCGCTGAGTAAATTACGGATGGGAATGCCGCCAATGGTGGTGTATCGTGGCATGGGAACCATGGTCTTTCCGTGCCCCCCCAAGATAAGGGCTTGAATGTCTTTGGTGGAAACATGAAGGACATCTGCGATAAACGATTTGTATCGAGCTACATCAAGCAAACCACTCATACCCATCACACGGTTATCAGGGAATCCACTGCTTTTCAATGCACAATAGCAAAGCACATCCAATGGGTTACTCACCACCACAATGATACAATTAGGTGCATATTTGGCCACTTGTTTGCATACATCCTCCACGATTGATGCGTTGGTGGTAATCAGGTCGCTTCGCTCCATGCCGGGTTTTCGTGGAATACCAGAGGTGATGACCACTACATTAGACTCTGCGACTGCAGAATAATCGGATGTCACGCCTTTTACGATAGTATCAAAGCGTTTAAGTGCTGCACTCTGACGCAAATCCAGAGCTTTACCTTCTGCAACCCCTTGCTTGATGTCTAACAGGACTATTTCATTCACGAAGTCACGCTCCGCAAGGCACGTTGCACATGATGCACCAACTTCACCGGCTCCGATTATAGATACTTTGCTCATATTTTAGTTCCTTCTTTAATGCTAACTATTCAATAAAAACAATCCTGCTTAAAGCGTGTATCAGGTCATAACCGTCCCAAACCAAGGTGAAGTCCATGGATTTTCCCATGGGAACAAAACGGTCGATGCCTTGGGGATGGTCCTCGTTGACAAATTTTACAATCTGTTCATGGGTCAATCCATAATAAGTTACCGTCTGACTTTTGTTGGTAGCAATGGGCAGGAGGTCTGTCAAACTTTGGGCATCATATTCATAAAAGAAACCGCTGTTATAACGATAGTCCATAATACCCAAATAAAGATTATTCATTTGAATGCGGGTGAGTAACGGTTGTTCAACAGTCACACCTGCCAGTTCTAAATTAGCAGCAGCCTTGTAGAGGGCATTAATCTTGCCAATAGTCTGAACAGGGGCAATATTGTAATGCTCTTTGGCGTAGGCCAGCACTTTTTGCCAGAAGAGTTTCTTCGCTTCAGTTTTTTTCTCGCCCAACCATATAATGATACGCGGTGCAGTGCAGGCGTTCTGGTCGGAGAAATAGGTGTCGTTATAGAAGTTTTGTACAATCTTGTCTTGGTCGTCTGCCTCCAAGAAACGGTCTCCTTCAATTACAGCAAACGAAAAACGGTCGGCAAAGTTCACCTCGTTGGCACGGGGCTGCAACGGAGACTGTCGAATTTCGGCGATGGTAGCGTCACCACCCCATACGACACGGCTCTGGCATATACTGGAGAACAGATCTGTAATTTCCTTGATAGGCGGATATTTCACGAAGCAGATGTATGGGGCCATATTCTGGTGGGTGGTTTCCAACAGTTCCTTTACGCAGTCGCTGATTATTTGTACTTGTGGGAAGTCCTTGGCGGGTAAACGCACGATGTTTGCATTACCGGCCAATAAGCCAGCGGCGAAACTGAATGCACAGTTCACGGGCACATTCGATGGGGTGCTGTGGAACACAATGCCACGTCCCAAACGGCGTTCCAGATCGTGATAGTTTTCTTTCTCTTTTAGCAGAGCGGCCTTACGGCACCAGAATCCAAAGGTCATGACGTCTGAGAATGCCCTTCCTTTTTTCATCACCAGTTTGGATAGGTCATTGAAAAAAGAAATAACAGGTTCTGCAAATGGAGGTAATGCGGGAACGGAAGGCATCTGTTCGATGGTCTTGTCATCACCAATTACGAACTCGAGGCCGCTCAGTTTGCCGAATTTGGCAGCATAGGTGTCGGAACACCCGCGGATTTCCGCATTTTTGATTCGTCCGATAATATGGAAGTATTTGCCTTTTCTTCCGCAGGGACAGTCATCTTCGCCTGCAATATATCCTTGGTCTTCAGTAAGCAACACATGACCAGGATAACTCTTGGGGAGCACACTCACTACTTCTATGATGCCAGTCTCACCTTTTTTGGCCACGCTGAAATCGTAAGGATTGCGGACAATGATATCCGAGAAGTTGGAGGCGTGAAGGTGACCGTGTTCGCATTCAATATAGATGGTGCCTGTCTGCTCAACCATGCCGTAGTAGTCGTGAACATTCTCCACTTTGATGCCACATACGTTATTCAGGCACTGCTTGAACTGCGCTGTAGAAACAGACTCTGCGATAAGTTTCTTCCAGCCACCACCGTGAATCAGAACACCTTTCGAAAGGTCCGGCTTATAACCACTATCCAATAATTTTTTGTAGAAATGTTGCCAAATCATGAAAGTAAAGCCAAAGAGGAAGATGGTCTCATCCTTATGCTCTTCCAAAAAGGCTTTCATGCCCTCAATATCCAACTCCATATTTTCATCCAGCGCATACATACGCTTGCTGCCAAACATGGAGAAACCCAAGATACCTGCGCCACGGGCACTGAACATGTTGCGGTCCTTCACCACGTTGCTGGAATCCAGAATAATCATAGGCACACGCTTGTTGCCTAACAACGAGGCCACAATCTTGGTCAGTGTTTTGGTCTGATTTGCAGAGGTTTCACGGTCCAAATATATCTTGGATACCTTCTGACCAGTAGTACCTGAGGAAGTCATGGTTTTCACCACTTCATCCTCTGCCACACTGCGCAGAGTCAAGTCTTTGAACAGGCTTACTGGAAGGTAAGGCAGGTCTTCGTAATGCTGAATCTTATTCAGGTCAACACCTGTCGCATCCAGCATTTTCTTATATTCAGCACTATGTTCATAATGATATTTGGTTAGATTTACCAAATACTCATCCAACACTTTGTGCTTTTCTTCTTTTCCTAAAGAATAAGGAGCAATTTCCAACAATTCTTCCAAGGTCATATTTCAAATAATTATCAATTGTCAACTATCAATTATCAATTACAGCATCGCTTGCATGGCTGGGTAGTCAATCTTACCCGAGCTCTTCACGGGGATGGCTTCAATTACGCGCACTTCAAATGCTTTGGGGTTGAAGCCTGTTTTTTCAGCTAACAGTTTAATGATGGATTCTTCAAGACCTTGCTCTGTAACAAAGATAGTTATCTTGTCATCCACTCCTACGCAAGCACAGCTTGTCGTAATTGATTTGACCATCTGCTCGGTGGCGTCGAGATTGCAGCGATTGCCCCATACTTTCACAAATCGTTTCATGCGGCCAGTGATATAGTAAAAACCATCACTGTCTCTGCGGGCTACATCACCTGTGTGCAGTTCACCGTGATTTTCGTCACCCTTGGCCAAGTCGGCACGGCATTCGGCATAGCCTAATGAAACATTAGGGCCAATATAAACCAGTTCTCCGTCAACATCGGATTCTTCGATGGGATTGCCGTTTACATCAATCAAGGAGAATTTGCCACGTGGAATAGCGATACCGATGCTAGCGTATTTTTCCAAAGCATGCTCAAAGGGAAGATAACTCATACGGGCAGTGGCTTCGGTCTGACCGTACATCACAAAGAACTTTTTGCCTTTTTCCTTGGCAAACTCAATATATTCTTTTGCGATGTCTTTATTCAGCTTGCCGCCTGCCTGTGTCATGGTTTTAAGATAGGGTAGGTCCATACGGAAAAACCGGAGCATTTTCAGCATTTCGTAGGTGTAAGGCACTCCGGAAATTGAGGTGGCCTTTTGTTCCTTCAGGAAATTCCAGAATTCACGTTGAGCCACTGTGCCTTCAGTCAGTAACAGCGTAGCACCTTTGATAAGATGGCTGTTAATGACAGATACGCCGTAACTGTAGTAAGAAGGCAATGTGGTGATAGGTCTCTCCTGCTCATCTATTTCCAAGTATTCCGCAATGGATTCCGCATTGGCTAATACATTTTTTGCTGTCAGCCTTACGAACTTTGGGGAGCCAGTGCTGCCCGAGGTGGTGAGACAAAGTGCCAATTCAGGGTTTATTTCAGGCTTATCTATCTCATTCTCATACTGCATTTTCTGCAAAGAGAAAGTTGCATACTTGTATATAGTTTCTCCCCCAATGCTTTCAATCTTGTCACTTGAAATCCATATATATTCCGGCTGATAGATAGTCATCAGGTTTTGAAGTACAGAAATGTCCTTGCTACCGTCCAGCAGAACGATGGGGATATGATGTTCCATGCATGCCACATAGCCTACCAGTGAGCCAATTCGGTTTTCGCAAAGGCAGAACAGCAGACCTTTTTGAGGTACGGCGTCAGCAAACTCTTTTGCAATTGCAACCAGTTGGTTGTATGTCATCGTTTCACCCTTATCAGTGATGACGGCGATGTTAAACTTGTGTTTTTCTAAACCAAACATTTTATAAGTATTTTGCTTCGTTTATATTGAAAGGTTCTCCATGACCTGGAAAAACCAACATGTTCTTATTTAATGATTTCAAGAATGGAAGGGTCACATCCTCATAAGTAGCTTTATTACTTGTTTTGAAACGTGTAATGGTTGGGGTGTTTTGTATAAGTGTGTCGCCTGTAAAAATGTATTTTCCATCTAATATGTAACATGCACTGCCCGGACTATGTCCTGGCGTTGAAAAACACTCAAAGGAAATGTCGCCTATTGTAATTGCGCCTCGTACACCAAATGTTTTATCAGCTTTCAAAGTATATGAAACATACGAGGCCATGAAATCCTCGTATCTATGTCCTCCATCAGCCAAATCCTTTGTGTTTAACACCATCGCCACCAATCGGGGACTATTTCCTTTTTCTGATGAAATATAATGGGCACAGTCTTGATGGCAAAACACTGGCGCCTCTATCACCCCCTGTAACCATTTTACGCCGGTAGTATGATCATAATGTTCGTGTGTCAGAATAATCTGAACTCGCTTAGTTCCATACTGTTGGAATAGTGGTAATAACTCTTCCGAGATGTTGGGATCATATACTACTCCGGTTTCACCGGTTGGAATGAAAAACATATTAGAATCCATCGGCTCATAACGAAACCTGTAGATGGGAATTTGTTTGTCCTTAACCGAAATAGTATATTGATGCATTTTTATAATTTCGTTATAATATCTTCCATGATCAATTCAGGTGTAAGCCTGTTTTGCGCAAGCAAACCGTCATAATCACAAGCCAAGTCGAAACTGTCATGAATACCACAGCGAAGCAATCGGGGCATTCCTGCTTGTTCGGTCATTACTTCAGCTACAGCAGCACCAAGACCGCCCATCTTGTTATGTTCTTCGATGGTTACAGCCAGCTTGTAATTCTTAGCATTATTCACTACTTCTCTGTCGATTGGCTTCACTGTGAACATGTCATATACTGTAACCGAGATGCCTTTATCTTCAAGCAAAACAGAGGCTTTCATAGCAGCACTTACCATAGTGCCCACAGCATAAATTACCACTTCATTACCTTCCTTTAAAAGGTTGGCTTTGCCAATCTTAAATTCGTTTTCTTCCTTATAAACCATTGGGCAATTCAAGTTGCCTGTCAGTCGCATATACACTGCACCTTGCTCCTTGCAAGCCAGTTCAAATAACTTGATAGCTGATGCACCGTCAGCGGGTGAAAGGATGGTCATGTTGGGGATGGAACGCATCACTGCCAGATCCTCAATAGTGTAATGGGTATTGCCTGCAAAACCCTGGCTTAAACCGGCACCGGAACCCACCACAATGATTTTCTCCTTCATATAGCCGCAGAAATGGCGAATCTGCTCACAACTACGCATGGTGATAAAGGTAGCGTAGGTGGTAGCACAAGGATGAAATCCTTCGGCAGCCAATCCAGCCGCAATACCTATCATGTTTTGCTCGGCAATACCGATATTGTAAAATTGATTCGGGTATTTGTCAATGTATTTTGTCATACCTGAAAGGGTTGCCAAGTCAGCAGTCAGAAGGATGAACTTTTCATCTTCCTTTGCCGCCTCCAAAGCAGCCTGACCAAAGATGGAACCACGTTGTCCCAACATAGAGCATGTGCGGGCACTCAGTTTAGTGATCTCAAACATTTTCGACCTCCTTTCTGGCTTGTTCATACTGTTCTAACGACAAGGTGTGGTGATGCCATTCCTTTACACCTTCAATAAACGACACCCCTTTGCCTTTGATAGTGTCTGCAATCACGCATATAGGCTTGTCAGATGTATGCTTCAAAGCTTTTGATAAAGCATCGCAATCGTGACCGTCCACAATAGTGACATCAAAACCAAACGCCTTGAATTTCTCACCCAAGTCTATTTGATCCATCACATCCTGGGTTGGGCCATCGTATTGCAGTTTGTTTCGGTCAACAATGACTGTGAAGTTGTTCAGTTTGTAATGTGCTGCCGACATGGCTGCTTCCCATATCAAACCTTCATCACACTCGCCATCACCTACCAAAGCAAAGACTCGGTTGGATAACCCTTTCCGTTTGCACGACAATGCCAAGCCTACGGCAAAGGTCATTCCCATGCTCAGGCTGCCGCCAGAGAACTCAATACCATTAGCCAGGTTGCGCATGGCGTGTCCGTGGAAATGAGAGCCGTTGGTTTCAAAGCTGGCAATATCCTCGTCCGAGAGGAAGCCAACCTTGTTCAGAGCGGAATAGTATGCTAATACACAATGGCCTTTGCTCACCACCAACCGGTCACGATTCTCGTCGTTTGGGTTGTTCACATCATAGTGCAACACATCGCCATAAAGCGTTGCTATGATTTCGATTGCGGATAGGCCTGGTGCTACATGGGAACCATTCTTCCCACAATCGTAGGCCATCTTCAATGCCGACAGTCTTAGTTCTTTTGAAAACTGTTTTAAATCCATGTCTTTACTTTGAAATTGAAAGGCGCAAATCGGTGCCGCCACCATCCACTTTGATGGTTTCACCTGTAACGTAAGAAGATTTGTCAGAAGCCAGGAACAAACATACCTCTGCTATTTCATTAGGAGTGCCAAAACGGTGTAAGCCCAAACCTTTTTTGATTTGGTCTTCAGCATCGTTTTCCAACACGTCGAGCATTTTTGTCTGAGTTAGGCCAGGTGCCACGGCGTTTACACGTATGCCAGCACTACCCAGTTCGCGAGCCAGTTTCTTGGTGGCAATCACAAGGGCGGCTTTGCTGGCTGCGTATTCCATTTGTGAAGTGTCTTCGCCCCAAGCGGCAATGCTTGCGATGTTGACTATGCTGCCCTTTCTCTGCCGCATCATTGCCCGGCAAGCTAGTTGTGTTAACTCAATTGCACTGAAAAAATTTACCTCCATTACACGGCGGACATCCTCCATTTTGGTCATAGAGAATAAACGATTAGGACTCACGATGCCCGCTGCATTAACGAGAATATCAATAGAATGCTTTTCTTTCAAAATGTCTTTCATGCCCTCCTTGATGGAATCAGAACTGCCGAGGTCGATATGTACGGGTTTAATCCAAACTTGGCACACCTCTTCTAATTGGCGAATCATATTCAGAAATTCTTCATCGTCACGGTGGACAACTGCCCAGCAGTTGCAGCCGTTTTTGGCGAACAGTTGCAATATTGCCAATCCGATACCACTTCGGGCACCAGTAATGATGGCATTTTTGCCGTCAAGCATTCTGTTTTCCATGATTAGATTTCTACGTCGTATTTTTTCAGAATTTCTTTACCTTTTTCATACGACGAGAGGTCGATGATATCGTCGGTTTCCATCATGATGTCGAAAGTATCCTCGATGGCAGCCACTAATGACATGTGTCCAACTGAATCCCAAGCTTGAATATCTTGGTATTTTAAACCGGCCAATTGTTCATTTGTGATTTCAAAAGTCTCGCAAAAAACTTGATTGTACTTTTCTAAATTTGTCATTGCTATATTTTTTGTTGTTTTTATTTGATAATCAAAAAAACGGGTAATTATGGAACTAATTGAGACATCTGTTCGTTGGTCGTGAGAATAAATCGTTGATTTCCATAATATTGTATTTTTAAATATTAATGTATTTAAGTTGGCAAAGATACGAAAAAAATCGATACTTTTAGTTTTTAGCCCAAGGTTCAATAAACCATATTTTCATTATGATTATAACGAAACAAGGCTGACAAAAGTCAACCTTGTTCTTATAGAATGATGAAAATTACTCTACTACATCCCAACTCATCCGGTCGCCAACCTCTAGATCGCTGTTGACTTTGTGTCCAATAAGTTCTGACAAATACTTTGGGTGAAGACCATAGCCGGGACGAACAGAACGAACATTCTCTTCCGTTATAATATCACCTTTTCTCATGGGTTGCGCCACATAAAGAGAGCGGCAAAACTCACGACCTTTGATTTTTGATGGTTCGGTAGGGTATTTTACCTCGCCCAGTGCTTTCTCCACTTGGCGAATACCATCCACCATGGCTTTAAATTCTGGAGCTTCCATAGAAAAAGCGCTGTCGGGACCACCAATAGAGCGGTCGATAATAAAGTGCTTTTCTACAACTTCTGCACCTAAGGCTACCGCTGCTATCGGGACAGTGGTGCCCTCTGTGTGGTCGCTTAAACCAACTTTCACACCAAAACGTTTCCTCATATCGGGAATGGTCAGTAGATTGGCGTCTTCAATTGGAGCCGGATAAGCAGATGTGCATTTTAGCAAAGTAATATCATTGCAGCCTTCGCCACGGATGGTGTCTAATGCCAACTGAATATCCTCTTCCATGGCAATACCAGTGGACAAAATGATAGGTTTGTGTTTGGAGGCAATGTATTGTATCAGAGGTATATCGGTGATTTCAAAAGAAGCGATTTTGTATATGGGACTGTTCAAATTTTCCAATAAATCGACTGCAGTCTTGTCAAAAGGAGTGGAGAAACATATTAAGCCTTCTTCATGAGCCACTTTAAAGATTTCTTCATGCCATTCCCAAGGTGTATAGGCTTTCTGGTAAAGAGAATACAGCGTTTCGCCTTTCCATAGGCCTTTTCCTAACACAAAATCAGGCTTGTCACAATTGAGGGTTAGGGTATCGGCAGTATAAGTCTGAATCTTAATAGCATCTGCGCCAGCTTGTTTTGCCGCCCGTATGGAATCAAGGGCGGTTTGTTTGCTGCCGTTATGGTTGGCAGATAATTCGGCAATGATAAAGGTTTTGGTTGCCATGTTGCTATAATTTATTCGATTAATTTTACAATTGCATTTCCTTCTATGGCTATTTCCCCATTATCTTTTGTACAAATAGTATTAAGAAAAATGATAGACTTCTCTAACTTAATATCACGAATCGTAACGGTTGCCGTTATCATTTCATCGTGGAAAACTGGCTTCTTGAATGTAAGATCTTGTTTTATATATATAGACCCATTCCCAGGCATTTTTGTTCCAATAATGGCGCTGAAAAGGGATGAGGTTAGATAACCATGCACAATTCTTTTTCCGAATAGAGAATTTGATGCATATTCTGGATCCAAGTGAACAGGATTGTTATCCATGCTTAATTTTGCAAACTCTTCTACATCTTTAAGAGAAAAACTTTTAGAAAGAGAGCACGATAGTCCAATATATAAATCGTTGATTTTCATTTTATTTACCTACAATAAATTCTATTATAATGATAATCTTTTAATATGGCCCATTCTCTCTTCAGCATAGCGAGTCCAACTACGTCAAAATATTGTCCATCTTTCAGAACGTGGTCACGATAATAGGCTTCTCTGCGGAATCCAAATTTTTCGTGCATGGCAATAACTGACGGATTGGTTGTTAAAACTTCACAGCGCAGCTTGTTTAAGCCAAGTTCTTCAAACACGTATTTTAGAATGTTATATTCAATTTTTGAACCAATGCCTGCGCCACGAACACTACTGTCACCAAGATAAAATGCCCAAAAACAACTGTCAAAAACCTTGCTTATTTCAGTAATTGAGACCAAACCCAATGGTTTGTCCTCGTATTCAATTATCCAGTATTGTGCACTGGAATCTTTGCTGATTTTTTCAAACCAGTCTTTTTGTTGTTCAGGAGAGATGTGATTTTCTGTGTACATGTACTGGCTTACTTCTTTTGAGTTACGCCAGTTACGTACCATTTCAATGTCTTCGGCTTTGAGTTCTCTCAATTTGATGTCTGTCATATATCTAATTGTTTTTTATTTCCACTTTAAAACATATCATTAGTTATTGTTTATCATTGAGTGAATAACAACATCTTTGTATTCGCCATTATGGCGACAATGGTCTTTCAGTGTTGCTTCGCGAACAAAACCTGCTGTCTCAAAGATAGGATACAGGTGCGGACGCAAGTCGAAAGCATAAGTGTAAATCTTATGCAGGCTAAGGTCTTTAAAAGCCACTTCTTTCAGCATGGTTAGATAGTTGTTCCAATGCTCAGAAAAATACTCTTTTTCAAGTTGAGTATCCATAATGAAAGAAATCTCTGCATTGTTGTCAATCCAGTTGATATGAACCAGGCCTCCATAACCGATGCAGGTGTCTTTCTCTAAGTATGAGAATAGTATCTGATCAGGTTGGGGATTGTCATACAGTTTGGCCACCACATTGTCGAAATAACGCTGCTGGTCTTCCTCGGTAAGCGGGCGTGCCTGACGCAGGTGATAAATCTGCTCGTTGCGCCACTTCATAATGTCAAAGCGATCATCATAGCGAAGAGGCACAAGGCTGTAATTCCCCAGTGAGAACTTCTGCTGTTTAAGACAAAGGTAGCGGACCATAGTTATTTTGTTTGATACATTAGTTGATACTTCATCTCCGCTAATTTCCAATCTGTTTCAGTGTCAATATCTTGAATTGTGGTTTCATCCACAACAATACCACCGATTTTGATGTTGCCAGCCAACCATTCTTTTGTCTTGTACCAATAGAATGTACCCGTATCGTGGTATTCCTTAGGCAAGTCCTGACTGCGGCTGTTTTCATATTCTGGCCAATGACGTTTCATTGAACCATCTTCAGCTAGATCAAGACAGCGCCAGATAGGATAGGAGAACTGAACTACGGGATACACACAGGTGAAGTCTGAACTCTGCAAACGCTCAAAAGCGGAAATGATGTTATTACTCTGAACCAACGGAGCGGTTGCATAGAAACAACAGAAGTTATCAAATTCCAGTCCTAATTCCTTGTATTTTGCAATTACCTCTTTCAAAACATCCGCAGTAGTTGCAAAGTCGCTGGCAGTTTCTGCAGAACGCATAAAAGGGACACTTGCGTCATATTGCTTTGCAACGTCAGCAATTTCCGCATCATCCGTAGAGACCATAATCTCATCAAATAGGCCAGATTGTTGTGCTGTTTGAATGGAATAGGCCAACATAGGCTTTCCAAGAAACGGCTTTACATTTTTACGTGGAATACGCTTGGATCCGCCGCGAGCAGGTATGATGCAAAGATTCTTCATTATCCTATGTATTCTTTCACTTTTTCAATCACCCAATTCTGCTCTTCTTCAGTCAAGGTTGGGAACATCGGTAAGGCAAGACATTGGCTATAGTAGTCCTCTGCCAATGGCATGTCACCATGCTTCCAACCAAACTGGCGGTAATACGGCATGGTGTGGGCAGGGATATAGAGTACCTGCGAGAAAATGTTATTGGCTCTCAAATAGTCGTACAAGCCTTTACGCTTGGCAGGGTCAACCTGAATGATGTACAGGTGAAATGCATGAGTGATGTTTTCAGCACGATAAGGTGTTTTAACTTCTGTGCCTGCAAAGGCTTCATCGTATTTCTTCGCAATCTCATTTCTCCTTTGAATACTCCAATCCAAACGTTTGAGTTGTGAGATGCCCAAAGCAGCTTGAAAATCAGTGATGCGGTAATTGTATCCTAAATCCTGCATTTCATAATACCATCCTCCGTCATTCTGAGTGAGCAAGTCAGGATTCTTGGTGATGCCGTGTGTACGGTACAAGGCCACTTTTTCATACAAGTCTTTTCGGTTGGTGGTCACAGCACCACCTTCGCCCGTCGCAATGTGCTTTACAGGATGGAATGAGAAACAGGTCAAATCGGCATAATGGCAATTTCCCACCATTTGCTTTGTGCCTTTACTGTCAATGTAACTCCCTCCTGGAGCATGGCAAGCGTCAACCACAATGGCAAAACCGTATTCATCCGCCAACTTGCGCAGACGCTCCTCATCAATAGGATAACCGGCGAAGTCAACGGGTACAACAGCTTTGTATGTGCCCTTTGGTGAAGCTTTGAGGATAACTTCCAGTTTGTCCAAATCCAAGCAATAGGTTTTGGCATCAATATCGCAGAAAACAATCTCAGCTCCTTGGTAGCGGAAGCCATTGGCTGATGCTACAAAGGTGATAGGAGTGGTGATAACCTTGTCGCCAGTTTTTATCCCTAAAGCCATCGCACAAAGATGCAAGGCGGCGGTACCATTGCTTACCATACAGGCATATTGGCAACCCAAATACTCGGAGAAATTCTTCTCAAATTCCCCGATTTTCGGTCCTTGAGTCAGATAGTCCGATTTAAGTGTTTCAACAACAGCTTGAATATCCTCCTCGCTGATATATTGATGGCCGTATGAAATATTGTGGTCTATCATCTTATTTCACGATAAAATTGGGATCTACAAACTGGCGGATTTTCTCCCGCATGGTCTCTACAGTCTCCCATTCGGTATTACTGTCAGAACTATAATGGAAGCCATCTGGTACAGGTTTCGCATTGTGATGCTTGATAAAATCCTCACGAGAATGCATGTATGAAACCGAAGGCATAATCACATAATATTTGCCCAAGTCTATGGTGTCTAATGCGTCCGTAACAGTAATCATTTCCTCGTGAAGTTTCTCGCCAGGACGAATACCTATTTCCACTTGGGGAATATTCGGCGCGATGGCCGTTGCCACATCCTTAATGTGATAGGACGGGATTTTGGGCACAAAAATTTCTCCACCCAGATGATGTCCAATAGCATACATCACCATGGCAACACCTGCTTCCAATGAGATGTTGAAGCGGGTCATTCGCATATCAGTTATGGGAATCGAACTTGCACCTTCATCCCGTTTGCGAATGAAGAAAGGAATTACAGAACCGCGCGATCCCATTACATTTCCATAACGAACGACGGAAAACCGGATATCCTTGGAACCCTTGATGTTATTGGCAGCTGTAAACAGTTTGTCGCTGGTGAGTTTAGTAGCACCATACAGGTTAATGGGGGCGCAGGCCTTATCTGTGGAAAGAGCCACCACATCGTGAACACCGCAAGCCAAAGCTGCTTTAATCACATTCTGTGCTCCATGAACATTGGTCTTAATGCATTCTTCTGGATTATATTCCGCAGTATCCACCTGCTTGATGGCTGCAGCATGGATGATCACATCCACACCCTCACAAGCTCTGGTAAGACGTTCCAAGTCGCGCACATCACCAATGAAAAAACGCATCATCGGATATTTGCTTTCTGGATATTTGAGCTTTAATTCATATTGTTTCAGCTCATCACGTGAATAGATGATTATCTTCTTCACATTGGGATAATCCCGAAGAATCACCTCAACAAATTTCTTGCCGAACGAGCCAGTTCCGCCTGTAATTAATACTGTTTTATTGTTCAACATAATCTAAACCTATTTTAACCTGCAAAGATACAAAAAAAAACTTATATATAAGTATTTTAATACTACTATTAAAATCATAAAAAAAACAGGAAGACATCACTGCCTTCCTGCTATGTGTTCCAATTGTTTTAGCGAGGCTTATTTTCCTCCTAAATACTGTGAGCCCAAACGAGCCATGGCACAGCGGAATCCGATATAGTCGGTGGATTCATCTTCGTCCATGTATCTTCTGGCACCGGGTGAACACCAGTAAGGGATGTCTCTCCAAGAACCGCCTTTGTAAACTCTTGCATGATCGCTGACCAAAGAGTACATTGGGTTGTTGTCACCAGTTTCCTTCGGGTACATCAGGTCGGTTGAATTTGCATCACCTACGCCACCAGATTTCCATTCATCAGTGTTGTACAAAGATGCCCAGTCACCATCGAGGTAGTTCTTGTTATCAGCGGAACGGTAGTTACGTCTTCTGTCGTTCTTGAAGTCTGAAACGGGAACCATGGGGATTTTACCCACGCTGTCACGTTCAGCAACGGTACCGTCTTCCAGCAGTTTCTTGGTCTCGAAATAGTTACCTCTGAAGGGGTTGAATTCGGACACATCCTCATGAGATGACTGTCTGTAAACATCCATCACCCATTCGGCCACATTACCAGCCATGTGGTACAAACCATAGTCATTGGGCCAGCCGGATTTAACTCTCACGGTCTTGAAGCCAGCGTCATTCAGTGAGCTTGCTACACCCATTAGGTCGCCACGACCAAGGCGGGTATTGTCGATAAATTCACCCATATATTTCTTGTCTTCTGTACGGATAGCATGTCCGTTCCAAGGATACACTTTTCTTTCCAAGATACGACCATTAACGGTGTTGCCGATGTTGGCGTAAGCTGCATATTCCCATTCGGCCTCGGTGGGCAGTCTATACTTGGGCAGCAGGATACCGTCTTCCATTTTCACATTTCTGAAGTCACCAGTGGTGATGTATTGCAGACGATGGTCGCTTTCGCCTTCGTAGGATTCATAGGTCAGGTAAGCGTCAGTGCTGAAATAGCCTTCCAAACTGGGTTCTGGTACCCAATCGATGAAACCATGGTCCACCAGAATCTTTTCGTTTACACGGTCGGTACGCCATGCGGCATAGTTCACAGCCTGCAACCAGCTAACACCCACCACGGGATACTCTCTGTAGGCCGGGTATCTGAAATAATTTTCCACATCGGGTTCATTGTAACCAAGTCTTTCTCTCCAAACGTTTTCATCGGGGAGGGCGTTGGTATAGACGACTGCCATGTCGTTGGTAACAAATACTCGGTCTAACCAGTTGAGGTATTCGAGGTAGTCAACATTGCTGACCTCGCACTCGTCCATGTAGAATGAGGCGACAGACACTCTTCTCGGAGTGTTGTTGGCGTCGTGCATCACATCTTCTTCCATGCGGCCCATGACAAAGGAACCACCTTCGATGAATACCAAGCCGGGACCAGTTTCCTGTTCGGTGAAAGGATATACTTCAAAACCACCGTTCTTGGCGTCGTTGTAATTCCAGCCTGTAGTTGGAGAAGCCTCTTTTTTGCAAGATGAGAACAATAAAGCAAAACTTGCAATGAAGAACAGCATTGATGTTTTGGTGAACTTATTCATGATTTATAATGATTTTGTTTATTAACGATGGAAATATAGGTTTTATTATATGAATGATTAGAATGAAGGACATTCAAGTTCCTTGATAGCTTTACGTTTCTCGGGACAAGGCAGGAGGAACTGCAAAGACACCTCATGGGCACCGCCTGTCAGGTTGATCAACTTGCTGACGGTAAGGTCGTAGGAGTAACCGATGCGGATAAACTGGTATTCAACACCAGCGCTAAAGATGACAGCATCCACATTCTTGAAGCTGTGACGCAACCAGGCTCCCAGGGTAACGGGGTACAGGTTGAGGTACATACCTTCACTCATATACATAAGTCCTCCTTGGTATTGGAAGATGATATTGGGACTCAGTGAGATATCACCGAAGTTATGTTCTTTTTTACTTTTACGTTTCACATCGAAGCTGGCACCGATATGGGCGGTGTGCTTCATAGGCATTCTGTATCTTTCCTGCTGAATGAAGCTGACATAAGGCATGTTGAGGTGATGGGCTGCATAACCGAAGTACAGATTGAAAAATCTCAGATTGGTGTAACCCAGGAAACCAGCTGCCAAGTCGAAGCTATGGTCAGTGGTGTTGTTCCATGCTGCCAGATTTTCATTGGTCTGATAAATAAAACCATATTTCGGGTCAATCATATCACCGAAAGTAAGCTTGGTGACATCCAGTATGTTGGCCAGATAAGAGAACTGCAAAGCAAAGCGCATGTTGAATTTCTTGCTGACTTTGACTTTGAAAGAATACATGAAACTGGCCTCATAGGTTTGGATGGTGGCGTCCTGACCACAGCGGTCACCGAAAGCCAAAACACCAATACCACCGGCGATCTTGTCGAAATGCTGGTCGTAAGAAGCGGAGAAGGACATGAAAGTTCCCTTCATGGATGGCCATTGATCGCGGAAGTTCAATGCTATGCGGGGGCATACATTGGTGCCGGCAAAGGCTGGATTCAGATAAAGCGGATTGGCGTAGAATTGGGAAAAATGTGCATCCTGCGCGTTAATGCTCTGACCCAGAATGACTAGGCAGGTGGTGATTATTATCAGAATTCGCTTATGCATGGTTTTATTTTTTAATCCGCAAAATTACAAATTTTTTTCTTTAATTCCATTATTTTACTTTTATTTTTCTTCCGCATTTATTTTTTTTGCAATTTTGCAAGCTGTTTTTACGTTCCTTGAAGTGTGAAAACACGACTTGTATTTTAATAACGTTTTATGAGATCGAAATCTTGGGTGCTTGTTATACTTTTTTTGCTTGTGATTTTGCAAGTTGTTGATATTCAAGCACAAAATATACAAAAAAAAGTATCTGTCCAGTGGACTGAGAATCTGATATACAAAATTGACGAGGATTTTAGCCTTGAATTTTTGAATTTTGAGAATGCAATTTCGGATTTTCGTTACGGAGATTTGCCGCTTTTTTTTCAAAAAATAGCTGTTGATAACTTTTTTTCGGATTGCGAGGTGCAAGTCTCCAATGCGCGCTTTGAACCTTTGCCTGCGAAAGACAAAAATCTGGTGCCTGCCGCTTTGTTAAAGTCACAATTGGAGCCGGAGGTCCATTGCTATGCTGAACGTGGAAAAGCATACGCAATGCTCACTTTATTGCCGTTTATCATCGATGGTTCGGGAAATATCAGCAGGTTGTTGTCATGCGATATCAATATCAATCCTAAGTATTTTGCAAAAACTGCCACAAAGGCTCACTCGTATGCGGCTAATTCGGTGTTATCCACAGGGTTGTGGTATAAAGTGGCCGTGTCAGAAACAGGTTTACATAAAGTATCTTACGAAGATTTGGTACAGATGGGCTTCTCTGCCTCACAGGTGGCTTCGTCACAGCTGTCTGTTTTTGGCAATGGCACGGGACGTTTGTCGGAGGTGTGCGGTACTGACCGTCCCGATGACCTTTTGGAATTGCCCATTGTGGTCTACGATGGTGGTGACGGTGTATTTGGCGCCGGTGATTATATGGTGTTTTATGCCAAGTCGCCTCACAGGGTTTCTTTTGATCCGACAACACGAACTTTTTCTCATGATTATAACATTTATTCTGATAATAGTTATTATTTTATCTCTGTGTCTGGCAATGGGGTGGGGAAGCGTATCACAACAGGCGAAGCGGTAACTTTGCCAGAAACTCAGTCGGTTTCTGATTATTTGGCCTATAAATATTACGAGGTGGATGCTATTAATCTGGGCGAAAGCGGGCAGGAATGGTTTGGTGATTTGTTTGATGTGACCACCCAGCGCAGCTATAGTATCGAATTACCCAATGTAAAAGCAGAACCGGCTCAATTTAAGATAGTTGCGGCATCTACGGCGGTATCCAATTCAACCTTCTCGGTAGCACTCAACGGCAGCACCATAGGAAGTCTTCCGATATCTGCCATGACGAGTGCTGTCGCTCGTCGGGAGCAGGCGACTTTTTCTTTCACACCCAGTCAATCTACATTGTCTATTAGCTTAACTTTTAGTCGCTCATCGTCTTTGACAAAGGGCTATCTCGATTATTTGTCGGTGCAGGCTATGTGTCGTCTGTCATTATCGGGTGGGCAGCTGAACTTCAACAATGGCAAGTATATTGCCAACAATGCCGTTAGCCGATATACGATTTCCAATGCTAATTCCTCGGTACGGGTATGGGATGTGACCAATCCGGCTAATGCTTTTCAATTGGTTGGCAGTTGGAATGGCTCCAATTACCAGTTTGTGACACAAGATACCGCATTTCGCCAATATGTTGCCTTCGATGGGTCATCATATAAATCGGTGAAAGGTATTGGCCAAGTTCAAAATCAGAATCTTCATAGTTCTGATTATCAGGTGGATATGATTATTATTGCGCATCCTGATTTTTGGAGTCAGGCGGAGCGTCTGGCGTCTGTACGTCGTCAGGAACAGGGTTTGAGCATAAAGATTGTAACCCCGGCTCAAATCTATAATGAGTTCTCCTCTGGAGCACAAGATCCGGTAGCAATTCGGGATTATATGAAAATGATTTATGAGAAGTCGGGAGGTGCATACCCCAAATATCTGTTGCTTTTTGGTCGTCCCTCGTACGATTACCGGGGTCGTGTGTCGGGAACTTCTCTTTTTGTGCCTAATTATCAGCGTCCTACGGGTAATAGTTTGTTGGAAAGTTCGTTCCGAACCAATGATGATTTCTTCGGTATCTTGGATGATGGGGAAGGATTGTATGCTCATGGTCTTGTGGATGTGGCAGTGGGGCGTTTCCCTGTTACCACTGCGGCACAGGCTAATGTGGCAGTGACCAAAAGTATCAATTATACTGCTGCCCGGAATTTGGTGTCTGCTTCTTCAACACAGGTGTCAAATTGGGCCGACTGGCGTAATATTATCTGTTTTGTTGCTGATGATGGCGACCAAAATGAGCATCTGAATGCGGCGGAACGCTGTGCGGCTATTATTCAAGAGTCCAATAAAACTATTAATTTGGATAAGATTTATTGTGATGCGTATCCCCAACGGTCAAATTCGGGAGGACAGCGTTATCCTGCAGTCAATACCGCTATTAACGACAGAATGGATCGAGGTTCCCTTTTCCTTACTTACGTGGGTCATAGTGGAAAAGATGGATGGGCACATGAGCGTATTTTGGAGTTTTCGGATATAAATGATTGGCATAATACTTATAACCAGCCCGTTATCATGACTTTGTCGTGCGATTTTGCCTGGTATGACCGTGCTATGGTTTCACCCGCTGAAGCCTGTTTTTTCAATACCAATGGAGGTTCTCCCGCTTTGATAACCACTTCCCGTGTGGCCTACGGTGGGTCGAATTCCTCGTATGCCCAAAAGCTATTCAGTAGGTTATTCAATACATCATATGGTCATGTCAGAACTATGGGCGAAATGAATAGGCTGGCTAAGAATGACTATGGTGGCAATAACGATGCCATCTCCATGTTTGTGCTTATCGGTGACCCCTCAATGCCATTGGCAGTACCTAAGTTTAAGGTAATTACAGACTCGGTAAATGGTATGTCGGTGAATGCTTTGACAGATACTTTGAAAGCACTCTCTCAGGTGGTGGTGAAAGGTCGTGTGACCGATGTGCAAGGGAATACATTGAGCGATTTTAATGGCAATCTTTTTACTTCCTTCTTCGACAAAAAGGTAACCGTAACCACCCTTTCCAATGATCCGAATGAGAGCCCTGAAGCCGAATTTGATGTGCAGAAGAGTATTTTGTTCAAAGGGAACAATACGGTGAAAAATGGTCAGTTTGAAATCAGGTTTACGATACCAAAAGATATAAATTATACATACGGAAATGGTAAGTTTAGCTATTATGCGAGAAGCGAGCAGGCCGATGCGGCAGGTTATTTTGATGGGTTTATAGTGGGGGGAAACAGCAATATCGCGTATGATGATAAGGAAGGACCGGAAATAGATGTGTATTTGAATGATGAGAATTTTGTGAACAAAGGTTTGACCAATGCTGATCCTGTGTTGATTATCAAGCTGAAAGACGAATTGGGTATCAATACCACAGGCAATGGGGTAGGACATGACTTGGTGGCCATTATGGACGGAAATAATGATGGACAAATCATTCTTAACGATTATTATGAGGCGATACAAGACAGTTCCAATCAGGGACAGGTTCGTTATCAATTGAGGGATTTGTCAACGGGAACGCATAAGTTGAAAATCAGAGCGTGGGATATATTAAATAATGTATCCGAAAAAGAACTGGAGTTTGAGGTGGCCAACGACGCTTCTTTGACCTTGGACCATGTGCTGAATTATCCCAATCCTTTCACTACGCATACGTCGTTCTTTTTTGAGCACAATCATCCCGGAGAAAATCTGGATGTGCTGATACAGATATTTACTATCAGTGGAAAATTGATTAAAACCATCAGCACCAGCATGTATTCAGAAGGCTCTCGTAGCCAGGCTATTGACTGGGACGGTAGAGATGATTTCGGGGATAAAATAGGTAAGGGAACCTATATTTATCGTTTAAAAGTTCGAACTTCAGACGGTAAATCGGCTGAGAAAATAGAAAAAATTGTACTTTTGTAAAATAAATTTGAAATATCATCGTTATCTAACTTTATTACTAAAATTAATATTGAAAAAATGAAGAAAATCTTATTGACATTGTTGGCTTTAACTGTAGTTATATCAATAAGTTATGCACAATCTTACGATCCTAGTGGACGACAGATGACCCCCTCCCAAAAAATGGAGAAATATTTCAACCCCATTACCACAGCGGTTCCATTTTTGATGATTGCTCCGGATGCCCGTTCTGCCGGTATGGGCGATATTGGTAGCTGCTCCTCGGCAGATGCCAATTCACAGCACCATAATCCGTCCAAATACGTGTTCAACAAAAGCAAATTCGGTGTTTCTTTCTCCTATAGTCCTTGGTTGACCAGCTTGAGCAAGCAATTGGGTATTAGTTTGGCTTATTTGAGTGCCTTCTGGAAGATTACGGATATGGATGCTATCGCCTTTTCTTTGAGGTATTTCCACTTGGGTACCATTGACTTTACCGATGAGTTTGGTCAGGTGTATGCCAGTCCCAGTCCAAATGAATTTGCTATTGATTTTACATACGCCCGTAAATTGACAGATGTGTTTTCGCTGGCTTTGACCCCGCGTTTTATATATTCAAATATTACAGCCAGCTACGATGCACATAGCGCTAAGGGTAGGCCGGGTTTAGCTGGCGCCGCAGACTTGTCTCTGTGCTATGAGCAGGATTTCAGAACCAAGGGTATGGAAAACAGTACCGTTCGTTTGGGTGTCAACATCTCTAATATGGGTAACAAAATGATTTATTCGGATAACGCCTCACCAGATGCTCGTGATTTTTTGCCTGCAAATTTGAAGATAGGCTTGTCCTATACCATGGATTTTGATGGCTATAACAGTCTGGCTATTTTGGGAGAGATGAATAAATTGTTGGTACCTACACCTCCAAAATGGGGACGTGATTCTATAACTAATGAAAAATATATTATTTCTGGTAAAAACAACAAGATTTCTTCCGCCCAGGGCATCTTCCAGTCTTTTTATGATGCTCCGGAAGGTTTCAGAGAGGAATTGTATGAGCTGGCTTGGTCTTTTGGTTTGGAATATTCATACAATGACCTTCTATATGTGCGTACAGGCGGTTTCTTTGAAAGTAAATACAAGGGCAATCGTAAATATTTGACTTTTGGTGCAGGTTTGCATTATAATATCTTCCAGATTGATGTTTCTTACCTGTTTTCTGTCAGCGATCAGCACCATCCATTGGAACATACCCTTCGTTTTACCTTGTCCTTTGATCTGAAGTCATTCAATAAGGATGAAATCAGAAAACAAGACAAGCCCCAAGGCAAATTGGATAGATTATAAAGATGAGAGTAGGTTTGGGTTATGATTCGCACCGCCTGGCGGAAGGCCGAAAGCTGGTGTTGGGAGGGGTTGAAATTCCCTTCGAAAAAGGCTGTATGGCCCATTCCGATGGCGATGCGTTGATTCATGCCATTTGCGATGCTTTGCTGGGTGCTGCCGGTCTAAGTGATATAGGCAGTCATTTCCCGGATACCGATAATCAGTATAAAAATATTGACAGTAAGATCCTGTTGGCAAAGGTAGTGGAGTTGCTGCAACAGAAAGGATTGAAAATCAATAATGTAGATACTACTATTATCATAGAAAAGCCCAAGATGGCCCCATATCATGATGCGATGGTGCAAACCCTTGCGGAAGTGATGGGAATAGAGCCTGCTCGATTGACCATCAAGGCGAAAACCAACGAAAAGATGGGCTTTGTGGGTAGCGGCGAAGGTGTTGTCTGCCTCGCCACCTGCACCCTTGCCAGTTAACAATTAACAATTAATAATTAATAATTGAATGATAGCAATATTCTTTTTTTTCCCCCATGATTCCCTACCTCATAACTATTAATTATTAATTGTAAACTATTAATTATCAACTATCATCATGTCTCCTCAATTCAAATCCCTCCTTACCCGTACCATTTCTGGTATAGTATTTGTGGCCTTGGTGGTAGGCTCGTTTTTCCTGCCTTCCTATTGCCAATTTCTCTTGTTTACGGTGTTTGCAGCTATTGCCTTGTCGGAATATATCAGAATCACAGAGAGTACGGGGGTAAAGGTGCAGAAAATTTTATGTGCCATGATTGTGGTTTTGGTGATTGAGGGTGCTTATTTGTTGGATACGTTAGAAATCAGTTGGCTGATTGCGGCACTGTTTATGATGGTGGTGCCGGTGGTGGAGTTGTTCAAAAAGGATGCGGTTTTGCCGTTTACCAATATTGCCCATACATTCTTGCCGATTTTTTGGATTGCGGTGCCCTTCGCTCTGGCAGGCATCACTTTCTCTATTTTAGAGCATCCAGAGGTTGTTTTGGCATTGTTTCTGTTGATATGGGCATCTGACACTTTTGCTTACTGTGCGGGTTCCCTTTTTGGCAAGCATAAATTGTTTGAAAGAATATCGCCAAAGAAGACCTGGGAAGGCACGATTATCAGTGCAATACTTACCTGTGGCGTGGCTGTGGGACTGTCTTTTGCCCCCTATTTCAATAAGGGTCTTGTAAATCCATCCTCCACTTTGTGTAATGTGCTGATTTGGATAGGCTTTGCCCTTATTGTTATTGTGGCGGGCACCTTCGGCGACCTGATAGAGTCTATGTTCAAGCGCTCCTACGGGGTGAAGGACTCCGGTAACATTATGCCTGGCCATGGCGGCATGCTCGACCGCTTCGACTCCTTTTTCCTGGCGATGCCGTTCTGCTTTATTTATTGGATGCTGCTGGCATTCATCGTCTATTGATATTCATCCCCTACGAGGAATAGCAATTACCATACGAGCCCATAACATTCTTCATCGTTCATTCTACATTGTACATTGTGCATTGTGCATTGTACATTATGCATTGTGCATTGTGCATTGTGCATTGTACATTGTGCATTCTACATTAACCCGCTCCGTTTCAACAACGCCTCTACCTTAGGCTCGCGCCCGCGGAAATCCACAAACATCCGCATGGCTTCGCGACTGCCACCACGGCATAAAATACAATCGTGGAATTTGCTGGCCGTCTCATGATTGAAAATGCCGGTCTCTTGGAACAAAGAGAAGGCGTCGGCATCCAATACCTCTGCCCATTTGTAGCCGTAGTAGCCAGCGGCATATCCCCCTGAGAAAATATGCGTAAAGGAAGTGCTGGTGCAGCATCCCTTTGGTCTTGGGAAGAAATCGACCACTTGCATGGCTTCGTGCTCCAGAGCCTCCAAATCGGGATTAACCTCTTTCTCGTCATGCCACATCATGTCTAAAAAACCGAAGGCTAACTGGCGACAGGAGAGATAACCAGCTTGGAAATTCTCCATGTCCTTGACTTTCTGTACCAAGCTGTCGGGAATGACTTCCCCACTTTGATAATGTCTTGCGAAAGACTGCAGAAAACGGATGTCGGAAGCCCAGTTCTCATTGATTTGGGAAGGCAGTTCCACAAAATCGCGGGGTACACTGGTGCCGGAAATACTGCTATAGGTCACCTCGGACAACATCCCGTGCAGGGCATGGCCGAATTCGTGCATAAAGGTCGTCAGCTCTTTGAAGGTCAGCAATGAAGGCTTGTTGTCGGTGGCTGGGGTGAAGTTCATCACCAAGGATATTAACGGGATGATATTCTTGCCATCGGCGGTTTTGTGCTGGTCGCGGAAAGAAGTCATCCAGGCACCGCCTTTCTTGCTCTCCCGTGGGAAAAAGTCCAAGTATAAAACAGCAATAATCTGGTCTTTCCGATGGACGTAATAGGTTTTTACATCTTTTTGATAGACAGGTATTTCTGCTGTTTCTGAAAATTCTAAGTCGTACAATTGGCGGGCTAAGCCGAACACTCCGTCAATCACTTTGTCCAAGGGAAAATAGACCTTAAGTTCTTCTTCGTCGAAATCAAATAGGCTATTTCTTTGTTTTTCAGCGTAATATGACATGTCCCAGCGTTCGAAATCCACTTGGAATCCGTTCTGACGGGCGAAATCAACCATCTCTTGCATTTCCTTTTCCGCGGCTTTCCGTGACGGCTTTTCTAAAGTTTCCAATAGTTCATACACATGTGCTTTGTCCTTGGCCATGCGTTCGGTCAGCACGTAAGAGGCATAATCGCTGAATCCCAACAACTTGGCGATTTGCTTACGCAATGAGGCAATCTCGTACACTAAGGCCGTATTGTCATGTGCATCCTTATAGCTTCTGGAAGCGTACTTGAGGAAGAATTCCTTACGCAATTCCCGATTGTCGGCGAATTTCATGATGGCCTGGTAGCTGGGCATGGTCAGGTCGAACAGCCAGCCTTCCTGCCCTTTGGCCTTGGCTTTGGCCGCGGCAATGTCGAGTTCGCTTGCTGGCAGTCCAGACAATAGGCTTTCGTCGGTAATGGTTTTGGAGAAGGCATGGGTGGAGGCCAGCACATTGTCGCTGAATTGCAGGGTGAGTTGTGACAGGCGCATGGTCAGTCGCTTGTATTCCTCTTTTTGTGCATCTTCCAGTTGGGCCCCATGGCGGATAAAGCTTCGATAGCTTTTCTCTGTAACCATTTTTTCTTCCTCATTGAGGGAATCGCGATGCTCATATACTTGTTTTACCCGTTGAAACAGTTTCTCATTCAAGCTGATTTCATTGCTGAATGCGGTCAGTTCCGGTTGGATTTTCTGGGCTATGTCCTGCAATTCCTTGGAGGTGTTGCAGACCAATAAGTTGAAGAAAATATTGGAAATGCTGTCTAACAATTCTCCTGAGCGGTCCAAGGCGGCTAACGTGTTGTCAAAAGTCGGTTCCTCTTGGTTGTCGGCTATGGCTTGGATTTCGCCACGGGCTATTTTTAGGGCATGGTGAAAAGCCGGCTCATAATGCTCATTCTTGATCTCATCGAAAGGCGGGGTCTGGTATGGCGTCTGCCACGGAGAAGTTAAGGGGTTGGAAGACATGTTTTTTTTTAATTAGCAAATTAGCAAATTAGCAAATTAGTAAATTAGCAAATTGTAATAGGGGAATCTCGCTTCGCTCGAGGGGAGTGGAGTTCGTCCAAAGGGGAGTCTCATGCTATGCATTCGAGGGGAGTTTTTATGTGTCAATGAATGGAGTTGAAAACTGAAAACTGAAAGTTGAAAGTTATAATTTGAATTATGAATTCTGAATTTTGAATTCTAAAATTTTACTGTCCCCTGTAACCTGTCCCCTGAAACCTGCTTACATCACGAGCATCAGAATGAACCTCGGAGTGAGCGGGGTGCGGATTTCTTGGTTGTCGCGGATGGTGAGTGGGGTAGGGCTGATGATTTCGTTCATGTCGTACAAGTTGCCCGCATTGCGCTCTTGCTGTATCTCCAATGCGGTTTTGAAATCAGGGACAATGTCTTTGGCAAAGGCGATAATGATGATGTCGGAAGCCAAGCCCTTGATAGAAGGGTAAAGAGAATTGTGCGGAGAGAATATGAAACTGCAGGTGGTAGTAATCAGTGCGTCGCTATAGACGATGGCAGCGTCTGCCGGTGTGTTGACATCAATGGCATTGACAAAACTAATGTTGTTGCTTTGCAGCAAGGCTGACAACTGTGGCTTGGTGTTCAGCAGTACTGGATAGTTTTGTCCTTGCAGCAACTTCACCAAACGAATGGCAAACTGGTCTTTGGTGCAGGGCACGTATTTGCCGCCTAAGGCACGGAATCTGACGATAAAGTCCCGTACGAGGTCTTCGCTGGGTTTGATGAAATCGTCGGACAAGTCCGGGTCTGGGTAGCGGTTCACACCCTTAGTGGACAATGCGTGTCGTATATCTTTGCGAATCGACTCTTTCGAGGTGGTGAGATTGCTCTCTGTGCTTAATGTTTCCATTGCTTTTGCGTTTTAGACGGTTTGCTGTGCCGGAGCTTCCTCGTCGCTTGCATCTTTTTCTCCGTTGTTATTCACTTGGCTGTTTACATCTTCCTTTTTATCGTTGGGAGTATTGTCTTGGCTGGTCTCAATACTGTCATTTTGCTGTCCAAAGGGACGTTTGCCGAAGATTTTTTCTAAGTCTTCTGCAAAGATGACTTCACGATCTAACAGTTGCTGAGCCAGCTGGGCGTGTTTCTCCTTGTTTGCGAGCAGAATTTCCTTAGCTTTGTTGTACGAACGCTCGATGAGTTTATGGATTTCTTCATCAATTTCCTGTGCGGTTTTCTCGCTATAGGGTTTGGTGAAGTTGTATTCAGATTGTCCTGTGGAATCGTAATAGCTGATATTGCCGAGTTTCTCGTTCAGTCCATAATATACCACCATAGCGTAGGCTTGTTTGGACACCCGTTCAAGGTCGTTAAGAGCTCCGGTTGACACTTCGCCAAAAACTATCTCTTCTGCGGCACGGCCTCCCAAAGTGGCGGTCATCTCGTCGAACATCTGGCTGAAGGTCGTGATTTGGCGTTCTTCGGGCAGGTACCAGGCAGCACCGAGCGACTTGCCACGTGGCACGATGGTTACCTTGACCAAGGGAGAGGCGTGTTCGAGCAGCCAGCTGACGGTAGCGTGACCTGCTTCGTGGTTAGCAATAACCTTCTTTTCTTGCGGAGAGATGATACTTCCTCGTTTCTCTAAGCCACCGACAATTCGGTCGATGGCGGCGAGGAACTCTTCCTTACCTACGCTCTTCTTGCTGTTACGGGCAGCTATCAGAGCTGCTTCGTTGCATACGTTGGCAATGTCGGCACCCGAGAATCCTGGGGTTTGCTTAGCGAAGAAGTCAAGGTCCACATCAGAGTTGAGTTTCAGCTTGCGCACGTGTACCTCAAAGATGCCCTTACGCTCGTTGAGGTTCGGCAGTTCTATATGAATCTGGCGGTCGAAGCGGCCAGCACGCAAAAGAGCCCGGTCGAGCACATCGGCGCGGTTGGTGGCAGCTAAGATGATAACACCCGTGTTGCTGGAAAAACCGTCCATTTCGGTCAGCAGCTGGTTAAGGGTGCTTTCGCGTTCATCATTGGCACCGCTCATGATGTTTTTGCCACGGGCACGGCCGATGGCGTCAATCTCGTCGATGAAGATGATGCAGGGAGCTTTCTCCTTGGCGGTCTTGAACAGGTCGCGCACACGTGAGGCACCCACGCCCACAAACATTTCCACAAAGTCAGAGCCTGACAGCGAGAAGAAGGGAACCTTGGCCTCGCCGGCAACAGCCTTGGCCAACAGGGTTTTACCAGTTCCCGGAGGGCCTACCAACAGGGCTCCTTTTGGAATCTTGCCGCCCAAAACGGTATATTTTTTCGGATTTTTCAGAAAATCCACAATCTCTTCAATCTCATATTTGGCACCTTCCAGACCGGCTACATCCTTAAAGGAGACATTCAGTTGTGAGGTCTCATCGAACAGCTGTGCCCTGGATTTGCCGATGTTGAAGATACCCATTCCGCCTCCGCCAGGACCGCCTCCGCCTCGCATGGAACGCATGGAGTAGAATAACAGCACTAAAATCAGCATGGTAGGCAGTATCCAGAAAAAGAGTTCAAAACCCCAGCTTTTACTGTTGTCTTCAGTAGTGGAAATCTCGTATTCCTGCTCCACTTCGCTGCGTGTCAAGCTGCTGTCACTGGCCAAAGCATTGTTGATGGCTCTCTCTTGTGTGGCCTTTAGGTTTTCGTTAAACACCTGATAATCAGTTGTCACAATAAAAAACTGTGGTCCTGTGAGGTTGTTTTGATTGCGTAGGTTCTCGTACTCGGTTTTCGCCTTGATAGCATCTTCTTTCAGGTAGATGTTAACCCTGTCGTTCTTCTTGACATACTCCAGCTTTTCAATATCTTTGGCTATCACCATTTTATTGAAGCGGCTATTGTCTATTTCGGTGGCAGGAGTTTCAAAAGTGAACAACCAGTAAGCGATAAGTCCTGCAGCCACAATCAGATAGATATAACTCAGTGTGAACTTCGGTTTTTTATTGTCGTTGCTGCTTTTCTGTCCACCGAAGAATGCCGAGCCGTTATTTTTAGGTGTGGTCTTTTTTGTTGCCATTGAGATAATTAATAATTGATAGTTGATAATGAATAATGAATAAATTTGCTATCGAGATGAGTGATGGTAAACTACCATAACTATTAATTATTAATTATTAATTCTCTGGATTTCCGCGTCGTTGTATAGACTCTCAAGATTATAGAATTCCCGGGCTTCGGGTTGGAAGATGTGGACTACCACATTGAAATAGTCCAGCAGGATCCATTCGCCGTTGGTTGTACCTTCCACGTGTTTAGGGAGGGTGTTAGCGTAACGCTTGGTGGTCTCTTGCACAAAATCGCACAAGGTCTCCACATGCGGTTTGGAGTTTCCGCTACAAATGATGAAATAGTCAAAAAACACGTGATTGATTTTCTTGAGGTCGATGCTGACGATGTCAACACCTTGCTTCTCTATAAGTGCTTGAATAATAAGTTCTTCAATCTTTCCTTCGAATTCTTTTACTTCTGCTTTTACCTTAATTTTCTTCGCCATATAAAATATTATTGATTTATTCATAATTAATCTGCAAAGATACAAATCTTTTTTCAATTAGCAAATTAGTAAATTGGTTAATTGGCAAATTACAGCAAAATGTTTTTGTATAGCATTTTAAAAATAATTGGCACATTAGCACATTTGCTAATTAGCACATTGAATGTTGATAACTATTCATAACTTTTAACACATCTTGGGCTTACGCATGTCTAATTATTTGTACATTTGCAAACTTGAAAGAAATTGTGCTGTTTGGTTTAATGTATTGAAAATCAATAAAATACAATAAATAATTATTCATTAAAAAATTTTACTATGAAAAAATTCTACGTTCTGAAAATCATGATGGCGGTCATGCTGACCATGCTGTTGACCGTCGGAAATGTTTTTGCCGAGAAAGCCTGGGTGAAGGTGACCCACACCACAACCTTGTCCGTTGGTGACTCCATCATCATTGCCGCTGCCAATTATGACAAGGCTATTGGAACCACGCAAAACAACAACAACCGTGCTGCCGTGAACATTACAAAAGTTGGTAATCAAGCCACTTTTACCACCAGTGTTCAGGTGTTTGTATTGCAGCAAAGTACTGTCAATGGCGCTTTTGTGCTGTTTGATCCGGATGCTACCGGTGGTTATTTGAATGCTCCCGGCGGTGGCAATTATTTGCGTACTGCCGCAACCTTGCCTACCAATGGTTCTGCTGACTGGATGATTACAGTTTTTAATAACGACAGTATCACCATCGTCGCTCAAAATTCTGATATTACACAGGTTTACATGCGTTATAATAGTGGAAGTACACTTTTCTCATGTTATGGTTCCGGCAGTTCGGTGGTGAATGCGGTGACAATCTACCGATACGAGGAAGTTGAGGCTGCTACCGTGGCCACACCAGCCTTCACACCCAACGAAGGTACCTATTATGAGCCTCAGCAGGTTGGCATAACCTGTGCTACTACCGGTGCCACCATCCTTTACACCATCAATGGTGACAATCCTACTACTAATGGCTTGGTTTATAGCACTCCGCTGAGCATTTCTACTACCACAACTGTCAAAGCTGTAGCTTTCTTGGGTACTGATACCAGTTTTGTAAACCAGGCAACTTACACCTTCCCAACGGAAGTCGCTGATATCGCCGCTTTCAAGGCCGCTAACTCTTCCACTAATGCAGTTCCCTATCATATCATGGGAGATGTAACCTTTGTGTTCCATGGCGGTGCCTATACCTACGTGAAGGATGCTTCCGCAGGTTTGATGATTTATGATCAAAATACCAATAACCCGGTTATTACCAGTACCTATAATGAAGGTGATGTTATTCCTGGTGGTTTGTTAGGTACTTATACACTGTATAATGGTCAGCCGGAATTAATTCCTGTTGCCAATCCTGCCGCATCCACTCAAAATACGGGTACAGTGCAGCCTATTGTGGTGACTATGGCCGACCTTTTGGCCAACTATAATACTTACGATGCTCAATTGATTACCCTTGAAAATGTGACCTTCCCCAACGGATTCACGGGATCGAATCAAACCACTATCGAACAAGGCAGTAGCTCAATGGTTGTGTATAAACGTTTCCCTTTGGATACCACTTTGGCTGCGGGTACTGTGACCAATGTGACTGGTTTCGCCGCAAAATACAATAGCACTATCCAGATTTATCCCCGTTTTAATGCTGATTTGTCTGCTGCTCCCCAACCGGCACAGCCCTCTATGACCGTTACACTCAATGGCGAGCAGTTCTCCACTCTTGACACGCTGCAGGTCTCATTTGACATTCAGAACTTTACCCTTGGAACAGACGGCTTGCTGAAACTTGAAAGTGAGATGCTTACCGCAGTCGGTATGCAGTCACCGATGTATCTGAACGATCAGTTGTTGGCTGCTTTCCTGGCACAGACTTTCTCACCGCTTCCTGCTGGTACTCACACGGTTACCGCTTCTTTGGTGGATATGACCATGCAGCCGTTGACTCCTGCGGTTAGCCAGACTGTTACCTTCACCGTGACCGCTCCAGTTGCTGCTACTCCGGTAATCAGTCCGGATGCTGGCACTTTCGCTGACAGTGTGGTGGTTACCATGACCTGCGCTACTCCTGGTGCTCAGATTCGTTATACCATCGCTGGTGAAGTGCCAAGTGCTACCTCTACCTTGTATGAGGGTCCGTTTACCGTGTATTCTTCCTGCACAGTCAAAGCCAAGGCTTTCATGAACAATGTGTCATGGGAGGACAGCCCAGTGGCCGAGGCCGCTTATACTATTGTTAGTGGTCCCACGCTGACGGTTGATCCCACAAGCCTTGCTTTTGGTCCCAATAGCCTGACAAGCACTGTGAATATATACAGCGCTTCTTTGACTGATCCCATCACTATCAGCTGCAACAACAGTGATTTCCAGTTGTCAGCAACCACTTTCCCCGCCAATGTGGGTAATACTTCATTCACCATTACATACGCTGGATTTGGTCCTGCTTTCGGTACGGTAACGGTTAGCAGCGGCACGTTGAGCGCGCAGATTGACTTGGTGGCTACCGCTCAACTGCCAGCACCGGTGATTACACCTGCCAGCGGCACCACCGACACGGTTATCACAGTGGTAATGTCCGATGATGTTCAGGGTGCCGGCATTGGCTATACCCTTGATGGTACCGATCCGGATGTGTCATCCCCAACTTATAACCAGCCCATTATCTTGAATGTTCCAGGTACATACGTTGTCAAGGCCTACGCTTTCCTTGAAGGTTGGGGTGCCAGCGATATCACAAGCGCTACTTATACCGTGGTGGCTCCTGTGGTGCCAAGCAACGACACCATCATGTACTCAACTGGTTTTGAGGCAGAAGAAGGCTTTACCGCTACGCAAACCTATAATAGCCCGAATATTGTTTATAGTGGCGCCGAAGGTCAGCAATGGGGAACATATTATGGCACACCCTCCACTACTGATCATATTTGCGGGGCACAGTCTATGCAGATGCGTTGGTACGCCAGTTCCGCCAGCAACCTGGGTTATACCTTCACCAACTTCGACATCCGTAATGTGACATACGTTACTTTTGATGCAAAACAAACCAATAACTTGAAATTGTGTGTGTCTTATTCAATAGATGGTGGTAATACCTACGTGGGCGATTCTGTATATACATTGACCACCAACAGACATAATTATCGTTACAATGTGAGTGAGACGGGCGAATATAATTTTGTACGTTTGAGATTTGCTGTTATACTTCCTGATGCAGCTCCGTCTTCCACCAGCAGACTGACTATCGACAGTGTCGTGGTGTTTGGTGTTCCCGGTGTGGTAGTGAATGTAGTGGAGACTCCGGTCATTGCTCCGAATAGTGGTACTTATTATGAAGCCTTTGACGCTATCATTACTTGTGCAACTGCTGATGCAGTGATCCGTTATACTACCGATGGAACCGAACCTACCGAAACTTCAACGGTATATACAGCTCCTGTAACCATCAGCGCGAACACTACTTTGAAGGCAAAAGCTTGGAAGACTGGTATGGATGCCAGTATGGTAGTTACCGCTACTTACAACTTCCCGCCCGAAGTGGCCAATATCGCCGCTTTCAAGGCTGCCAGCACTGCCACCAACAACACGGTTTACAAGATTGCTGGTGATGTAACCTACGTCTTCCGCAGCGGCAGATATATGTTTGTTGAAGATGCCTCCGCAGCATTGTTGATTTATGACAACAGTACTCCTGTTATCACTACCACATATAACGAAGGTGATGTGATTAGTGGTGGTGTTTTCGGTTCATATACACTGTACAATGGTATGGTTGAAATGGTACCTGCTCGCAATACCGCTGAAGCTACAGGCACTCCTGTGACCATTACACCTATGGTGGCTACCATCCCGACTTTGGTGTCACAGTACAGCACGCTCGAAAGTCGTTTGGTGACCATCGAGAACGTGACCTTTATCGGTAACAAGAAGTTTGTCAATGGAACTGACACCCTGCAATATTACAACCGTTTCAGCTCAATCACCGATGATCCTGAAGCTGGCGAAACAGGTTCTATCACTGGTTTCTTGGCTAATTACAATGGTCAGGTACAGCTCTATCCACGTGACGACAATGACTTCGCTACCCAGACGATGGAGCAGGTGGCTACACCGGTAATTACTGCAGATCCTTCAACACACCCTGAAGGATATCCTGAAAATGTATTTGAAAATATTGTTCACATTAGTATCACTTGTGCCACAGAAGGTGCTACAATTTATTATTCTGTTGAAGGAACTCAGTTTTTCGATGTTGAAAATGCATTATATACTGACGCTTTTGATTTGTATTGGCCCGATAATCCAACGGTGAGGGCTTATGCGGTAAAGGAAGGAATGATAGATAGTGAGGTTGCATCTGAAAGTTTTCAGCTTATACTTTTGGACATTCGTGATGCACAACAGCAGTCTGTGAGCATCTATCCCAACCCGACTGATGGTAATGTGACTTTGGATTTGTCAGGACTGAACGCTAAGACGGTTGAACTGTTCTCCATGAACGGCCAGCTGCTGAACACTGTGGTGCCTACTAATGAGACCATGACCATGTCATTGAGCCAGTACGCTGCCGGCATCTATTTCGTTCGCATTCACAGCGACAAGGGCGTAACCACCCAGAAGATTGTGAAGAAATAATCATCTTATATAGACGGGGCATGCCCCGTCTATACTTATTTTCGAAAAATACAGATATTTGTGGAGATGCGATCAATCACATCTCCACATTTTTAATTAACAGGCAATAGTATAATTAATCAATTTGCTAATTAACTAATTTGTACATTTGCTAATTATAATTGGCACATTAGCACATTGTCTCATTAGCACATTAATCTGTTTCCTTCATTGAAAAGGAAGTCAACGATGGAGAGGTTGGGCACAAAACCAAGGCGGTCTTCGAAAATCTGGGTGTAGGTTTGGTGTTGAAACGGGTAATCCGTTTTGTGACAACGTTTGGGGTGTATCGCATTACGCAGGTCGTTAATATCATCCCTTTGCGTGTAATCGGCAATAAACTCATTGGTGCGCTGAGCTTGGAAATCGTGCCCGAAAAGTTTCATAATAACCTGCATCAGCTCCAAGTTGAAATCAAAGAGAAATTCGTATTTTTTTTCGTAAAAAGGTCTGATATAATCTTGAAAATAAAGAAAATACGGACTTCCACTATAGGCGGTGTCTATGCTTTTCCAATGCAATCGCTGCCAGGGCATGGCATAATCGATGCAGACATCCAAAATGGGCATTTTGGAAGAAACATGTACCACAGGAATGGAAAGCACTTGCACGCCATTGGCCGTGGCAATCAGGGCCCGGTTGCGGTACGATTGCTTGATATAATGCTCGCAAACCTCCAGTGTTACCGGCTCTTGCAGGCATTTTAGCATGTATTCAATAGGTGGCAAATACGCCGTAGATAATAGAGTGGTCATCGTTCTTTTTTCGCTTGCAAAAATAGTAAATTTAATTAGCACATTAGCACATTGTCTAATTAGCACATTAAAAAAATTCGTATCTTTGCAAAAAATTATTATCATGGAGGTAAAGTATTCTGAAGAACTGAAAACCGCTATTGAAGAGGCTAAGAATATTGCGTTGACCAATAAGTCGCAATCGGTGGGTATCGAGCACATAGTGGTGGCATTGTTGAAATATGACCAATATACGGAACTGCAGCAATTATTCGATGTGTTCAAAATCAATAAAGTCAATATCCGCGCTAAACTGGAGGAACTGATAGAAAAAGATGAGAACAAGACCGAAATGGCTGCGGAAAATATGAAATTGAATGTGCAGGCAGAAAACACTTTAAGACGCGCATTCCTGTTGGCTCGTGAATTTAGAAGTGAAATCGTGGAAGCCCAACATTTTGTGTTGGCAATCTTGCGCGATAATGGCAACGAGGTGAACAGTGTGGTGAAGATGTTGCTGAAACGGGCAGGAATGTCCTATGACTCTTTGGCATCGGAAATGCGCCACGAATCACGGCATACAGAAGATACGCCCATGTCGGCAGGTACCGATGATTATGATGATGACGATGACCGCCGCGGCAGTACGCGCTCAACAAAGGGCGCCAAAGCTTCGGCTACTCCCATGTTGGATAGCTTCGGCAAGGACCTGACGCGTTATGCTGCAGAAGGAAAGTTGGACACCATTGTGGGACGTGAAAAGGAATTGGAGCGTATTGCCCAGATTCTTAGCCGTCGTAAGAAAAACAACCCTGTGCTCATTGGCGAGCCAGGTGTTGGTAAATCAGCCATCGCTGAGGGATTGGCCCTGAGGATAGTGCAAGGCAAGGTGTCGCGCACCCTGCATGGTAAGCGTGTGGTCAGCTTGGATATGGCATCTTTGGTGGCCGGTACCAAGTACCGCGGCCAGTTTGAGGAGCGTATCAAAACTATCCTCACCGAGTTGGAGAAAAATCCGAATGTCATCCTTTTTATCGATGAGTTGCATACCATGGTGGGCGCTGGTGGCTCTCCCGGCAGCCTCGATGCCTCTAATATGTTCAAGCCTGCTTTGGCCCGTGGAGAACTGCAGTGCATCGGTGCTACCACCCTTGACGAGTATCGCCAGTATATCGAGAAAGACGGGGCATTGGAACGCCGTTTCCAGAAAATCATGCTGGAGCCGACCACTCCGGAAGAGACTGTCGTCATTCTGAATAATATCAAGGATAAATACGAAGACCACCATTTGGTGCGTTTCTCCGATGAGGCATTGCAGGCCTGTGTCAGCCTCACCAACCGTTATATTACAGACCGCTGTCTGCCCGACAAGGCCATCGATGCCTTGGATGAGGCTGGCTCGCGTGTGCATTTGCAGAATATCAAAATTCCAGAGGAACTGATTCAGCTGGAAAAGGAAATAGAGCAGTATAACCAACTGAAAAACGACGCCATCAAAGAGCAGCAATACAATGCTGCCGCAGGTTATCGTGACAAAATCAAGGAGTTGGATTCCCGTCTGGCGGATATGAAACGCGAGTGGGAGGAAAAAGAGGATTTGGAACGCCCGACGGTGACGGAAGAGCATGTGGCAGAAGTGATTGCCATGATGACAGGAGTGCCTGTGCAGCGTATTGCCAAGAATGAGGGCGAGCGACTGATGAAGATGGCAGATGAGTTGCAAGGCAAGGTCATCGGTCAGGATAACGCTATTGTCAAAATTGCCAAGGCTATACGTCGTAATCGCGCTGGACTGAAAGACCCCAACAAACCGATTGGAACCTTCATTTTCTTGGGTCCTACTGGTGTGGGTAAAACCTATCTGGCTAAGGTGTTGGCAGAGTATCTCTTTGATTCTCAGGAGTCTATTGTCCGTATCGACATGAGCGAGTACATGGAGAAACATACGGTTTCCCGTTTGATAGGTGCGCCTCCGGGATATGTGGGTTATGAAGAGGGCGGTCAGTTGACCGAGAAAATCCGCCGCAAGCCTTATTCTATCGTGCTCCTCGATGAGATTGAAAAAGCTCACCACGACATCTATAATGTTCTGTTACAGGTGTTTGACGATGGTCAATTAACCGATGGTATCGGACGTAAGGTGGATTTCAGAAACACCATCATCATCATGACCTCCAATATCGGTTCTCGAGAACTGAAGGATTTTGGCACGGGTGTGGGTTTCAACACCTCTGCCACCGATGCGGCCAAGGATAAGGTGGCGCAGGGTATTTTGGAAAATGCCCTGAAGCGCACTTTTGCCCCTGAATTTTTGAATCGTATTGATGATATCATCTATTTCAACAGTTTGGAAAAACCTGATATTATCAAAATTATTGATATTGAGTTACTTAAGGTACTGAAGCGTGTGCAAGCCATGGGTTTGGAGGTGGAAGTGACCGAAAAAGCCAAGGACATTCTGGCCAATCAAGGCTGGGATGCCAATTATGGTGCCCGTCCGCTGAAACGTGCCATCCAAAAGAATGTGGAGGACGTGCTGGCGGAGGAAATCCTGATGCAGTCGTTCCCCGAAGGAACCAAGGTGTTGTTGGACTATGATGATGTGAAAGAAGAAATGTTTGTAAAGAAGCAGGATGAATAGGATGCTGAAAATATGGTGGCGGAAGCTTGTCCTTATTGCGAAGGGAATCTTCCATTGGTTTTATCCTTATCCTATTTTTGAGGAGGAACCGATGGAGTTCCGTTTTGTCAATATTCGTCGCCCAAAGGTCCGTTATGACATAAAACACAGTTTCTTCTCGTTCACCATCAAGACCAAAGACGATGGGTTCAAGTATGCTTTTTTTATCTTTATTTTGGCATTGCTTTTCCTGATGCCGTATTTCAGTCGCAATGTGGGCATTTCCACACGCGAGTGGCAGCAAAACGAGTATTCTGAAGCTGTATATAAGTATTATCAGACAGGGGATGAAACCTTTAAGACGATGCCGCAGTATGTCACCAAAGGACAGACCATGGATATATTGCTGGTGTCGGTAACCCATGCGTTAGGCTTTAAGAATATTTTCCGCTTTAAACATCGTCTGTCGGCCCTTTTGGGTTGGATGTTGATCCTCATAATCAGTTTGTTTTTTGCAAAGAATATCAGTTGGCGCAGTGCCTTTTTCTGTGCGGTACTGATGTTTTGCACACCACGATGGCTGGGTTATACTTTCGGCAACTTCAACGACACCCTATTCGCCTTGGCGTTTTTCTTCACGCTGATGCAGATTTGGCAGTTCTGTTACGAATTCCCCTTAATCAGGTGGATACGGGTGTTGGCTATCTTTTTAGGCATTGTGTTGGCTACCACTACATCTCTGAGTGGTTTTTCCTTGTGCTTTTTCTTCTTCTTTTTCTCGCTAATCTATTTTGTGGTGAAAAATCCCATAAAGAAATTCTTTACGGGACAGTATTGGGTATCGCTGCTTACTTTGGTGATGATAGTGGGAGGAGTGTATTTGCTGGTGATTCTGGCCAATGTCATTCTTTCGCCGGGCTTTCGTATCCGTGATTTGAACAATAGTGACAATTTCATCCAGATGTTTGTGGCCACATCCCAGCAGTTGCCTCAGTTTTTTGATGGACGCATGATCAGCATCGAGGAAAATCCTGTCAGTTATGTGTTCAAGTAT
This sequence comes from Bacteroidales bacterium, assembly GCA_016290295.1. Lineage (GTDB taxonomy): Bacteria > Bacteroidota > Bacteroidia > Bacteroidales > WCHB1-69 > RUG11690. The sequence goes on from JAEETJ010000010.1 coordinate 67,803, forward strand.
ATCTTTATCACTACGCCTTTTGTGGTGATTTTCGGACTGTTTTTTTATATCATATTCTTCAGAACCATTTTAAAGGGGATTTCTTTGTTTGCCACCTTCGCATTGATTGTCACCACTTTGTATATGTTCTTTGCCTTTTCTTCCAAATATGTAGGCTCTGATATTATTTGCTCGGTGATGTTCATGCTCTTGCCTTTGATTATTATGATCTCCACTTTGGGCTATGAGGCTGTGTTGTGGAAAGTGGACGATCGTTACACCAATGCAGTGATTGTGGCTATGGCTTTCTTCCTGACTTGTTTACCCTTACGACATATCATTTTCAACCGTCCTTTGACGCTGTGCTATTTCAATGAGGTATCGGGTGGAATCCATAATGCCGCTGACCGATATAGCCTGGATGTAAATTACCAGTCATCAAAAGTGGCAGAACAGTGGTTTACCCAGTATTATACGGCACAGCAAGATAGCTTGTTGGCACATAAGAAACAGCGACAGGACCAGCTTCGTGCACAACTCGATTCTATGGGCATATATAACCAGTACGATTCGCTGCTTTATGTAATCAGAATGGATACTGCTGATGTCTATACCAATGGAAATGAGGCATTCTGCAGCTCATTGGCGGAGGATAATCCGACTTTGAGGGTTTATCATGCGGAAGTACATTCCTTGGAGGAACTGGAAGGCGATTATTATATTCTGTTTGGCAACCGGACAGGACTCTTTAAGCAAATTGACAGTGCATTCTATACGATTGATCTAGAGAGAGTTCCTATTGTTTCTTTTTTTAAGAAAGAAAAAAATATAAATAAAATGCAACAAAAAAACGATTTTGCCGTCTATGAATAAAGTAAGGAAGTTTTGAATGAAAAAATAAATATAAAATCAAATAACTATGAAAAAAATTTTTTGTTTGATGTTTAGTTTGCTGGCTTGTGGCATGGTAAGTGGTCAGCAAGTTGTCAATGGAGTTCTTCAAGGTTCTCCCCGAAGTTTTATGTTTTTGCCCACAACACCTCCTGCAGGAGGCTGGGACAATTCATGGGTAAAACCCAGTTATGAGGGTTCTGGTTCGGGAAGTACCTTTAACTGGACTAATCACATGGGTGCTGATATGGGTTCGAATTTTACCCATCGTTTTATCATAGGTACGGCAGACTCTACCTATTCTCCCACTAACGACTATTGTTTCAGAGGTCAGATGGGTAGTAATCAGTACAACAAGCCGATTCTGGCGGAAGCATGGAATTCTGACCGTTATCCTGGTACCTATGTGGATACGGTGATACAAATGGGTAAGGTGGGTCCCAATGGACAAGACCCGTCGGGTTGTTATGCCCAGCAGATCATTTATTCTTTTGTGCCTGATACCATTAATCCTGTGTTGTTGTTGAATTTCGCTTTCGTTACCGAAGACGGTCAGCATACTTATACATCAAATCCGGCAGTGGAATTTACAGTGTTGAATCACAGCACCAATTACTCCAGCAATACCAGTTACTTGCCGTTGGGAAATTATGATGCCACTCACCCGTATTCCAGATTCTGGTATAGAACCCCGTCAGGTTCCAGCCATAGTCCGGAAGACCCGGAAAATACTCCTGTAAACTCAGCACCTGAGTATATTCCTGTTCACAGTAGCTGTCCTATCCAAAACTCTGGCCGTCCAGTGGTGACTTATCCCTACACCATTGTGGCCTACGACTTGTCGCAGCAGGCCAGAGCTCATCAGGCCGTGGATTTCCGTGTAAGAGTTAACTCTTGTACCTCCCGTTTCCATTGGGCATATTGCTATTTTACAGCTAAGATGATTCCCGCGAAACTTCAGGTGAAATATTGTGGTGGTGACTCCCTGTTGCTGAGTGTACCATGGGGATTCGATGAAAGTGATCCCACTTCATATCAGTGGTTTACGGGAACAGATTCAGCACATGCCACTCAGTGGATAGACCCGGATGATCCTAGTGCTGCAGGCGTTTTTCAAGGAAGTACGAAATATAACCCGATTATGCAGCCGAATCCTGCTAAACCATATTACAAATGTACGGTTGTTTCCTATACTGGTATTCCGTTTACATACGAGGCAACTGTTAATTACTATGACTTGAAACCGTCTTTTACGTTGGAACCGAAAGCTCTCACTGATGGGAAAAATTGTGACCTGGGAATCGTGTTGCACAATACCAGTCAGATCGGTGTAATCACTCCGGATGGAAACGGCGGTGTGGATACTACATGGCAGAATTTGGAATTGAATCCGGAACAGTGTACTTGGGATTTTGGTGATGGCACTCCTGTGGTTCATGGCTTTGAACCGGAACATATTTATGCACAACCAGGAACTTATACGGTGTCATTATACATTGAAGACTATGAGCGAGTTTGTAAATCTACGACGATAGATACGACCATAACCTTCTATGCGGAATATACTGAACCACAATATGCTGAAGATGAAGTGACTACTTGTGAGGGTAAACTGCCTTATTTCTATAAGCCGGAACTTTTTGGCTATGATAATGTGACCACCAGATGGGATTTGAATGCGGTGGGTGTTCGTCAAGTGAATTATTCAAATGCCTTGGATCAGTTCCACATTAGAGCATGGAATGGCTGCGACAGTATTGTGAGAGTCAATTTCGATGTGTTGACTCCTGCGGTGACCATCTCCCAGGTTGGCGATTTCTGCGACAGTGCGCAGACTACACTGGTGGCCAATGCAAGCAATGTACAGGAGGACGCTGTGCAATATGAATGGACATTTATGGATTCAGTTATGAGTAATACACAGGAAATGTTGGCTATCAGCGATGGTACGTATTCTGTACATATCGTGGATGGTTCAACAGAATGTGAGGCATCAACTTCTTTCAAGATTGATCCCTGTGTGCCCAATATTTTCCTGCCGAACTGTATCACTCCGACTAGAAGTAAAAACGAAGGCCCTGTACAGAACGACTATTTCTATCTTGACCAATTTGTACTGAGATTTATCACCGAAGTGAAGTTTATGGTATATTCCCGCAACGGTGAACAAGTGTGCTATTACGAAGGACGTAAGGATGCAGAAGGTAAATTCTTCCCTCCAACTCCCTATGCTAACCTTCCTGAAGAAATGAATGGTCGTCTGGTATTGTGGGATGGTACGGTCAATGGTCGCGTTATAGATGGTACCTACGTATATACCCTGTGGATTGTCAGCGGCGGACAGTCTTTCCTGTATAAAGGCAAGCTGGCGGTAATGTAGTAATGTTAATTAGCAAATTAGTTAATTAGCAAATTAGCAAATTAATAAATGTGCCAATGAATTAATTCAAAATCCAAATTAAAATTCCCCTTCTATTAGAAGGGGTGGCCGAAGGCCGGGGTAGTGACATAAATACACATACTAAGCCTTCATTTCTAATATGATTCTAATGAGGAAAATAACAATCATAATCTCATTGTCCCTCTTGCTATTCTCCTGCGGACATAAGCAAGACAAGCATCAGCAAAATCAACCCAAACCGGAAATTAGCGCTCCCGCTTTCGATAGCGATAGCGCTTTTGCCTTTGTGAAGGCCCAGACCGATTTTGGTCCACGCACCCCGAATAGTGAGGCCCATGAGCAGTGCGCGGCATGGCTTGTGGCAAAATTACAAGCCTATTGCGATACGGTGTATGTGCAGCATTTCACCGCTACCGCCTATGATGGAAAACAGCTGAAATCACAGAATATTATCGGCAGTTTTGACCCGGACAAAACAGAAAGGGTTTTGCTGGCTTCACATTGGGATTCCCGTCCTATGGCCGACCATGATGCCCTGGAAGCTAATCGGACCAAGCCTATTGATGGTGCCGATGATGGTGCCAGTGGAGTAGGGGTACTCCTCGAATTGGCACGTCAGCTGCAACAAGACCGGCCCAATGTCGGGGTGGACATCATTTTCTTTGATGTGGAAGATTATGGTACACCTTCAGGTGTGAATCTGCCAGGCGACTGGTGGTGCCTTGGCTCACAATACTGGGCTAAAAATATGCATCGGCCTGATTATAATGCCCGCTATGGCATCTTGTTGGATATGGTGGGCGCTCCTGATGCCAAGTTCTATCATGAGTACTTTTCCTCATTTTTTGCCCAGGATATTGTGTCTAAAGTGTGGGGTACCGCATACAGATTGGGCTATGGCTCCCATTTCATCAATCAACAGGCTAATCCCATCACCGATGATCATTATTACGTGAACAAGTTGGCTCATATCAAGATGATAGATATCATTCATCAGGATAATACTTCAGGAACAGGCTTCCGCTCCGTTTGGCATACCACCCACGACAATATCGACAATATCGATGCCAAAACCCTCGGCGTGGTTGGCAGTACCTTGCGAACGGTAATTAAGAATGAATAATTAATAATGAATAATTATTAATTGTCAACTATCAATTATTAATTGGAAAAATGAAAGTCTATAAATTCGGCGGGGCATCCGTGAAAAATGCTGACGGTGTTCGCAATCTGGAAAGAATTCTGAGAAATTACACCAATGAAGAAAAACTGGTGGTGGTGATTTCCGCCATTGGTAAAACCACTAACCTGTTGGAACAGGTGTTGGATGCTTTTTATTACGATAAAAGCCAGATGCCTGATTTGGTGGCTCGACTGAGAGAAAATCATTATACTATTGTCAGAGAATTGGATTTGGGTGACAATAGTTTGATTATGAATAAGTTGAATGATATATTCGAGGAGTTAGATGAACTGTTGTCAGGACCGCATTCCGGCAATTTCGACTATGATTATGACCGTGTGGTCAGCTTCGGTGAGATTCTTTCCACTACATTGATTTCTACCTATTTGAACCTGAAAGGAATTAAAAATGAGTGGGCGGATGCCCGCTTGCTGATACGCACCGACCATAATTATCGTGAGGGTAAGGTGGACTGGGACGAATCGGCACGATTGATTCAGGAAAAGGTTGGAAAAATCCTATCGGATGGAGTGGCAAATATAGTGATCAGTCAGGGATTTATAGGCGGTACAGAAGAAATGCTTCCCACCACTTTAGGTCGTGAGGGCTCAGACTATTCAGCGGCGATTTTTGCTTACGTGCTGAATGCCGAAAGCGTGACTATCTGGAAAGATGTGCCTGGCTTGCTGAATGCCGATCCGAAGTTCTTCCCCGAGGCGGTGAAATTAGAGCAGATTTCATACGAAGAGGCCATAGAGTTGGCTTATTACGGAGCCAGTGTTATTCATCCGAAAACACTAAAACCCTTGCAGAACAAGCAGATACCCTTGTATGTCAAGCCTTTTATGCACCCAGAGGAAAGCGGTAGCCGCATCGATGCGGGTAAAATGACCCAGCATATTCCTTGCTATATCTTCAAAACTAATCAAGTGCTGATTTCTATTTATCCCAAAGATTTCTCCTTTATTGCTGTGGAGAATCTCGATGAGATATTCGCTATCATCTCGAAGAATAAAATCAAAATCAACCTGATGCAGAACTCGGCCCTGAGTTTTTCCATCTGCTGTGATAACAAAGTACATAAAATCGAAAAACTCATCAAAGACCTTTCTATTAAATATAAGGTGAAATACAACCTGAATATAGAACTGATAACCATTCGTCATTATACGGATGATATTGTGTCAAAGATAGTTGCAGGTAAAGAGGTGCTGGTGGAACAACGAAGCAGAGCGACGGTGCAATTGGTGACAGCCTAAGCCTTTTGTATGGATTTTTTCATTATCTTTGCAGGCTAATTCAAAGGATTAACCTGCTATGAAAAATTTTAAATTGTTTATTCTGATTTTCTTGGTGGCGACACTCACATTGTGCACTTTTTCCAATGTCGTTGCCTCTGATTTGAATGATTTCGCTTCGCTTTCGGCTGCCCCCAAGTCACCGGTCATCAAGGGCAAGGTGTTGAATAATACGTTCTCCAAAGTGACGTTGAAACTGGCGTATGGCAATAATACGACTTCTTATGGTGAGGCAGTTATTGATAAGGATGGCAACTTCGAGTTGAAATCAACCGTGAAGGACAATGACATATATATTCTTTCTTTTGCGGAGAAACAGAATTTTCTCATTGTGTTGGCTCCCGATGAGGTGATAGAGGTGGTGATAGATGCTGAAAATCTGCGTGAGATTCCTTCGGTTTCTGGCTCTAAATCCATGAGCTTTGCCAAGGAAATGACAAAGGAGTTGGTTGAGAGTCAAAAACTGCTGGATAGTGTCAACCATGCTTTGCAAACGGACAAAAACCAAATCTATTTTCATGGTTTTTCACAGAATTTCAGCCGCTATTACCAGACCAATACGGATGTGAGCAAAAAGATGGTGGAAACAGCCCAGCAGATTGACAGCTTGAAGAGTTATACGGATAAGTATTGCCCCAACGGCAAGGTGGCTGCAAAAACCATGAATGATTTCAGTTATTATGCCAATAGAATTTTACATTCCTTGACGGAGTCATACGCTGCTGCGGAGGTTTTTAATCAGACTTCTTACGCTATTTATGATTTTAAAAACCAGCGTATTAACTCAAATCCCGAATTTTTTAGGGATGTTGACCAGTATTTGAATCTGGTTGATGAGATGAAAAAGGAAATCAACAACAGCTATAAGCCTTTTGTTGACAAGGCCTCACAATTGCTGGCTTCACGCGACAGCATGGTTTTCAATGGCACGTTCGACAAGAAATCCAATAAGGCGTATTGGTGCAGCCAAGTGGCTGCTTTAGTCAATAACAATTATCATCAGACACAGAAAAACAAAGCGTCTTTTGAGAAAAATGTGAATACTTCTATTCAACAAGGAAGAAGCGTTTACACTCAGTCACAGAATATTATCAGTGGTATTGTGCAGCAGTATCAGACAATGTACAATCAGGAAAGTGAAAAAAACTCTCAGATATTGCAGAATCTGATAAAGCAGAACAAGGATGACATTGCAGTACTGATGTTCTTGGATAATTTTCCCAGGGAGAAACATGCCGCTCTGCATAATGAAGTTGTGAAAGCCTTGTATGCCAAATATCCCAACCACCAGCTGGTGAAGGAAAGATATGCTATTGAAACTTCTCCTGCAACAGCAACTTCTGTGGGTGCAATCGCTCCGGATTTGGCTTTCCCGGATCCTGATGGCAATATCCGCAAGCTGTCGGATTTGAGAGGCAAGGTGGTGTTGTTAGATTTTTGGGCTTCCTGGTGCCGTCCCTGCCGTGGCGAGAATCCGCATGTGGTGGCCATGTACCAGAAGTATCATGACAAAGGCTTTGAGGTGTTCAGCGTGTCATTGGATCGTGATAAAGAGTCGTGGAAGCGTGCTATCGCCGCCGATGGTTTGGTATGGCCGAACCATGTCAGCGACTTGAAATACTGGTCGTCAGAGGCTGCCCGCACCTACGGCGTTTCCTCAATTCCCAGCACTTTCCTGCTCGACCAGAATGGCCGCATCATCGCCAAGAACCTCCGTGGCGAAGCCCTGACCAAAGCCTTGCAGCAAATATTTGGTAATTAGTAAATTAGTTAGTGCTAATTAAATGAAAAGGGGAGTCTCGCTACGCTCGAGGGGAAATTATTAATGTGCTAATTGATTGTAGCTCGTGGCATCGACCTCGAAGAGGTCGCATCTCATTAACCCCACATAAGCGAAGCGCAATGTGGGGGCAAAAGACCACTCGGTACCCTCTTCGCGGCGCAGGGTACCTTTGCACTGAAACACACAACGAAACCGCCGCGAAATGACGAATCTGACAACTTTACCTTTTCATGGAAAAGTTTCGTATATCATATAATCAAAAAAACTAATAAAATATGAAAGACCTTAAAAATTACATTGAACAAAACAAAGACCGCTTTTTTGAAGAGCTTTTCAGCCTGATTAGAATCCCTTCTATCAGCTCGAAGGCAGAAAATAAAGCCGACATGGTGCGTTGTGCCGAGCGTTGGAAAGAACTGATTTTGGCAGCAGGTGCTGACAAGGCCGAGGTGATGCCCACTGATGGCAATCCTGTGGTCTATGGCGAGAAAATGGTGAATCCCAATGCACCTACGGTGTTGGTATATGGCCATTACGATGTGATGCCCGTTGACCCCGAAGAATTGTGGCATACCAAACCTTTTGAACCCGTTATTAAAGATGGCAAAATCTGGGCTCGTGGTGCCGATGATGACAAGGGACAATCTTTTATGCATGCCAAAGCCTTTGAATATCTGGTGAAAACCAATCAGCTGACCTGCAATGTGAAATTCATGTTGGAAGGTGAGGAAGAGATCGGTTCTACCAGCTTATATGGCTTCTGCGAGAAGAACAAAGAACTGCTCAAATCTGACATTATCTTGGTTTCAGACACCTCAATGATTGCCACGGATACCCCTTCTATCACGGTAGGTCTGCGCGGCCTCACCTATTTGGAGGTGGAAGTGAAGGGCCCGAATGCTGACCTGCACTCCGGTATTTTTGGTGGAGCAGTGGCTAACCCCATCAATATCCTCTGCCAGATGATTGCCTCTTTGACTGACGAAAGAAACAGAATCACCATTCCAGGTTTCTATGACGATGTTCTCGTCGTTTCCAACGAGGAACGCGCATTGATGGCACAGGCTCCTTTCAATTTGGAAGATTACAAGAAAGCTTTGGATATTGAGGAAGTTCATGGTGAAGAGGGTTATACCACCATCGAACGCACCGGCATTCGTCCTACGCTGGATGTTTGCGGTATTTGGGGTGGCTATACGGGCGAAGGTTCCAAGACGGTGTTGCCATCTGAGGCTCATGCCAAAGTGTCGATGCGTTTGGTACCTAACCAGAACTCGCAGAAGATTGCCGAAATGTTCCAGAAACATTTTGAAGCGATGGCTCCCAAGTGCGTAAAAGTGAAGGTTACCCCATGCCATGGTGGCGAGGCTTACGTGTCGCCAATTGACATGCCTGCGTACAAAGCTGCCGAAAAAGCTTACGAAACTACCTTCGGAAAACGTCCGATTCCGACCCGTAGCGGTGGAAGTATTCCCATTATTGCTGGTTTTGAGAAGATTTTGGGTGTGAAGTCCATCCTGATGGGCTTTGGCTTGGGCTCTGATGCAATTCACTCACCCAATGAGAATTACAAGGTTGAGCACTTCTTGAAAGGCATTGAAACTATCCCCTATTTTTACAAATTTTATGGGGAAATGATGAATATCTAAAAAAAAATCACTGAGGGTGCAAAACGTATTGAAAAAAATCGTATTTTTGCACCCTCAATTTTGAAGTTCAACTCGTTCTTTGAAGGATGCCTTGGTGGTGGAATTGGTAGACACGAGGGACTTAAAATCCCTTGCTCATTGCGAGCGTGCGGGTTCAAGTCCCGCCCGAGGTACGAAAAAATAAGCGGAAGTAGCTCAGTTGGTAGAGCATAACCTTGCCAAGGTTAGGGTCGCGAGTTCGAGTCTCGTTTTCCGCTCAAACCGTAGAGACGCATAATTTTGCGTCTCTACAACCAAACATCCGCGGAAGTAGCTCAGTTGGTAGAGCATAACCTTGCCAAGGTTAGGGTCGCGAGTTCGAGTCTCGTTTTCCGCTCTTTTTCAGCAAAAAGCCCAATCGAAAGGTTGGGCTTTTTCATTTAAGATTCTTGCTACTAGCAAAACTACAGACACCCCCCGTATTAATTGTATTTTTGCATCGTCATATCTTCAGATGCTGTCTTATGGAGCCTTGCAGGGTCTGAAGATATGACGAGGAAGAGTATAAACAAAGGCTCCCGATAGAGAAAAGATGACTATTTTGCAAAAACCAAATGCGACGGCCGGGCAGATCGTGAAAGACCTGGAACAAATTGTTGAGAAGAATCCGAACATCTTTCTGGAATACATGCACGATGGCGATGATATGTACGTGGAAGGCATCAAACTGCGTAAGGACATTGCCATATTGGAAACCACTGGCAAGAAGAAGCGCGCGGCCACGGCGGAAGACCTCCTGGCGATGTTTCGCTTGCTGGATGCATCGCTCGGTGTAGTGATACAATATGATTGGGAAATGCTGAACTTCGAGCCATACGAAAACGGCACTATCTTCAAGTACGACGAGGAGGAGGATTTTTGCTTTTTTATGATGGACAGAGATGTGCGACTCCTCACCACGCAACAAATTGAGGCCGAATTGAAAAAGGTTGACAAGGATGGATTCCTCGATTTCAAGGTGCTGCCCCAATTGTGGCACGATAATAAGCTGACTGTGTATCGTGCGAATTGTCTGCGTTATAACTATGGCAAACTCTGCCTGTGCTACGATGAAGACGAGGAATCAGACAGCATCACGGTAGGCGAGTTTTTGAAAGGATTCCCGACTTGTGCTGAGTTTATGGTGCCGATTGAGGGAAAGTACTATACCGTCAAAGTGGATGAAAATGGACACTTCTTCAGTTTCCCGAAGTTAGTTTCAGCTGGTGTAACATTATTCACCATCCACCTGGGCGAGATGGTGTTTGACCCGAATGAGATGTAGTGAAATGGAATGACAATAAAAAAACGAAGCGACGAAAAGGCAGAATATTGAAACAAAAAATAATCATTATGGATAATAAAATTCACAAGTACGAATTGTACACGGCAGACTTCTATGCAAGCGAGACTTCAACGATCTATAAACATATCGCGTATGCCGATACGTTTGAAGATGCAATCGAGATCCTTGTAAAAAAACAGGATTGCCATCGAAGCGATCCAAAAGAATATAATAAGATTGTAAACGAGATTCGTTCACATTCCGAATCTGAACTTAAAGGTTGCGAGGAAATATGCCTTTATGGTGGGTGCTGCTATTACCACGAATATCTTCGTAAAGTTCCGGGTTATGTGGAAGAGGATGAGATGGTGCAAAAAAATGTGACCTTGGGAGAGATTCTTAAACGCGAATTGGCTAATGTCAAGGGCCTTAAGTGGGAAATGAGAATCAACACAAAAGACAAGGAAAAATTTTATCTGCAGGCAGATGGTTGCAATAAAGTGCCGGTGGGCAATAAATACGAGCGCATTGACGGCTTACCGACTCACTATGTGGATTGGTATTATAAGGTGAAGTCGGATACTATCAACGAATATATTTCAGAAAAGACATTTCCTGATGTGGAATGGGAAACGGTTTCTGAGGAAGAGATTGACAGACGTCTGAAGGATTTTTTCCTTTCTCGCAAAATATACTTTTCCGAAGAAGAAGCCTTCAAGAGTATGCCGAATGAGCTGGTGTTGAACCTGGGGTCGGGAGGCTCCATCAAGCCTTACGACAAGTATGGTTATCAAATAGTGAACATTAGCGCATACGGCACTGCAGGCGACAAAGGTGTGTTTGTTCATATAAGAAGAGAATAATATCAGACTTTGAAAAATCATATCTCATCGAGGCGTTGCTGTTTGTCGGACTGTTGTGGCTGGTCGTGACGTTGTTCGGGCTGTGATAAGAAATTGCAAAAATAAAAGGAATATCTACGTCGGATTAGTTCTGTTTATGAAAAGATGGAGCCTTTGTAATGTAAAAATAGTAATTTTGCAGCGTCATATCTCCGGCTTCTGTTTAACGGACCTCGCATGGTCCGGAGGTGTGACGGGAAAATGGTAAAAATAGAGGTCCCCTATATAAAACAATATACGTCATGGAGCATTGTTACTGTTATAACTTTACAAAACAAAACGGTAAGCCTTCTAAGATTCCTTATCAAGGATGTAAACTCTTTAAGATCAAGCTCAAAGAGTTTGGGAACTTTGATGATTTCAATATCCGTTGTGTTATTGATCATGGGTCAGCAGAATTTGACCTGCAGCTGGAAGGATTTGAGGAATGCAAAGATATCAAGACAGACAAAGCTTGGTTCAAGTTGTTGCATCTCCTTTTTGGATTTCTCAGAGAGTACGATGTCAATAAAATAATTGAAGATGATATCAAACGCCATTCAAGATATTATCCTAACTACGCCGAGGGGGCAAAAAGTGCATTGTATGAATATATAGAACTTTTGCGTACTGGCATTTATTCTGGTGCTTATAAACACGGGAAGTTTTACGAGAAAATGTCTGTTGAAGAATTGGTGTATCTACTTAAAGAAGAGTTACTATATAGAACCACCATTTATCAAGATCCAAATTCCAAAAAGGTGGTCGTTGTGGAAATAACCGACTACTATTATGACTACGACGCTTTGTATAAAGAATATGGTATAGACCCTGAGGATGATTCCAGTGAATCTTACATTAATTTTATTAACTATATCACTACATCAAAACAAACAAAGCTCCTTAAGAAAAAACAAATCATGTATGCAGAAATGTGGGGTGATTAGCAAGTCATCGCAATATGTAACCAATGAACCCCACCAAGAAAATATTTCAAATCTCAAACGGCTAATCTTATGGGAGTATTAAAGAACTTAACAGAAGAGTATTTCGGCAACAAGATAAGGAAAGAAGATGTGATTTTCAGGTACAGCATTGACGAGAATTTCCCGCCCGAACATACGCTAACCCAAGACGAAGAGTCTTTCTTGCAAGGGTTGGCAAAGTACAAGCTGTTTCTTGACAAATCGCTGTTTTTCCAGATTGAAGACCTTCAGCGACACACGAAATTAGTGCTTAGCCGCAATGAAGGACGTTATATGCGTCCAGAATTCCCTGACAAAGCCAAGTTAGAAAGGGAGATTGCCGAACTGGAAAAGATGATTCTGGATGTTTCGGACAAATTGGAACGGAAGGAATTGCCGGAAGAATACTTCGGCATACTTAAAATATGGAAAAGACAGTACGAGAAGTTGAACGAGGCGTTGGACAATCCTGTGGATAGTACGAGTTCAACACCATACTTGGGTTTGTATTACAACAATGGTCGGGATTCCAAGGTGATTCTTTTTTTGGACTCCATTGAGGAGGCGGCCAAGAGAATTCCATGCGAGCCGAAATTCTTAATGGGACAGGTGCTGCTCCACGAATATTTCCATTCGTTCCATTTCCACGTGGGATTTGGAATGCGAGATCCGATGAAATGTATGGAAGAACCAATGGCAGAATTCGGTAGTCTGGTGGCGTTGGACAGTGTGGCGTCATCGGGGGCGTCTGTTGCCGCGGAAGCAGGCGAGGCGCTGAGGCATACTTTAGGTTTTGTCAAAGACAAACAGAAATGCACGGGTCTTACTGCCGCATACGGATTTGGCGCCTACCTCTTTGAAA
>JAEETJ010000031.1 GCA_016290295.1 Bacteroidales bacterium
TTCTGTATTGATTGATGAGGTCAACAAGAAGAATGTCAGCAGCAAGAAAGAGATGTCTGCCGACGATCCTGTATTAATTCCTGGAGCTTTTCTTGCCATTTTATTTTCTGTTTTTTATTGCATTGGATATTGCCGAGTAGATGATAGCGATGATAGCGCCAAAGAAAGCGACATACACTACAAACATACCCATACCAATTCTTTTAACGATTTGAGGAGTGAGCTGCATCTTAATAGCGGAGGGTGTCATTTCAGAAGAAGCGAACACATAGCCCAAGATGACAACAATTGCAACGATAGCCAAAGCCACAATAATCTTGTAGGAAGATTTAATGTTGGTGAAAATAGCTTTCAATGCGAAGATAAGCAATAATGCGATATTGATGAAGAACAGGATGTAAGCCAAGGTCATGATGATGTTCAACAGTTTTCCGTTGGAAAGATACTGTTTTACATTGGCTTTCAGGGTATTCAGATCTTCAGCCTTTTTGTTCTCTGAGACTGTTTGGTTAACTGCATCTGCTTTGTTCACCAATGAATTGAATGCTTTATTGTATGTTTTTTCCTGGATAAAATCCTGCTTGATTACATTATATTCGCTTTCAAGTTGAGAGATATATTTATCCAAACCTTTAAAATCAGCAACTTTGTTGAATCCGTCGATATAAGCTTGAGCGTTTTCAGCCTTGGCGAACAATGACTTGGAATGATCAGCGAAGTTGGCTTGATATTCAGGGAATGTTTCCTCTTTCAGCTCTTGCAATTCTGTGATATAGGTGTAAAGAATATCTTTTTGGAGTTGATGAGCTTTCAGATTTTCAGAAAGAGTCATGCCTTCGGTGCGGTATTGGTCCACGAAAGCGGGGAGACTTTCAGGGGTGGTGGCTTCTAACGCCGCAATCATTTCGGGATTGGCGTCATTTACTGTAAGCGCTTCTTTGTAGCTGGGAAGATTGTCCTGATCAAAAGACGAAGCGAACCACACTGCAAGCAAGCAAGTACAGATTGCCACTATTAATATAATTATTTTTACAATATTCTTCATAATAAAGAGTCGTTTTGAAATTGAAAACTCAATTATTTAGTTTTGTTTTTCACCAGGATATCCATGAAGGAGATGGTGGCGTTTTCCATGTCATTAACGATGGAGTCGATTTTTGACAGGATGTAGTTGTAGAAAACCTGAAGGATAATAGCGGTGATCAAACCGAACACGGTAGTGATCAAAGCCACTTTCATACCACCAGCAACAATGGTCGGAGAGATATCACCTGCGCGTTCGATATCATCGAATGCCTGAACCATACCGACAACTGTTCCCAAGAATCCGAGTGACGGAGCCAAGGCGAGGAACAGGCCAATCCAGCTGAGGTTGTTTTCCAGACGGCCCATCTGAACAGCACCGTAAGATTCAACTGATTTTTCCACAGATTCCAGACCTTCATCGTAACGGTCCAAACCTTGATAGAATACTGAAGCCAAGGGGCCTTTGGTGTTGCGGCAGAGTTCTTTTGCCTTTTCAATACCACCGGTCTGGATAGCGTCTTCCACTTTCTTCAATAATTTATCGGAATTGACAGAAGCCAGGTTCAAATAGAACACTCTTTCAATAACCAATGCCAAACCTAAAATCAAACAGATCAACACCGGGGTCATCCACAAAGCACCACCCTGGATGTATTTTTCTTTCAAAACATAATGCAAACCCTGCTGAGGAGTCTCGTCTGCATCTTCCATCAATACTGCTTGTTCAGCGGGAGCTTCTTCTGTAACAGCTTCCTCTGTCTGTGCAGAATTGTCAGTTTTCTGTTCATTTTGTGCAAACGCCATGTTTGCCATACCGAAGGTCAAAAAACCTGCAACGGTCAATAAAGCGATCAGTTTTTTCATATTGATACTACTTGTTTAATTAATGATTTTTGATTATTTCTTTTTTCTATCTTATTGATTATAAACGTACTAAAAAGAGCGGAGAGAAAGGGATTCGAACCCTTGAAACGCTTTCGGCGTTTACACACTTTCCAGGCGTGCGCCTTCGACCACTCGGCCATCTCTCCTTTTCTATTTTGAGCGGGTAAAATTACAAAAAAAACTTCAAAATCAAACAATTTTATATTAGTTTTTTTTCGCCATTTTCCTATTCTGATTTAAAGTGTTGATAACAAGCATATTAACTCAATCTTTATCCTTTGATTAACTTTTTTTAGAAAAAAAATTCGTTTTTTTGTTTTTTGTATAAATTATTGATGTACTTTTGCATTACTTTTTGTAGTAAAGCAAAAAGTGAAAAATTTATTTTTGAACATTAAAACTAACGTATTATTAACCTAAAAAAAATTATCATGAAAAGAAACATTTTAGTATTTGCATTGATCGCAATTTTCGCATTGAGCTTGACTTCTTGCGGTAAAAAAGAAAAAACAAACACTGAATTGATTACTACTGCTAAAGGTTGGGTTATGAAATCTGCCACCGTTACTCCCGCTGTTCCCGTTGGTGAAGGTACAACTACCAACTGGTATGACGAATATCTGTATGAATATGAACAAGATGATATCATCGTTTTCAATGCTAATGGCAGTTTTGTTATTAAACCCGGTAAAAACGTTCCTGGTGACACTGAAGATGGTTATGTAGAAGAAAAAGCTTCTACTTGGGCATTCAACAGCGACGAAACCAAAGTTAAAATGCAGATCCCATTCTTCTATGATATTCCTACAGAAGGGCCTGCTCGTACATTCAACGCTCAGTTCGAAGAACCCGAAATCAGCAAGCTGACTGAAACCGAAATGGTTCTGATTTACAAAGCTAACACTGTTTTCGCAAAGGGTGTTGACTACACTTGGACTTTGACTTACGAGCCTGTAAAATAATTTATAACACTAATCTTTAAATTTTATACACAATGAAAAAATTATTTTTAGTTTTATTGGCTGGCGCTTTGTTCGTAGCTTGTGGTAACAAAGCTGAAGAAGCTACTGAAGAAGCAGTAGTTGAAGAACCCGTAGTTGAAGAAGTTGTGGTTGAAGAACCCGTAGTTGAAGAAACTGCAGTAGTTGAAGAAGAAACTACAGTTAAAGAAACTGCTAAGAAAGCTGGCAAAAACATTGCTAAAGAAGCTATCAAGAAAGGTGAAGAAGAAGCTGTTAAAGCTATCGACAACGCTGAACCTGAAACTCCTCAGCAGACTGTTCGCAGAAGATAATTTTTCTTTTACGACAAAAATAAAAAAGGGTTGCTCTTACGAACAACCCTTTTTTTATTTTACCCGGATCTTCTGACCAATATCTATTTTATCCGTCTCCTGCATGTTGTTCATCTGCAATAGCTTCGTCAACGAAATATGATGTTGTACGGAAATTCTGTACATGGTATCCCCGGCCTTCACCGTGTAATACTCCGCCTCCCCTTCATTTTGTGTCTCTTTGGGCTGTGCTTCCTTGGATGGCTGCTGATTCATAGAATCTGTGGCTTTTGCCTCTACTCCCCTATCCTTTTTCTCCTGAATTTCATTCTTGTTCGTGGTCGGAATTTCCAAATCCGATTCGTTCAGTATCAAAGTATTTTCTTTCATCTCCATAAAGTCGAAATCAATAAACAACGAGGGGTTGAAACACTCGTTCATGAATCGGCTCTCAAAATGCAACTGCTCCGCACCTGTTTTTGAGGATTTGCCTGAAGCACCGATAATATCGCCCGACTGCAAAATCTGCCCCGGCTTTACCATAATTTTGCTCAAATTGGCATATACCGTTTCCAAACCGTTGTAATGCCGCACCACTACTACCCTGCCATAGTCGCCGTATATCTTGGCCATACGTACCACACCATCAAAACAGCATTTCACTGGAGAACCGCCTTTTACCACAATATCTACTCCTGGATGGAATTCGTTATTCCTGCCCGCACCGTATGCCATGTTAACAGAAGTCGCTCCTATACATGGAAAAAAGAAAGGATTATTGTTACTCTGTACCAGAATAATACGCAAGGGATTTCCGCCAAAAGGCATGGTCAAATGCCTGCTGCATATATTTTCCGTATCCCAATATTGGTCATACAGACTGAAAGCAGGAATCTGATATGTTTCTTGTATTAACTCTCTTTCCGTCAACTTAATATCATCGTTGTCGTGTACTATCGCTGTCAAAGTGCTATCTCGCAAAGCTCTGCTTTGGCTTTGCAGTGAGACATCCATGGTTTGTGCCTGCGATAACACCAAGGGAAGCCATAAGGCGCTTGTAAGTAGTATTTTTTTCATCCTTTCAGCTTAAAAGTTCAATATTTATTTCTATTAACCTTTAATTTTCGGAAGGTTTAATTTCTTCAGTAGATTCTGGCTTGATATTTTCCTCATTGTCTTTCATAAAAGAAGCAATAACGAGAGAAATGATACCCACCACAATAATCATCACGGTTTGCGACAGCCAGCCTATCCATCCTGCCGCCAGTCCAGCTTCTTTCGCCACCCCGTACAACAACAAAACCTGTGCCACCATCCAAGGATAAGCTCCCAAACCACCCTGTGCCACCATAAAAGCCACCGTGCTCAATATCAACACAGTAAATGCTGGTGATGGGCCCAAATGTCTAAGAAAATCAAAAGCAAAGAAGCAAACGTAAGTGCCCAAAAAATACAAAAACCACATCAGTACGGTATAAAAAACAAAAAGCCACGGTTTTTTCACATCTTTGATGGAAATCAGTCCCTGCCAAATACCTACCATAAAGTTTTTGATTTTGACAAAAAAGCCGATTTTGCCCCATTTTTTTCTGGTCATATAAATCACAATTCCAGCCACAATCAACAAAACAAGTCCGATATACATTTTATAATTGGTAAGCATGGAACTCATTTTGTTTTGGAAAGCTTCTCCCAGGGTGATGCCCGTCTGTTCGTCCATGACGATTTGCGATAACAGGGCAGTATTCATCACAACGACAATAATCAACAGAAACAGCCAGCAGGCAATGTCGTATGCTCGTTCGGCCAACACCGTTCCCACCGTTTTCTGGAAAGGCACCTTCTCGTACTTTTGCAGGAATACGCAACGCAACACCTCACCCGCACGGGGCAAGCCCAAATTGGCCAAATAACATACCATCACTGAGAAAAAACCCATGCTTTTCCGCACCTTATAGCCCAAGGGCTCTATCAGCAGAATGTTACGCAACGCCCTCACATAATGGGCACAAGCTCCGCAAATCATGCATAATATGATGAACATCCAGCTTTGCGGATTGTTGATACTGATGAGCACATCTTTGATCTTACCATAATCTTCCGCAGTCATTCCACGCATGGAAAGCCAGATGAAAAATACTCCTATACCCACAAAAATAATCAGTTGGATTACGGACTTTATGAGATTACTTTTTTTTGTCTTTTGCTCGTTTTGCATAATCAGGCTATTTTAAACTGCAAAAATACTAAATAATTCTGCAACCCGTTTCCACACTCCGAATTATTTTCTTATTTTTGCACGTTAAAAAATTAAAAATCATGACAGCTTTAACGAAAACCGATTTCCATTTTCCGGGACAAGAGAAAGTGTATCACGGAAAAGTAAGAGACGTATATACTATTGGCGATAAACTGGTGATGGTGGCTACCGATCGCATCTCCGCTTTTGACGTCATCCTGCCCAAGGGTATTCCTTATAAAGGACAGATACTCAACCAAATAGCATCAAAATTTTTAGATGCCACCGCCGACATCTGTCCCAACTGGAAATTAGCCAGCCCCGATCCGATGGTGACCGTGGGCATTTGCTGCGAAGGTTTCCCCGTTGAAATGATTGTTCGCGGCTACTTGTGCGGCAGCGCATGGCGCAGCTACAAAAACGGTGCCCGCGAGATTTGCGGAGTGAAACTGCCCGAAGGCATGCGTGAGAACCAGAAATTTCCGCAACCCATCATTACTCCTACCACCAAAGCAGAACAGGGTCTGCACGATGAGGATATTTCCAAGGAGGAAATCCTGGCCCGTGGCCTGGTTTCTCCCGAAGATTACGCCGTTTTGGAGAAATATACCATGGCTCTGTTCCAAAGAGGCTCTGAAATCGCTGCCCAAAAAGGCCTGATTTTAGTGGATACCAAATACGAATTCGGCAAAGCCAATGGCAAAATTTACCTCATCGACGAGATTCACACCCCAGACTCTTCCCGTTATTTCTATGCTGATGGATATGAGGAGAAGTTCGCCAAAGGCGAGCCCCAGCGCCAGCTGTCCAAAGAATTTGTGCGCGAATGGCTGATGGAAAATGGTTTCCAAGGCAAAGAGGGACAAAAAGTGCCCGAAATGACCGATGAAATCGTGAACAACATCACCAACCGCTATATCGAGCTGTATGAACACATTACCGGTGACAAGTTCCAAAAATGCGAGAATGCAGACTTGTTGAACCGTATCGAACTGAATGTCAAGAATTTTCTGAACAAATAATTATAAACTAAAACTTTTTATTATGACTGAAAAATTAGAAACCTTACGCGACAAAGCGGCCGTAAGATGGATTGCTTTGTTACTTTTGGCCTTGGCCATGTTCTGTTCATATATCTTTATGGACATCCTCTCCCCTATCAAGGACTTGATGCAATCCACCAGAGGCTGGGATTCAACAGCTTTCGGAACCATGCAAGGTGCTGAAACCTTCCTGAATGTATTCATTTTCTTCTTGATTTTCGCCGGTATTATTCTGGATAAAATGGGTGTACGCTTTACAGCTATTTTGTCTGGTGCAGTCATGTTGGTCGGTGGTTTGATCAAATATTATGCTGTCACCGAAGCCTTTTATGGCAGTGGTGTGGAAGTTTGGTTTACCAATCACCTGAATTACATTCCTGGATTTCAAGAACTTGGCGTTGCTCCATTCTACGAAGGTATGCCCGCCTCCGCCAAGGTTGCCGCTGTCGGTTTCATGATTTTCGGCTGCGGTGTGGAGATGGCTGGTATCACTGTTTCCCGTGGTATTGTGAAATGGTTCAAAGGCCGTGAGACCGCTTTGGCCATGGGTTCAGAGATGGCACTCGCCCGTTTGGGTGTAGCTACCTGTATGATTTTCTCACCCTTCTTCGCCAAATTGGGCGGTACTGTAGATGTTTCCCGCTCTGTGGCTTTTGGTGTTCTTTTGTTGTGCATTGCCTTGATTATGTTCATCGTTTACTTCTTCATGGATAAGAAATTGGATGCCCAAACAGGTGAAGCAGAGGAAAAAGACGATCCTTTCAAAGTTTCCGATATCGGCAAAATCTTGTCATCTTTCGGTTTCTGGTTGGTTGCTCTGCTTTGCGTACTGTATTATTCCGCTATTTTCCCCTTCCAGAAATATGCTGTGAATATGCTGCAATGCAACCTGACCTTGACTCCAGGTGATGGTTTCTGGGCTAGCAATAGTGTGACTATTATTCAGTATATCGTAATGTTAGCCGTGGCTGTGTGCTCATTCACCAGCAATTTCTCCAAGAATAAAACCAACAAAATCATCTTGATGGCTTTGGCTGTTGTGGCTTTGGTAGTATATTGTTACATGGGTTACATGCGTGGTACCGCCGAAACCATTTTCGCTGTATTCCCGCTGTTGGCTGTGGCTATCACTCCTATTCTCGGTAATTACGTTGACCACAAAGGTAAAGCAGCTTCCATGCTGATGATTGGTTCTTTGTTGCTGATTATCTGCCACTTGTCCTTCGCTTTCATTCTGCCTCAATTCAAAGGTAGCCAAGTTGGTGGTGTTGTCGTAGCTTACATCCTGATTCTTGTTTTGGGTGCTTCCTTCTCTTTGGTTCCTGCCGCTTTGTGGCCCAGCGTTCCGAAATTGGTGGACGAAAAAATCATCGGTTCAGCCTACGCGCTGATTTTCTGGATCCAGAATATCGGTTTGTGGCTCTTCCCGCTGCTTATTGGCAAGATTCTGGACAAGACCAATCCGGATGTGATTGCTGATATGAATGCTGGCATTATTGACGCTGAAACCGCTGCTGTTTCCTATAACTACACCTGGCCGCTTGTCATGTTGGCTTGCCTCGGTATCGCAGCCCTCATTTTGGGTATCGTGCTGAAAGCCGTTGACAAAAAGAAAGGCCTCGGTCTGGAACAACCCAATATCGTTGCTGAATAATTTCAAATAAATAGTCAGTTTCAAAAACGGACTAAAACATACTTTCTTGAGTTTTAGTCCGTTTTTTTAAACTCCCCTCGAGCACAAAGTGCGAGACTCCCCTTGAGGGTGTAGCCCGAAACTCCCCTCGAACGAAGTGAGACTCCCCTAAACACTAAAATCATTAGCACATTAACTAATTAGCACATTTAAAATGTCCTTTACCAAAAAACACACTTTTCTCATCATCGCTCCCTTGGCCATTCTGCTGACGGCTGGCCTTGGTTTTGCCATCGGCAAGCAGCATTGTGCCCAGCACAATACCCCAAATGACAATATTCCTAACCT
The DNA here is from genome assembly GCA_016290295.1 of Bacteroidales bacterium. Classification (GTDB taxonomy): domain Bacteria; phylum Bacteroidota; class Bacteroidia; order Bacteroidales; family WCHB1-69; genus RUG11690. The sequence goes on from JAEETJ010000031.1 coordinate 8,448, forward strand.
CTATCAAAACCATGCAGGCTCTCCCATGCTGCCCAATACTTTGGACTTGGCTGGTGAACAAGTGCCGTTGGATGTGTATTACATCCGCGAAGCTTTGGATAAAGAACTGATAATCAATTGTTACCAACATTCCAAAACCATCCAGATCATCAAACGCTCCGCCCGGTATTTTCCTGTCATAGAGCCTATCTTGAAAGAAGAAGGGGTGCCCGACGATTTCAAATACCTCTGCGTGGCGGAAAGTGGACTGGAAAATGTGGTTTCACCCGCCAAAGCTGCCGGTTTCTGGCAATTCCTCGCATCCACCGCAAAAATATACGGACTTGAGGTATCGGATGATGTGGATGAACGCTACAACCTGGAAAAAGCGACCCATGCGGCATGCAAATATTTGAAAAATGCAAAAGCCAGTCTCGGCAGTTGGGCTTTGGCCGCGGCAGCCTACAATATGGGCGAAGTCAATTTGAAAAAGAATATTGATAATCAGGGGGTTAATAACTATTGGGATCTCCATCTCAACCAGGAAACTGCACGCTACGTTTATCGCATCCTTTCCTATAAATTGATCATGGAAAATCCCGTGGAATATGGTTATGGCTATTGTCAAGCCAACCTGTACCACCCTATCCCCTGCAAAGAAATCACCGTAACCTCTCCCATACCCAGCTTGTACGACCTGGCCAAAGAACAAGAGGTAAGCTATAAAGAGTTAAAATTCCTTAATCCGTGGTTGCGGAACTCCAAAATTTCCGTTTCCGGAAAAAAATATACTCTTAAAATTCCTGAAAAAAACAAAAACAACTACTACGACCTCTACAAACACATCCAAAATCCCTACGTGGTGGACACTTTAAAATAGGGGTTAGGAATCAGGGGTCAGGGGTCAGTGATTAAAAGGCAGTTCATAGAATTCAGAATTCAAAGTTCAAAATTCAAAAATTCTCCCCTCGAGTGCATGGCACGAGACTCCCCTGATGCGAAGCATCACTCCCCTTGAGCACGTAGTGCGAAACTCCCCTTTAAAATTAATTAGCACATTAGCACATTGATAATTAGCACATTAAAATTATGGCTGACGACAAAAAAATCATCTTCTCCATGGTGGGCGTGAGCAAGATTATCCCGCCCCAGAAACAAATATTGAAAAACATATATCTTTCGTTCTTCTACGGGGCAAAAATCGGTGTTTTAGGCCTAAACGGGGCTGGAAAGTCCACCTTGCTGAAAATCATTGCCGGCCTCGACAAAGCCTACCAAGGCGAAGTAGTTTTTTCGCCCGGCTATTCCGTGGGCTATCTGCCCCAGGAACCTCAGCTCGACGACCAGCTTACCGTAAAGGAAGAGGTGATGAAAGGTGTGCAGGAAGTGGTGGATATTCTGAAAGAATATGAGGAGGTGAATATGAAGTTCATGGAACCCATGAGCGACAACGAGATGAACAAACTCATTGAGCGCCAAGGAGAACTCACCGAGCTCATTGACCAGCACGATGCTTGGGAGCTGGATTCCAAGCTGGAGCGCGCCATGGACGCCCTGCGTTGTCCCGAAGGCGACACCCTCATCCAAAACCTATCGGGAGGCGAGCGTCGCCGTGTGGCCCTGTGCCGCCTGCTGCTATCAGAGCCAGACATTCTACTTCTGGACGAGCCTACCAACCACCTGGATGCCGAATCTGTACAGTGGCTCGAGATGCACCTACAGCAGTACAAAGGCACTGTCATTGCCGTCACCCACGACCGTTATTTCTTAGACAATGTGGCTGGCTGGATCCTTGAATTGGATCGTGGCGAAGGCATTCCATGGCAAGGAAACTATTCCTCTTGGCTGGAGCAAAAAACCAACCGTCTGGCCATGGAAGAGAAACAGGAGTCCAAACGCAGGAGAACCCTGGAACGCGAATTAGAATGGGTGCGTATGGCCCCGAAAGCCCGTCAGGCCAAGGGCAAAGCCCGTTTGAACGCCTACGACAAACTGCTGAACGAGGATGTGAAGGAAAAAGAGGAAAAACTGCAGATTTTCATCCCCAATGGTCCCCGCTTGGGCGATCAAGTAATTGAAGCTCAGAATGTTTCGAAAGCTTACGGCGACAAACTGCTCTTTGAGAACCTCAACTTTAACCTGCCACCCAATGGCATTGTGGGCGTTATCGGTCCCAATGGCGCGGGCAAAACCACCCTCTTCCGCCTCATTATGGGCTTGGAAAAACCTGATAGTGGCGATTTCCGTGTGGGCGATACCGTGAAGTTAGGTTATGTTGACCAGCAACACAGCTCCATAGACCCCGAAAAAACGGTCTGGGAAGTGGTTTCGGAAGGAAATGAACAAATTACCTTGGGTGGACGTTTAATCAATTCCAGAGCCTATATTTCGCGTTTCAACTTCAGCGGCACCGACCAGAGCAAAAAGACAGGAGTGTTGTCTGGCGGCGAGCGCAACCGTTTACATCTGGCCCTCACTTTGAAATCCGAAGCCAATGTGCTCTTGTTGGACGAGCCCACCAACGATATTGATGTGAACACCCTGCGGGCTTTGGAAGAAGCTTTGGATGATTTTGCCGGCTGCGCAGTGGTGATTTCCCACGACCGCTGGTTCCTTGACCGTATCTGCACCCATATTTTAGCCTTTGAGGGCGAGTCGCAGGTATATTTCTTCGAAGGCAGCTACACTGAATACGAGGAGAACAAAAAGAAACGCTTAGGCAACGAAGGACCCAAGCGGATTCATTATAAGAAGTTGATGGAATAATATTTTCCTTGGGCGAAGCCCTTTTCCCTCGAACATTGCGGGACTCCCCCATGGACGCACGCGGTGTGTCCATACATCCCATCACACCTTCTCACCATATAATCCTTCATCCTGTAATCCTGTAATCAACACCTCTCCCCTCGAGCACGCAGTGCGAGACTCCCCTTTGGACGAAGTCCACTCCCCTTGAGCGAAGCGAAACTCCCCTTTGATGAACGGTGCGAATCACTCCCCTTGAGCACACAGCGCAATACTCCCCCTCTTAAACCCTCACTCCTTCACTAACTTTGCCGAATAGCCTTCTAATCGCGGACACAACGGACGGAATAACAAGCTTCCTCAGGCTGGTTCCAATGAGAACCCAATATAGCACTGTTATAGAAGAGCATACGAATAGACTTGTCTTTATAATGCCCTGCTGTCCAAAATATGGCTATGCCGCCAAAACCTCCAAAACCATCTAAACCAGCATTGCCTGCCGGCAGAGCCGAGAAGCCTGTGGCGTTATTCGAACTTGGATCGTTTCCGGGAGTATTTATATCACATTCTGTTGTGTCATCTACACTGGTCCTCCATCCCCATGTGGCTGCTAATGATTTGGCCACATTGAAAGAGTCGTTACCTGAAATATATTCCGGTTGGGTTCTCAAATAGCTGTAAAGTTCATCCCACTCCGCTCCACTGGGCACATGCCAGCCGTCAGGACATATACCTTGTATGCCACTGGGATTCTCTTCATTGGATGGGCCTTTCGTCACAGCTCTCCAATTATACAAGTATCCCCAGCGGGCCACATTGCCCATATTCTCCTCATTGCTCTGGTTATTGCCAGGAGCCGAACGGTATGGTATAATCAGACTCCAATTAAATTCTGGGCTTAAAGGTATTTCTGTGCCGTCGGCATAACGCGTGGTGCGCAGATTCTCCGCCATCCACACCTGATCGCCTATCTGAACCGCATCGTAAATATTACCGTCTATGTCGGTCACGGCCTTGCGTATCACCTGCGCAGTGGGAGGATACTGCTGGTTGGCATAATGGTCATCGATAGGATTCTCCGTATTGCTGTTATTGTTGGTTTCTTTGTGGCACGATGTCAGCAGCATCGCCATCAGAATGGTCAACGCCATTCCACAGATTATTATTCTTTTCATTGCTATTTTGTTTAGGTTGATAACTATTTAATTTGCTTGCTGCAACTTGCTCTTTCAATTCCCCTCGCATTTCGAGCGAATGAATGTCAGCATTTGTCTCATTTGCTTGAGATATTTATTCTGATGCTTATCATGCCACTGTTCATTATGCTCGGTTTATTAATCGAATTTTGAATTTTGTCTGACTTCTGACAAGAAGAAAAACAGATAATGAATAAAACCGGAATTAAAAACTTTTTCATAGGAGTACGTTTTTAGTTGATAAATTTTTGTGTGTTGTTGCTTACAAAATTCCGAAAAAATTTAATACTCCTATTCTTTCAAATGCCCATCATGTCTATATTATGCCGAAATTATGACAGAATGATTTTTTTTGCTTTTGGAAATTTTTTATTTTTGTACTTATAAAAAGACCCAATTATGCATGCTATCATTAAAAAAAAAAAAATTGTCAGGATTATTTTTCACCTATGTTTTATTGCTAGTATTGTATTTTTTTTTAGTTGCAATTCTATTCTGAGACCAATAACCGAAGATGCCTATAAAGAATATCTATCTGTTTTTTTCTTACTTTTAATGCTTTATATCAATTATTTATTCCTTATTCCCGAGTTCTTTCTGAAAAGAAAATACGCTACTTTTCTGCTATTTTCATTGGCCAGTGTTTTTCTGGCTACTATATTTGAAATGTTGTTAGTAACATCTGATATTAAAGCAAATTTGCCGTCTTCCTTTAATGAAAATGATATACAACTTTCTATTACATACCATTTTCTGTTTATAGAAGGCAGAAACATGGCTTTTTTGTTTTTCTTTTTTATGCTGAAAATATTTGAAAATGAGATACAAACACATAAAAAAGAACAGCTTTTATTAGCTGAGTCAAAAGGATATATTGCGGTGTCAACAAAAGAAGGAATGAAATATATCAGTGTTTCAGAAATTCAATATGTTAATCAAGATAAAAATTACTGTAATATATTTACTTTTGATGGCAACAAATACGACAAATATATATCGCTCTTAAAAATGAGTGAATATTTGCCTGAAAACCAGTTTATAAGAATCAACCGAAACGTTATTGTCAACATCCTTGGTATTCTCTCCTGCACAGGTGATACATTGAACCTATATGATAAACGTTCGGAACAGAAACTGATTTTTCCTCTGTCGAAAAAATATATAGCTAATATCAACGACTTTAGAATGCTTACTGTCGGTTTAAATGATAAAAATGTCGGTTTAAAAACCGAGGAAAATGACGAAAAGGACAGTTTGAACCCAAAAAATCAAGAAGAAAACTTGCAGGAAAAAATAGATTTGGAAAGTTTTCAAGGAATCGTAGGCACAGATAATGACCTAAAAATAATCTGCCAAACGGTGGCAAAAGACCCTTCTACGAATATGAAAAAAATGGCTGAACAGTTGGGGGTTTCACAAAGAACCGTAGAGCGAAAAATGAAACAGCTGAAAGAACTGAATATCATTCAACATGAGGGTGCACGCAAAACCGGTGGCTATTCCCTCAATCCCAATATCACAGAGGAAGCTAAAGAATGGCTATTGAAATAGATAATAATAGCGCTTACAAGAGATAATTACATATTAATGCTGTAATACAACACATCATGCCTTTCTTCCCAGCCTTGGGAACGCCAGAATCCCTTGCCAATTTCATTATCTTTGATCACCAATAATCCGTTTTTTCGAATTCCTGCGGCACGAATAGCTTCATAAACTTTGTTCAGCAGGGCTTTGCCAATTCCTTTGCCGCGAAGCGGCTCTTTTACGGTAGTATGGTAGATATAGGCTCTTCTGCCGTCCATTCCACACATAATTACCCCCACTATCTCATTGTTTTCCACGGCCACAAAATTGGATGTGGGGTTACGCTCCAAAAATCTGCTGATACCCTCTCTTGTGTCATCGTTGCTACGCAAACGCATTCCCGCTGTCTGACACCATAAACCATACACCGCATCATAGTCAGCGATGGTCATTAATCTAATTTCCATATTTTTCTTTTTATGTAGAGACGCGCCATGGCGCGTCTCTTTATTTATCTTTTTTTTCACTACCCCGCCCTACGGGCACCCCTTCTTGTAGAAGGGGAAATTAGGTAAAAAAAAAAGACACTCTTGTGAGTGTCTTTTTCTTTTTCTTACTGAAATAATTACTCAGCAACTACTTCTTCTGCAGCAGCTTCTGCACATTCTTCAGCAACTTCTGCTACTTCTTCTTCAGCAACGGGTTCTTCGATAACAGCTTCTTCTACAACTGGTTCTTCCACTACTGCGGGTTCTTCAGTTTCAGCTTTTTGACCACAAGCTGCGAAAACAAATGCAGATACTGCGAGGATAGCAAATAATTTTTTCATTTTTCTTCTGTTTTTAATTGGTTGTTTTGTTTCATTATTAGGGTGTGCAAAAATACTTCAATTACCAATAGCAGATGACTTTTAATTGAGCATTTTTGTTAAATAATGTTAAGTGCTTGATTAGCAATCAACTACCGTACACCAACCATATTTATCTTCAATTTCTCCATATTGGATTCCCATCAGGATTTCACGCATTTTTGTGCTCCAAGGTCCTGGTTTTCCGTCTTTTGAAATCACATATTCTTTTCCAGTTTCACGATCCTGGATCATGTGAATCGGAGAAATTACTGCTGCGGTTCCGCATGCGCCTGCTTCTTCAAAGGTACCTATTTCGTCTAATTTGATGTGTCTTCTTTCAACAACCAATCCCAAATCTGCAGCAATGGTGGTTAAACTCTTGTTGGTAATAGAAGGCAAAATAGAACCTGAATCAGGTGTTACATATTTACCGTCTTTAATACCGAAGAAGTTTGCGGGACCAGCTTCATCAATATATGTTTTGGTCTTGGCATCGGCGAAAATAGAAGCACTGAAACCTTCAGCGTGAGCTCTTTCACCAGCACGCAAAGAAGCGGCATAGTTACCACCTACTTTTACATGACCTGTTCCCAGTGGTGCTGCACGGTCATAATCCAATGCAATCTGCATGTTGGTAGGTTTGAAACCTTCTTTGAAATAAGGTCCTACTGGAGTTACAAATACCAAGAACAGATATTCATTTGCTGGTTTTACACCAACAGTGGCACCTGTACCTACCAAAAGCGGACGAAGATACAAAGAACCTTCAGTTCCATAAGGCGGAATATAGTCAACATTTAATTTGATAACCAATTCCATGGCTTGGAAAAATAATTCCTTTGGAATGGGAGCCAACATGATAGTGTCAGCTGAACTATTCAGTCTCTTCCAGTTTTCTTCCCAACGGAACAAACGCACTTTACCGTCTTTTCCTCTGAAAGCCTTCATGCCTTCGAAAGCTTCCTGACCATAATGGAGACAAGAGGCAGCCATGTGCATGGGTATATATTCGTCAGAAGAAATTTCCAACTTACCCCATTCACCGTTTCTGAAATAGCAACGAACATTGTAATCGGTCTTTACATAACCGAAACCCAAATTTTTCCAATCGATATTTTTCATTTCTTATAATTTTGATTATTACAAATATATGCTCTTTAAAAGAGGATTGCAAAGATAGTCATTTTTTTCGATTGTAGCACCATTTTTATTTTTATTCATCCTCTTTCTTTCTTTTCATGGCATTGCTCACCATATCAGCCAATAAATAACCTACCAATATTCCCCATATGATCATAAGGAACAAGTTGTTCTGCAATACATTATCGTTATATTGGCCTGCTTTGTACCAGTAAAACACAGATAATGCCACAAATAAAATTATTCCTATCAGATGATATAAATTCAGATTTTTTCGCAAAAATTCCTTCATAACTTGATTTAATTTTTCATCTTTTCATACTCATAATTGATATATTTGTCTTTAATGGCGTTAATGATTTGCGTAGGAGTCCATCTCACCAAATCATAATAACTAAAGTGACAATACATCATGAAAGTAAGAATTTCTTCATCAGGTAAACCCGTTATATCTTTCACTACCTCTTTATTATATTTCAACGGCAGCTCATCCAAACGGTCTTCATATTGCACCATTTCATTGTACAAACGTTTCATTTTGGCCTTTCTGCTGAAAGCCTCATACAAATAGGTAATAGGATGAGCAATAGCTGTATTTCTGAACACATTGGGTTCCTTGCCATATTCAGCATTGGCCTTATCTTGTTCCGTAATTTCTGTTCCCGGAATATGCTTGTATATTTCTGGAATTTCTATTTTGGCCAGATCTCTTTTAAAACCTTCGTAAGTAGGATTTAATGAAATAACATTCACTTCTTTCAACAAAATAGCCTTATAATACAAGAGAAAATCCTCATTGGTTTTATTGATCAACTTTTCATCCAGCACCACGATTATTTGACGATATATGGATTTTGAAATGACAAGTGTGTCGTGCAACTGGCATGCTATGGTAAAACTACCCTCATTATTAGAAAAAACAAAGTTTTTTCTGGTGACATTGTATATGTTGGCCCCCTCAATCGGATAAAAATTGATACCATCATACACTTTGCCAGTGAATTCTTTTTTTTGTGCATCAAGCTCAAAAAAGAGGCACGTAATCAGAAGCAAAAGCATTAATTTTTTCATGCTGCAAATTTAACGTTTTTGATTATATCTTTCATTTCAAAATTTAAAAGAAAAAAAGAATATTAAAAAGATATAGTCTTGTTGAAAAGGTTGATTTTTTTCGGACAGATTATTTGCTTTTTTACTTATTTTGATTTATAAACAAGATATAAACAGCTTTTGTTTTGCTAAAACATTGTGACATAAAACTATCTATTTTGTTTAAAATTATGCAAAGAAAGTTATTAGTTGATAAGTTTATTTGATGTTAGTGTGTGTTTTTGTTAAAAAAAGAGGTTAAAAACGACAATTTTTGGGTTGAAAATTGATAATAACTTTTCATTTTTCTACTTTTTCAGCATACATGAAGACAGTTTGTTTATAATATTCATATTTTTGAACATATTTTCAACATTATGTGTTAATTTATTAAGTGATAATGTTTTATTTTGTGAATTACAGACATATTTTGCCTCATTTAAATTAATATACAATGTTTCTATATAATTCAAGAAATTTGTGTAACTTTGCAAGTTTAGAATAAAACTGCGAAAAATGAAAATTATTATAGCGTCAGATCATGCCGGTTATCAGCTAAAAGAAAATATTATCAAACATTTTTCCAATGACTTTGAATGGGAAAATTTGGGTACTTATTCTTCTGAAAGTGTTGATTATCCTGATTATGCCCATCCTTTGGCTGAAAAAATAGCATCAGGTGAAAATAAGTATGGCATATTGATTTGTGGAACAGGTAATGGTATAGGCATGACGGCCAATAAACATGCAGGTGTAAGAGCTGCATTGTGTTGGAATGTTGAAATTGCTGCCTTGGCACGACAACATAATGATGCGAATGTGCTGGTTCTTCCGGCTCGTTTTATAACAGATGAAGATGCTTTCAATGTGGTGAAAACTTTCTTTTCAACGGAATTTGAAGGCGGAAGACACCAGAGAAGAGTGGAAAAAATAAATATTCATTAGCAATAGGGTATTATGAGTAGTTCTATCAACAGAAGGGCAAATTTTATCAGATATTCTTTCATCGAGAATATGGATAATAATTTATTGGCTTTTGAGAATAAAATATCCAATAATGGCATTGATGTGAAGTGGATAAGCAATGAGGAAGAACTGGTTTCTTTTATCAAACAGGATTTTCCCAAAGCCCACTTCAATAAAGTTTGCTTTGATTTACCGCATATTCCCTCAGAATTAGCTGATACAGGTAACTTGATTAAAAATATTTCGATAGAAGATGTTGAGAATAATATTGAATCTGCCGATTATCTGATAACAAATGCCAATTTTGGCCTGGTTGATACGGGTTCTGTGGTTCTTTTTAACCATAAGTGTAAAAACTGTTTCAATAAGGTGGATCATGTTATTTTTATCTTGGATATCAATAATTTGATTGCTAAAAGTTCGGATATTGGGATTATTTTATCCTTGTATGAAAGGGATCTTATTCATGGAAATCAACAGGCTATAGATATTATTTCCCAGCCTTTCAATAAAATTATCAGCAATAATTACCAATTTGAACAAGGAAATTCCTATTCAACACAAAAAGTGAGTGTTACGGTTGTCCTGTACGATAATGGTATTACGGCAATCATGAATAATCCTAAGTTGAGGGAAAGTTTATATTGCATAAATTGTGGCAAATGCAAGACAGTTTGTCCAGTGTATAAGGTAAATCATAAATATACGCCCATAGAACTGGTAAAAAATAATGCATTTGGTACCAATAGAAAAAATTCTGATATTTTTGAAAATACTACCCTGTGTGGAAATTGCGATAAAGTTTGCCCAGTATTGATTCCTTTCATGAGTTTGTTGAATTCGGAAATGGAATCGATAAATACCAATGATCATGAAGATAGTTGGCATGACTTAGGCAAAACTATGACAAAAAGATTAAAACTCAATAAACTAAACGGAAAAATTAGACGTTATTTCTTTGTCAGGAAACTTTTTAACAACAACAAGAAACTTTTGAACTACTTTATGAGTCAACAAGATGATTTTTATAACCTGACAAGTACTAAACTGGAGGAAAATGCAAAATTATAACAACGAGCTTGTTGAGAAGATAAAAGATTTTGGAAGAAAGTATCAGCTGAATATCCTGTATAAAGGGGCTTTGATATTTATTTTTATATCTATTTTGGCCTTCTTGATATATGTGCTGCTGGAATATTTCTCCTATTTTACACCCACAGTAAGAAAAGTGCTTTTTTTCTCGTATTTGGGTGTTTTCGCTTTACTTTTGGTATTCTTTGTGCTGATACCTTTGTTCAAGTATTTTGGCTTGGGACGACAGCTCAGTCGTGAGCAAATAGCCAAAATGGTGGGTTCTTATTTTCCTGAAATTGATGATAAACTGCTGAATTTATTACAGTTGCAAGATCAATTGGAACAAGGGGACTATAAAAGCTATGAGCTGTTGGAGACCGCCATACAAACCAAAACCGCCCAATTGAAACCCTTCCCATTTGTGAAGGCTATCCGTTTTGAAAATACTACCCGCTATCTGAAATGGGCTGTAATTCCGATTCTTATTTTTGTGTTGATTTTTTCCATAAAAAGTGAGGTTATTACAGAACCTACCAAGCGTATCGTGAATTATACCCAAGAGTATGAAAAACCAGCACCCTACTCTATTGAGCTATTGAACAAAAAACTGACCACTTTTCAGAATGATGATTTCACCATCAAAATGAAAATTGAAGGCGAAGAACTGCCGAATGAGTTGTTTATCGTGTATAATAAGAAAAATTATAAATGCGTGAAAGACAATAATTCAGAGTTTTCCTATACTTTCACGAATTTAAGACAAAATACTGATTTTCAATTATATACTGACGAAGTTCGCAGTCAGAATTATACAATAGAAGTGTTGCCTAAGCCTGTGACCATAGGCTTTTCCATGCACTTGAAATATCCGTCATATCTGAATAAGAATGATGAGGTATTGGATAATGTGGGTACCGCATCCGTGCCGGAAGGAACCAGAATCAGCTGGCAGTTTTACACGAAAAACACAGACAGTATAGAGTTTATCTATCAGGATCAAGCGATGGATTTGTCGTCAGACAATGACAATTTTGCCGCTGCACTTACAGTTCGTGCGTCATTTGATTATTCAATTGTCAACAAGAACAAGTATTATACTTCCAAAGATACCCTGAATCATTCCATATCTGTGATAAAAGACTTATATCCAGAAATTTATGTGGAAAGCAGGATGGATTCATTTTTCATTGACAGGTATTATTTCAAAGGGAATATCAAAGATGATTATGGTTTTTCCAATTTGTACTTTGTTTACTCGAAATTTGACGATAGGGGACAGGTTATCCAGTCGAACGTGAAAGTGCCCATACAGATTGAAAAAAACGCTGTAATCCAAGATTTTTATTATTCTTTCGAGGCTGCCATGTTTGAGATGGGACCTGGTTATTCTATGGCCTATCATTTTGAAGTATATGACAATGATGGCGTGAATGGCAGCAAGATGTCCAAAACAGGTCAGTTTGACTATAAGGTAAAAACCCAGGAAGAGATTGACAAAGAATTGGATAGGACAAGTTCACAGGCCAAGTCGGATATGGATAATCTGATGAAGGAGTCTTCTCAGATCATGAAAGATATAGAGAAACTGAACCGCCAGCTGAAGGAAACCAATAATCCTTCATGGCAGGACAAGAAGAAAATGGAGGAATTGCTGAACAAGTTCAACGAGTTGAAAAACCAGTTGAACGAGATGAAAAAGCAGCAAAGCATGAATAATCAGCTTGAAAACCAGTATAAAAACTACTCTGAGGATATTTTGAAAAAACAAATGGAATTGGAGCAGCGTATGGATGAGCTTTTGTCGGACGAGATGAAGAATATGTTAGACCAGATTCGTCAGATGATGGAAAATATGAATAAGGATCAGATGCAGAATTCCATCGACAAGATGAAAATGGATGCCAAAGACATCAATCAAACCCTTGACCAGCAACTTCAATTGTACAAAGAACTGGAGATGGAGAAGAAGGTGAACGAGTTTTTGGATAAAACCCGCCAACTGTCTCAGGATGAGAAGAATCTGTCTATCCAAACCCAAAAGAAGGATATCAATAAGGAAGATTTGATGAAGCAGCAGCAGGATATCCAGAAAAGATATGATGAATTAAAGCAGGATTTGAAGGAAATAAAAGACTTGAACAAGGAGTTGGAGCATCCCACTAAGTTATCCAATACGGACTCCTTACAGCAACAGCTGGAACAGGATATGAAGGATGCCCAGCAACAGTTGGAGAAAAATAACCGTTCCAAAGCCAGTGGCAGTCAGAAGTCGGCCTCCGAAAAGATGGAGGAATTGGCCGATAAATTGGAACAGGACATGAATGAGAGCGAATTGGAGGAAGTAACGGAAGATATAGCGACTTTGCGTCAGATTTTGGATAACTTGGTGCAGATTTCTTTCGATCAGGAGGAGGTTATGAAATTGACGCAAAAACTGAGTCCCCGTTCTTCCAATTATACCACTCAAATATCAAAACAACATGCGGTGAAGAATAACATGAAGATGGTGGAGGATTCGCTATTGGCCTTGGCTCGCCGTCAGCTTTCCGTAAAGCCGTATATAACAAAAGAAGTCTCGAAAATAAACAGCTATATTCAGTCTGTGTATGCCGCTTTTGATTCGCGTAATCCCAAGAAAGCGGCACAAGACCAGCAGTTTGCCTTAACCTCCATGAACAATTTGTCGCTGATGTTGGCCGAATCCATGCAGGAGATGAAGCAAAAACAGAGTGAATGCAAGTCCAAATGCAAGAAGTCGGGCAATGGTTCATGCAACAAGCCGGGAGGTAAAGGAAAGAGCAAGAAAACCCGTGCCAAAGAGCTCCAGCAACAGTTGAACCGCCAGATGGAGGCCATGAAGCGTTCAATGGAACAGCAAGGCAAACAACAGCAGGGACAATCGGGACAGCAGCAGTGGAGTGAGCAATTTGCCAAAATGGCCGCCCAGCAAGAGGCTATCCGCAAGATGATGCAGGATTACCAAAATCAGCTGAAATCGGAGAATGGGGTAGGGGACAAGTCGCTCGACAAGCTGATAGAAGAAATGCAGAAAACCGAAAGAGAATTGGTGAACAGAACTTTATCAGACCAGACCTTGATACGTCAGAAAGACATAGAAACCCGTATGCTTGAGAGTGAAAAGGCAGACCGTAAGCAAGATGAGGAAAAGAAAAGGGAGTCAACAGAAGGCAAGGATATACTGAACAGCAATCCGCCGAAGGACTGGAATTTGGATAAAACGAAGCAATCCCAGCAGGAAATGCTCAGGACTGTTCCTGTTAATCTGAACTATTATTACAAGGAAAAAGTCAACAATTACTTTTACAATATTGATTGATGTTTTGGTATTTTCCACGTGAAACATCAAGCGAAAAATTTAGAAATTAGTATTTTATAAAACATGGCAAAAAAAAGATTTTTTTCACTTGTTTTAGGACTGCTTTTTGTGGGTTGTGTATGGGCTGATGGGTATAAGGTTTTGTTTATCGGCAACAGCTATACGGATGTCAATAACCTTCCTCAGCTGATAGCATCCATGGCTGAAGCCGGAGGTGACACTTTGGTGTTTTCCGCAAACTTGCCCGGAGGCCATACCTTCAATAATCACTTGAATAATTCCACCACTGTTTCTTTGATTCAGCAAGGAGGCTGGGACTATGTGGTGTTGCAGGGACAAAGTCAGGAACCCTCATTCCCTGACGGACAGTTTTATGCTGAAACCTATCCGTATGCCCAGCAATTGTGCGAGATGATACGCCAATACAATCCGGAAGCGGAAATAGTGTTTTACATGACCTGGGGCAGGAAAAACGGTGACCAGTACAACTGTCCTTATTTTCCGCCCTTGTGTACCTACGAAGGTATGGACAGTTTGTTGTATTTGCGTTATATGACTATGGCCGAGGATTTTGATGCCGAAGTGAGCCCTGTGGGTGCTTTGTGGCATTATTTACGTGATCATCAGCCGGAAATTGAGCTGTATGCGTCAGACGAAAGTCACCCATCTTTAGCGGGTAGTTATGCAGCCGCGTGCTCTTTTTATTCGGTCCTATTCCGTAAGAATCCGAGGGAGAATGATTACAATCCTGGCATCGCAGAGAATGCGGCAGAAATGATTAAATTGGCTGCTTCAAAAGTTGTGTATGACTCCTTGGCCAAGTGGTTTGTGGAGATTCCTGAAACACCAGGATCAGGTATAACCAACTTGGAAAAGAAACAATGTGCTGTTTTTCCTAATCCTGCCTCAGATTATGTTGACATACAGTCTGATTTTTACATTTCTGACATAAAGGTTTTTGTCGAGGACGGAAGATTGGTATGGACGAAAACGAATATGAATACTTTGAATGAAAGAATCTCCCTTTCTGGCTTCACCGCAGGGCTGTATTTTATTCAAATAATTGATAATGAAGGTAATATAGTAAGAAAAAAAATAATCATTAAATGATAATCTTCAACAATTTACCCATTGAATTACAGCACGAACAAGCGCAATTGAAACCTTGGCTGAAGGAGTTGATCCGTCAGCATGGTTTTACTCCTGGTGACATTGCCTATTTCTTTTGTAATGATGAGGAATTGTTGAAAATCAATCAGCAGTTTTTGCAGCACGATACTTATACTGACATCATCACCTTTGATTATGGAGAGGGTGGAGTGGTTGCTGGAGAAATACACATCAGCGAGCAGCGGGTGAGAGACAATGCCACCGAAATGCAAAATTTGCCTTTAGAGGAGTATTTGCGAGTGGTGGCACATGGGGTATTGCACCTGTGTGGATTTAAAGATAAGACGGCAAAAGAAGCCGCCGAAATGAGGTCTCAGGAAGAGGCTGCAATAGACTTATTTAAAAAGTTAAAACTCAGATAGACAATATTTTACAACATTGTTCCACGTGGAAAACAGAGAAAAATTTGATATTATTGTGGTAGGTGCTGGTCACGCAGGCTGTGAGGCGGCAGTGGCAGCGGCACGCTTGGGAAGCAGAACTTTGCTTATTACCATGCACCTGGGATTGGTGGCACAGATGTCATGCAATCCGGCTATGGGTGGCATCGCCAAGGGACAAATTGTAAAAGAGATTGATGCGCTGGGTGGCTTCTCCGGAATAGTGGCCGACAGGTCCACCATCCAGTTTAGAATGCTGAACCGCTCAAAGGGACCAGCCATGTGGAGTCCAAGAACCCAGAATGACAAATACCTTTTTTCTGCCTGCTGGAAACAGGTGCTCGAGGAACAGGAAAATCTGGAACTGCGCCAAGATACCGTGGTCGATATCCTGTTCGACCAGAATAGGGTAGTGGGGGTGAAAACACAACAAGGAAACACCATCTATGCCCAGCGGCTTATCTTGACAAACGGAACCTTCCTGAATGGCAGAATCCATATCGGCGAAGTGAACTTTGCAGGCGGTAGGATGGGGGAGAGCAACTCGCTTTACCTTTCGGACAAGCTCAAGGATTTTGGCTTGAGTGTGAAAAAGCTGAAGACTGGCACCCCGGTGAGAATAGACAAGCGCACCATCGACTTCTCCAAGATGGAGGAACAAAAGGGTGACGACAATCCCGACAAGTTTTCTTTTACGGATACCCCAGCTGTGCAGGACCAGATGAGCTGCTGGATAACTTACACCAACCCGCAGGTGCATGAGATACTGCGAACAGGCTTTGAATACTCCCCCATGTTCCAGGGAAGAATACAAGGGGTGGGTCCACGATACTGTCCATCTATTGAAGATAAGATCAACCGCTTTTCGGAACGCGACCGACACCAGTTGTTTTTGGAACCAGAAGGACGGAATACAAATGAATATTATCTGAACGGCTTTTCTTCCTCCTTGCCCGAAGAAGTGCAGATAAATGCTATGCACCTGATTCCGGGTTTAGAACACGCTAAAGTCTTTAGACCTGGTTATGCTATCGAGTACGATTTCTTTGATCCCACCCAACTGAAGTTTTCACTGGAGTCGAAACTGATAGACAATTTATATTTGGCTGGACAAGTAAATGGCACTACAGGTTATGAGGAGGCGGCATGCCAAGGTCTGATGGCAGGTATTAATGCACACCTCTCATTGCATGATAAAGAACCTTTGGTGTTGACCCGTTCACAAGCTTATATCGGAGTGCTGATTGATGATTTGGTCACGAAGGGTGTGGAAGATCCTTACCGCATGTTTACCTCCAGGGCAGAATATCGTATATTGCTCCGTCAGGATAATGCGGACGAACGACTGACACCCATTGGCCATGATTTGGGCTTGATTGATGATGAGCGAAATGAAAAGATGTGCGGTAAATACGAAAGACAGCAAAAATTTATTGAATATTTGTCCGAGCATCATGCCAAACCTGTTGAGGTAAATGACTATTTGTCTTCTACTGAAACCTCAGCTTTGACACAACGTACCAAATATGCAAATTTATTGCTTAGACCTCAGGTAGAATTATGCCGTTTGAAAGAATGTTGTCCCAATATTCAGACTTTCATTGCTGATAATAATATATCAGAAAGAGAGCAGGAAAATGCGGAAATCAGAATCAAGTATGCCAATTATATAGAAAAGGAAAAGGAAATGGCAGATAAGTTATCCAATTTGGATAATATAAAAATATCATCTGATTTTGATTATAAAAATTTCCCGTCTTTGTCATTGGAAGCCCGTGAAAAATTATCAAGAGTAAGACCAGAAAATTTGGGACAGGCATCCCGTATCAGTGGTGTAAGTCCCTCCGACATCGCCGCCCTGATGATTTATTTAAGGTAAATATTTGATAATTAGCAATTTACAAACCATCTTTTGATTTAAGCCATTATTTTCAAAAAAATGATGCCCGGCTCAAAAAATACAAAATCGTGGCTTAAAAGCGATATTTTTTGTAAGGTGTTGATTATTAAGAGGAAAAGTTATTCGGTTAGGCGTAGAGGCATGAAGACACTTGCTATGCTCGTTCGTGAAGATGAATTTTTGCTATATGTGTAAGCATGTCACCTTTCGAGCAAAATGAAACTCCCCTCGAGGGCGAAGCCCGAGACTCCCCCCTGGACGGAGTCCACTCCCCTTGAGCACGCAGTGCGAAACTCCCCCAAACTCAATTAACACATTATTCCATTTGCTAATTTACCAATTAACTAATTTGCTAATTAATTTCATTGGCACATTAGCACATTGTCTCATTTGCACATTTAACTATTCACATCCCTCCGTTAACTAATTTGCTAATTCACTAATTTGCTAATTGAAAAAAATCGTATTTTTGCAATCGAAAAATGTGGACAGATTTATCATGATTGCAACCACGGAAAAAAATGCTAAACCATCCAAATCCCCGCATTTTTCATTAACATCATTATTAACCCATAAATTTTTATTATGAGCTATCTATTCACATCTGAATCAGTATCTGAAGGACACCCCGATAAGGTGAGTGATCAAATTTCAGACGCTT
>JAEETJ010000032.1 GCA_016290295.1 Bacteroidales bacterium
CCATTGCCTTGAGCTCTTCATAGTATTCCTGAAGGCTGGTGAACTCCAGTTCTGGTGTGACATAAGATTTATTGAAAGGAGTCAGGAAAGTGTCTATGTAAATCTGGTCGGGATTCAGAGATTTGAGGTATTTCTTGTCCCGCCTGTTATGCGCTTCGCTTTGGGCGATGTTGCATGGCTTGATGTGGATGGATGTTTTACTCATGGGCTGGTGTTCTTGTTCTTTGGTTTGTATAAAGACCGGCTACGGGGTATCGGGGCGGCGCCCTGATCGGAGGGTGCAGGGAGAGGGTCACTCTCTGCCCGGGAATCCAAGGGGTGGAGCCTCCTTGCCCAAGCCCTCGGCAGAGCCCACAACTACAGAAGCGGAGCGTGTAGTTATAGTGGGCTATAACAGGGCAAGCCCTGCTTCTAAATCTGCCACCCTCCGGACCGGCTTCGCTTCATTTGTCTCGTCATTGAACTGAGTCTCTGTCGTGGCTCTGAGAGAATGTTCATGAAAGAAGTCGGGGCAACAGGACTGGGTTGCTATCGAGGTCGGGCCCTGTCGCCGGAGGGTTCCCGCTTCCCGCATCTTTTCTCTATCAGGTTAGGAATAAAGGGAAAGGGAAAAGAGGCAGGGATGGATCTACGATGTCCCGCCTGGGTCTGGAGGATTTGCGCTGTCGGATTTACCGGTATCGACAGCGATTTCAGGTGGGACATGCTTGGGAATTCTATGCGGTTTCTTGATTGGCTTGACCAAAGGATTACTGTCGAAGAAACCGCTCTTTATCAATCTCCAACCGGTGAACCAGGCTGACAGGCAAATCAGCGTGTGGATGGTGGTTCGGTTGGTTGATTCGGACCGGAGGATGCCAAGTTGGTTGAACTCATGGACGATGCGGGTTGCCGTCTTCCGATTGCAGCCCCACAACCGGGCAAGGTCGACCTTGGAAGCCTTGAATTGCCCGGGTTGTAGGACAGCTGAATAGTTCTTTCCAGAGACCTTGGTTTCCTCCAGGACGGCCATCCGGATGAAGGTTTTTAGGCACTTCATCCGGAGGATATCCTGCTGCTCGTCCGATAGATAATCGAGCTGCGCTTCATTGAGGGTGATGCTGTATCTGATGTTCGCGTATTGCATAAGACCTCCTTTCGCTGCCGGCACCCCGACAAACATCCTCTCCTGCCAGATTTCACTTCCGATAAGAGGGAGCGGAAAAGCGGAGGATTGAACACATCTCAGCGAACCGGTCCCAGCATCGGTCTCCGTATCTTTCGCACAGCTGTCCGTCGGTGAGGTTGGTCGTGATGACCGTCGTGAGCTGTTTGTTGTACCGGTAAACGAGCAGGTTTTGTACAGGGGTGTAGTCCACACCGTAGTACTGAAACCGCACGGGTTCCGTCCCCAGGTCGTCGATCAGAAGGTTGTCGACCGTCTTGTACAATTCATAGTAACCGCCGCCGCCGTTACGCTGCAACTGATATTGGTCGTAGATGTCAAGGCCGGTACACTTGAGCAGGCTTGCTCCTGCACCGGAATAGAGCGCCCCGACCGCATTGAGGATGGTGGTCTTGCCGCTGCCCACCGTGCCCTGGAGGAACAGCGTCGAGCGGTATTTGGGGCCATAAAGCCATTCGACGACCTTTACGATCTTCTTTCCGGCTTCGGCATCGGTGATGTCCTTGAATTCCATCCCCCTCTTTTCCACGATTGCGCGGTAGGCCTGCATCAGGAATTCAACAAGTTGTTTCGGGTCGCTCCCCTTCAGTCTCTGGGGAATCTTCGGGGTGTCGTTAGACTCTGTCGGGTTCTGCAAAGTCTTCAGGGTGGCCGACAGTAAGTACTGCATGTCTTTGATCTGAGGTTCCATAACGGTTTTGTGTTTTGACTCGAGTTGGTTGTTCTTTATAAATAGAGTTATGTATAGGGCTATGCCTTATACTATTGGGGGAAGATTCTTCCTCTTTGGTGGTGAAATTATTTCCCTGCTCCTGGGGAAGTTTTTTCCCCTGTACCGAGGAAGAATTTTCCTCACCCCCGGGGAAATAATTGCCTCTCACGTCATCGCTTATCGTATACTCGAATGTCTGGTATTTTGGATGCTGCGTATCAGAGCGAACAATCAGCCCTTGGGCGACCAGGTTCTTCAGAGCAGTACGGATTGACCTTTTGGAATACCCTGTATAATCCGAAAGCGATTGTTCACTTTCAAACAGGACTTTCCCCTTCCTGCTATAGGAGACGACCAGCCCAAAGATGAGTAGCTCGCATCCTTTCAGACCGAGCCCCCGACCCAACATCCATTCATAGACGACGAAGCCAGACATTTCTATTTCCTCGTGGATTGGTAGTAGTCCGCCAGCTTGCGGGCCTTGTCAACGTCGAAGACGATCCGTCGTCCGATACGGGAGACGATTGCTTCCCGCAGGACTCCTCCGCCGACATTGGATCCGTCCTCCTCGCGCGGCGCGCGCATCAGCGCGTAAATAGTAGATTCGGAGCATCCAAGCTCCACGGCCAGGGCGTGAACGCCCAGGGCTTTCTGTCCCGCCTGGGTGGGACGGTTGGCTGCATTGGGAGAGTTCGCCAGCGCGTAGTGCGTAAGCTCGAGATACTCCTCCCCGGTCATCATGTAGACGGGCTTCTCCAGAAGCCCCTCGATGGATTTAAGTGTGCTCATAGCGTTTAACATTTTGAATGGTTGAACTATCTTCGTTTTTATCATTTGACTTTTTGTCGGATTATCTAGTTGGCTAGATTAAACCATTTTTCAAAGCCGAAAATGCCGGAAAACCTATGTCTTCACACCACTTTCTATATTTAAGTTACAAAAATAATCTCACATTTACACACTTTTGCCGGACTTTTTTGAGCCAAAAGCTTTTCCCGCACGAAAATGTCAATATCCATCAAAAACCGCTAATAAAACGCCCTGTTTTGTGTGGTTTTTGATAAATATTTTGCAATTATTCGGCAATTTTTCAGGGGCCGGGAGGGGATATCTGCTCTTTCCTGGCTGCTTTTGGGCGTGGCAAATGCTCCCAATTGATGCACAGTATATGGGACCGATCGGCCTACTTAAGAGAGGGCTGGGAAATAGGCTTTTACTTTTTGGAAGATGGAAGGGATCAACTATACTATACGGATTAAACTAGTTCTCCTCTGGTTGATCAGGAAAGGAAGACAAGGAAGGGGGAAAACAAAATCGACCTCGTTGTTGCCAATGAGATCGATGATAGCTCGTGCCGGATGGAATCAGGCACCCGTCAATCATTCTGTTTCGTCCTTGCTCGGCGGGAGTTCTTCAAGGTATTCATCGTCATCGGACCATATCATCGACTTCTGCAGACGAGATAGATCTGTGTTCTCTAGTGAGTCGCGGAACTCCGAAGGAGAACAGCCGAGAACTCGCTTGACGTATCGCGAAAAAACTGGCAAGGATGAGAAATTCAACTCGTTGGAAAGGTCTGTCAAAGAGACATCCTGGGCGGACAACTCTCTTCGAAGAACTCGCGCCGCGTAATAATCGATCCAGTTTCTGGCCGTACGTCCTGTGGCATTGTTGCTGATCTCCGTAAGGTACTTCGGTGTGATACCCAGTTTATCCGCATACCAAGTCACATCCCGCTGCGTTCTGCATTCCTGCTGGACATCAATCAGGAACCTAGCGAACTTCGCCGAAGGAAGTCCCCTGTCGGCATGGGTATATACCTTACGGAAGAATACCCGCCAAATATCGCACAGGAAGACGCGTAACAGTGAACCGATTATTTCCTCGTCGAGATAACTGGGGGAATTACCGAGACGCTCCTTGATTTGATTGAGATCATTCTCCAGGGTCTTCTGCTCATCAAATAAATCATCCTTCAGGCTGAAGACATGGGACATATAAGACACATATTTATAACCCTTGGCCTCCCACGCGACTTTCGGCCGGTACAAATCCATCAGATAATCCGAGACCAGAAGGATATCCGCATCGGTATTCTCCCAGTATTCAATCTCGGTGAATGGCATGATGCGCGAGATGATAACAAAGCACCCGGCAATTGCCGGCTGCACTAGGGAACCCTCATGCGGCCACAAATGACCCTCTTTGCAAAGGATAAAGATATTGTACTGCCCCAAGAACGGTTCAAGGTCGACTTTATCTCGTTTGGTATTGAAAAATAAAATGTTCTCCATGGCCTATAAACGTCTTCTGACACAAATATAAGCCAATTTTCTAAAACAGAAAAATTGTTAAGCCAAAGTGTCTGCAGGCGAAAGAAGGGAAGATGGGCATACACCTTTCCGCGATTTTTCAAAAGCCCCATCATACACCTTTCCGAGTTTTTTGGCAGCCAACCACATCAACATTTTGAGGATATTGCGAAAAACGGCCAAAAAGATTTTGAGGATTTTGCGGAGCCCCTGTCTGTCAGATTGTTACAAAGAGGAAAATGAGTCCCCGGACGAGGTCCTAAGGAACAATCGTTGAGCTTATTATCATTCATTTTGCTACATTTTCATCGCCAGTGAAAACGTAGCAAATAAGTATACTCGTTCCAAAAAATGCGTTGGGATGCTCAAAAGTCGTTGGAAAAAGTGCTCCAGGATCCCGCAAGATGATATGAATCAATACGTTTCAAGTATTTGTCCGGGAAAGAGATCTACCGTATCATTTCTAAGGTATCCTTTAATAGACTGCTGATATTACTAAGACTCAAAGAGGGTAACCTACCACCATATAGGGGGGGGGTAATACGACCTAAATAGGAACAGAATGCTGTCAATATGATTTGGGGGTCAAATCAGTATCATATCTTCAATCATTTTCAACCCGACAGAATGAGCCTTCTGATATCTATCAAAATGTAGGACTCTTTTCCTTTCTGCCTCTATGCTATTACCGTGAAGCCAAGCTGTGAATGCTATTGCTATTCCATGGTTCTTAATGGCTTTTGCCCGCCAATCAAGCGCTAATTGTTTTATTGAATCTTGATTATAACGGATAATTAAATCAAATAAACTTACCACTTCTTTATAATCATCATCCTTATACTCAAAGTCCAAATTATACCATTCTAAATGATCCAGATTAATCCTCCCAAGTGCCTTGGGCTCATCTGTTTTCAAGACAAAGCGAACTTGATGTTCAAAATCATATTGTTCACTGGTTGGTCCAAGTTTCTTCATTTGCGAAGCGGTCTTACCGATAGGATTTGAGTGTTTGCAATTCGTGTTGCAAAAACCACAGGATGGACAGAAGTTATAAAGAGATAACCCCACCAAGGGGCATTCTCCCCTATCAAGAATATGCTCAGTATCAAATTGCCTTTTCCCATTTGGCAACGATCTGACATCAGCGAGATCGCAATAAACACAAGTATAAATCTCAAAACCATTCACCGGATTTGCAAGAAACCTTGCTATTGGTGTTTTGTACGAGTCATAGGAGAAGACTCTTTTTGCCGAGTCAGTCAATACTGTCTGCCGAGGAGCAGGTAATCCACTAAAAACGCTTCTATAAAGCAAATACACATCAACGAGTTCTTCATAACTCATCGTTAACAAATCCTCCGGACTCTTTCCCGGGGGCAATGTTTGAGCGAGTTCCGGGCATGTGCGCAACTCATTATTCCACTTGCTCTGAAGCCTTGCTTTTACATAAAGCGCTTTATAATGAGCATTCAGAGTCTTTCTGTCCAGTGTTGATCTAAACCTGTACATATCCTAGGAATACGTCTCCTTGTTCATGTCTTTCATTAATTGGCTCATCGTGTCTTTTAGATACGGGTCTCCAATCATGGCTATAACCTTTGCGAACTCATTCTTTCGTTGCCTATACTCAAATTGTGCTTCAGGGGTTCTCCGGTTTTGATGCAGTTGAGCTATATGGTAAAGCCTTAGCCGGACTTCCTCTCCAATTGTATAATCTAAGAAGAAACTACTGCCAAGGATATCAATGATATTCGCACCATATGTCTCTTCGTCTCTCTGGCCCCCTCCTAGTTTTAGGATATTAGTCGATGGAATATCGCTTAATATAAATGGAGAATGAGTTGCTAGAATGATGTTTAATCCTTTCAGATGCTTAAACTCAACGCTAGAGAGCGATTCCATTAAATAATGCAAGAATTGACGTTGCATCTCAGGGTGATAATATAGCTCTATCTCATCGAAAACAACGTTGACATATCGATACTTAATCTGCGCTTTATGATCCCTATCATTATACAAGTCATCCCATGAGGAATTGATGTTCACAAGATGATACATACAATTGCTAATAGTGTATGCTAGTTGCTTCTCGCCAGAACTTAGACCTGAGAATTTGAAATATCCATTTAGCTCCGGAGCATGTGATACTATAAGGTCAATGTCAAATATCGGCGGAGGAAGTAAGTCTATCTCTGTTAAGGTGTTATCCGTTTCGTTTTCGAACTGTCTTGCAAATAAACTAATTCTATTATCCAACTCTTCAAGATTGAAATACTGTTCGCTCAATGAATAAATACTTGATTTCAAGTATGCAATTGTTCTTCTGAGCTTTTTAGTTACATGAGAGAAATCTTGTGATAATGGGAGAAGCATTTGGTTTAACTTGGCGACGTCGAAATCTGATAAGCTCAGATATTTGAAAATAGATTGATACTTTTTGTAATTAAAAACGATCTTCAAAGTTTTATAAACCACATAATCATATGCATCAATACGGCTGGAGGATTTCATGCCGGTACTAAAGCCATATACTTTTGCCCAGAAATCAAGAATAGCATCATACACTTGGTCCAAGTGTTTAGAGACGTTCCTTGTTCTACTAATACCGATTGATTCTAGCATCTTCTGATTGTCTCGTGAAAACCTCTTCTCTTGAAGTTCGGAAACTTTGAAAGCGATGATCCTAAGATTTCCATTAATGGTTCTAAACGGGAAATGCCCCGGCTTATCTTGATAAAAAAGGAGAGAGATAAGCCTTTCTTTTGCCAGCTCATTTTCTTTAGTCATATCCAACATCCCATTCACCCTCATTGGGTAAAGGACCACTGGAGTCTGGTAGCCGTCGTTTTTGTGGAATATACCCTTAAGCCAAACTTTATCTTCTTCAGCCATCTTTTCTGGGCTAGAAATCCCACGTATCTTAGATAACCGCTCCAGGGGCGTTGACTCCGTCAAATAATCCTTATAATTAAAACCATAGAGCGAGTAATTACAAACCAAAGTATAAAACAACTTTTTCAACTCTTTCTTTGTTCTAAGATTTCTCTTTAGGGGCTTGTGTGTGTATTCTATTTCAAGGTTCCCGTTTAACAAGTCAACTGTCCCTTTCTCTCGTAATTGAAAAAACAGCCCACTGCCCCTATGTCTTTCATAACTGAAGAGTTTGATGTTTCGCCCTCTCTCTTCAAGAACATATACTATGCGACCTATCTGAAAGCACAATGACCCAAAAACATAATCGACAAAGTGCAAATGTTCTGCGGCGGCATAGTTAATTCCTTCCCCCATTACAGCAGCAGCAAGATTGTTTATCATCCTTATCATCAAATCAACAATGCTACTTTTCCCGGAGCCATTCTTTCCCACTATGGCTGAAACAGATATCTTTAAACCCTTGATGTCAAACAAAGAGAAATCTGCCAAAGTCTCTTTTGACATCCAAATGGTCTGTTCTTCTTGATTAATTACAACACCCTTATAAAAGTAGAGCCAGTTATTCTGTTCAAAAAGAGCTTTCTGAATAAACTCGACTTTTTCAAGATGACTTACTCTATCTCGAAACTCAGGTTTCAATGCCCTTATTCCTAGAATTCGAAAATGATCTGCCATATTATTTTGTTATTCTTTTTCATCACATCCTCATCTCTCAAGTTTCCACCGACAAGGTAAGGACAATAAATATTGATGCTTATTGCGGCGACGGATGGTCTAATCGCTCAAGAAATCCCACATTGAAAAAGTCCGGGAACATATCTGATTGGAAGTGGACATGTGCCAGTAAGCGCAAAAAGCCATATCCCACAGCATCTGTTCTATATGGGATAGGATTATATCTTTTCTTAAGCTGTCGATCAAACTCACTTAGTTCTTCTGGAAGTTTAATACTTGTTTCGACACACAGATTCTCAGATAGGTTTGCTTCAAAAAGCAGCTGCTCAATATCGACGTCATCGCATGGGTATGCAACCTGAAGGTTTACCTTTGATTCTTTCACCAGGTTATATATCAATTCATATAATTGCTGGCTCTGAAAAAATGAGCATATTTCGCATAAAGTGACTAACAATAGCGATGATTCATCTTGATAATGATCGCTTTTGTTGTGAAGACTTTTTGCCAATTCTATCCTGTTTCCATATAGTTCTGGGAGCATTCCTTGTTGATGATAACGTAAGATGATATTCTCTATAACCCGAATCATATAGTCGAACAAGAATTGAACGTCGTCATCATTCTCTTTATGACATACAACGAAATGGAAAAGGAGCAGTAGAGGGATACTTTGAGTGTCAAGCATAACAGAATCAAAGCCGCTGTTATGTTCAAGGAGCTGTTTTATTTGTTCTCTTTGGATTTGATAGTTATTATGACGCTTCTCTTTGTCGTGAACGAAAGCGTTCATGGCCTCATATAAATAGATGAGGCTTGCTAAATAATCAAAACACCTTAAAGGATAACAGACTCTTTCACCTCCCACATTGGTGATATCGTAAAGTCCCTTTGCTTGCATCGCAATTGGCAGAGTCCGTTCATAATAGTCTTGGTAAATTCTGAACTGGAGAAACAATAAGCCATTGAATCGCTCGATTATAGTTTTTTTACCTTCAAACTTGTTCTTGAGAATCCATGCCCAGGTTTTCAAAATCGCCATATCAGAGCATACTTTGGCCGGATAGAGATTCTCTTCGTTTTTGGCAAAACTGTAGATAACAGCGGTTATCAGCTTAACGCTAGAGAAAGTATTACTTATCTCTCGCGCCTTATGAATCGAAGGGTTGGAGAATTTGCTTAATTGCTTATCTAAGAGAAGGCTAAGATCTTCAAACTCGCTTGAACGAACTTCCAGCAAAACAAGGGTTTTCTTGAATAATTTATAGCTTTCCTCGTCCGTAAACAGACATTCACTAAATAAATAATCAGAAAACAAGGACGTTAACTTATTAATGTCCCACCGTTCAAAATTGTTCTCAGGGAACTCTCTCTTAATAAAGCCATCATAAGTTGGACGAGTATTCTCCATTAACAGCCCATTGTGGACAAAAACGATACGCAAAGGCAACGAGTCAAACTCAGGAATAGAAGAATCGTTATATGCAGTATCTTTCGCCGCAAGAATTGAGTCTCGAAAGCCATCTTTCTCGAAAAACGTCCTGTCGTTAATATCCTTTGCCGCATTCCCCTTCAACTCGAAATAGAAACGGGACATAACACCAGCACTATCTTTTCCAACAGCTATTACGTCTTTACCATATTGAGACTGACCTCTTGAATTCTTTGGCGTACTTACGATACGAAACCCCATGCATTCAAGTAGCAGGGGGAAAATATAATCTAGTTCATTTGTCTCATTAAGAGACTCCAAGTATTCCCGGACTATAATATTTCGCATGGTTCTGTGACCTTAGACCAGTCAGACATTACTTTTTGTTCAAAAGTGAGATTCTCCATCAAACTGTTCGAGTGATACATCATTGGAAAATAACCATGGGTGCTTAATCGAGCCAACCGTCTTGTATGACCGTTATCGTCTCTAAAACCACCACCTCTGGCCAGCAGTACCTTAGGGAATATATCTATAAATGAGGGGCCTCGTTTCGCTTCCGCTTCATCTATGGATGACTGCATATACGCCGATTCGGCTTTTCGGCATTCGTTATATACATCATATTGTGTTGAAAATGCGTGTAGTTCTTTGCATCTCCCCTTTGCATCAAACATTGAATCAATTTTAGCCAAAACCCGTCTAAAGAGATTCGCCTCATCATTCTTCACGTCCTCAACAACACTCATTTTCCCTTTGATAACGCCCAAATAGTTCTCTGCATATGGTGTTAGTGAACATAATAATGTATCTCTAACCAACTTAGACTTAGAGCCAAATAAACGTAACGCGGATTCCACACGAGATTCCGGGTTAATCATATCCTGGACTATTGATATTGCGAACCTCGCTTGAAACTCCTCAGAAAGCTCTAGTGGATCAAACGAAGAATGTCCCAAGTCGAGGTTATCCCAAACCACCCTGCCTGCGAACCGAATCTTTCCCAAATCATCCGTGATCATCTCGACCGTGGCATTTGTTATCATCTCGGAGTCTCGCTGATACATCTTTCTCAAAAGAACTTCTAGGTTCTTTGGAGCATAATAATCCACTTTTTCAGCAATGAGCCTGACAAATGACATAAAGGAATTAGGGTCAAAAAGCGTTTCGGTAGCATAGTGATTATCAAGAACCTTTATGTCGTCAATAGAGAGTTCTCCTTTTGTCACTGATGATATCAAAGCCTCTTTTATGGCCCCGAGATCCGGTGCTTGCTCATATAGTTGTTCAAGAATACTCTTTAAGCCTTCATTCATAATGGGCACAACATCTTTTTCCCTTTATATAGCATTGAATAACAACGGATTACGGACATAAAACAGATGATTTACATATCTTGTTTAGCCCAAATTTTAGCCCTTTCCTCCTTTCATCTCATTGAGGCCGATTGCTAAGGCTTTATTAAGGATCGCCTGCTGTTCACGATATCTATCGCCTATTCTATACTTCCTAGCGCTGGTCTCTCCGATATAGTTTAATACTCCCGACGATACTAATTTCTCAACAAACACTCGAACTTGTTTCTTTGACAAATGGCCAGCAAATAATGCAACGAAGTCTGTCATTTTCGCGTATTCATTCTTTTCCAGAAATGGTATCATGACGGATAGGACCTGTTGCTCATTCCAATCTGTTATTTTCGAGTATTCTGCAAGCTGCCCAGATAGTTCGTAATACTCTTTCCCTAAAATATAAAACGTCCCACTGGTTTTACCTCGTTGCTCAATATAACCCTCTTTTAATAAACGAGATACTATCTTCTTATCTAATTCTTTTTTGGGCTTTCCGATGCGAATCGAATTTAGGGTTGTCACATCATATACAGTTAGTTTTTGATCATTGGGGAGCCCGTCCTGAATACCTTTTATGAACTGTGAAAAAGCCATGTCCTCAATTTGTGCTGAGAGAATCAACGTAACACAAAAGTCATCCGTCTGGCTATAATCCGGGGTTGGCTTCCCTTCGGAAAGAGTATTTAAGAATATCTGATCAACACCTTGGCCAGAACGCTCGACAAGACCCGTCTTTGATAAAACGTCGGCGAGTAAACGGTTTCTGGGTGTGCTTGGCACATAAATGATATTGTCTATTGTTACTCCATATGGCAGTCCTCCACTATTAGTTATAACCATTTTGGTGGGATACTGCTTGATTACAGTTTCACTTTGTATATGGTAATCACGGTGTGCTATTGCATTGTTCACCGCTTCTCGAATAACATCTTCATTAAACAATGGGATATCATAATCTTTATACAAGCCATTTCTGATTGGCACCGATCCATTTCTGTCATTAATCCGCGCCCATAGGATATCTGCCATTAAAAAGAATGGCTGACAAAAGTATGAGCGGCTATCAAAGTGTATATTTGCCTCGCTTGACCTATATTCTAAAGAAACCCGGGCCTGTGGGAAGTGTTCTTTAAGTATATCTTCTTTACCCAATAGAATAACCGCGGCATTTGTTACTCTATCCCCAACAATCAGAGATAAATCTGATAACGCCTGTTCATCAGACAAGGAAAGGAAAGAAGGATTTTTCTGTTTCTTAGCATATTTTTCCTTTAATACCTCGATTGCATTTTTGTCCAGGTCCTCGAAAGAAACACCATCACAGAATTGTTGGGAAAAATCAGGCTCTTGCTCTTGAAGTATACTACGATACATCTCGTCAGACATAGGAAGCAATTCTTCTCCAACCCTCATCAAAGCAACATCTTCAAATTTAAACACTCTACCTAAAGGCCTAGATGGAACGTTTATAACAAGAACACGTTTTTCTCCTTCATATAACTCATAAATATCCGTACGTATACCGGAGTCTTTATAAATGTTTGCCTCAAGGTCACCAATTGCATTGATAGACTGTTGTGTACCGATTACTTTATGAGGATACGCATCATGCATTCCTATAACAAGGTCGCCCCCTTTTTCATTGCATAACGCAGTCACATATCCAAGGATACACTTTCTCCTTTCTTTAGGGACTGCTTTTGTCCCTCCATTATAAGAGATGTTTCCTCCTTCACCTTTTTTAAATTCCACATGGTCTTCAGATTCGCGAAGAACCTTGAATTCGTCTAGTGTTCGTCTCATTATACTAACAACTTTTGCCTTTAATCGCCTACCAAAACTTAATCTAGGCTCAGTAATTTGCCGTTTTTAACTAGTGAAGAGTTATTATTTATCAAAATCTTCTGCCCTTTGAAAGGGCAAAACAAAGTTAATAATAATCTATTTATTGACAAGGGTTCATCATCTCTTTTTCTGAACAATCACACTGGGACTACTCTAATAATCCATCAAACTTCGTCATCGAGCTCGCCTTGATGGAATCCACGATGTCGATGTAGGGCTTCATGGCCTTGTAGTCAGAGTGGCCGGTCCACTTCATCACGATGTTGGGAGTGATGCCGAGGGAGAGGGCATTGACGATGAAGGTGCGGCGGCCGGTGTGGGTGCCGACCAGTTCCCACTTGGGTTGGATCTTGTCGGTTCGGACGTTGCCCTTGTAGGTGGTGACGCGGATCTCTTCATTGATGCCGGCGAGACGGCAAAGTTCCTTGATGTCGCGGTTCATCGCCTGATTGGTGTAGTTCGGCAGGGCCTTGTTGTCCTTGAAGGGGGTGTCCTTGTATTTCTCCAGGATGGCCTTGGTGACTTTGTTCAGTTCGATGGAGAGGCTATCTGCCGTCTTCTGGGTCGTGATCTCTATATGGTCACCCTTGACATCGCTGCGGCGGAGGTTGTTGACGTCAGAGTGGCGGAGTCCGGAGAAGCAGCAGAAGAGGAAGACATCCCGGATGGGATCCAGGTAGGCCTGGGATTCAGAGAATTCAAGCTCCCGGACGCGGGCGATCTCCTCCTTGGTGAGATAGATGACTTTCTTTTGCGTCATCTTCAGGGTTGGGCGGAATTTCTTATAGTCCAGGTTGGTGTTGTAGCCCCGGTCGGTCGCCCAGTTCAGGAACCAGCGGAGGTAGCCCAGCTTCTTCTCGATGGTGGAGTTCTTCAGGCCAACCAGATCCTCCTGGTCATAATCCTTTCTTTCTCCCTTCTTTTTCCGGGGAGTGCGAAGCTTCTTGCTGTCGCGCATGTACGCGACGAACTCCGTCAGCGTCGCCTCCGTCAGGTCGGAGAACTTGATGTTCTTCTTGAAGGTGGTCAGATCGACGCGCATCGCCTCCATCTTCTCGAAGGTGGCTTCCGTCCAGGCGTTCTTATCGCCGCATTCCTTCAGGAACATATCATAGATCTTGAAGAAGTCCTGCTCCTTTGGCTTGCGCTCTTTCTTCGGTTCCGGAGCGGGCCGCTGAGGAACAGTACCGTTAAGCCGCTCCTCGAATTTCTTCTGAAGCTGCGAGGGTGTTGGGATCTGTTCGATAGCCTCGTAGAACTTGAAGGTCGAGTCCATCTGATCCTTGATGTTCCGAAGCTCGTTGTTGATGGACAGGGCGGTCTCTCCCTTTGGGCCCTTGTAACCGGACTTGACCAGTTGGGCCTCATCGTCCCAGGCTTTCTGGTCAACGAGCTGGCATCCGGTCTTCAGGTCCAGACGCTGGCTGTTGAACGTTACACGAAACCGGATCTGATACCGGTTCTTGTCCTTGCCATAGGCAAAGAGACGGAATGCTGCATTACGCTTGATTTTCATTCTTTGACTCCTCCGCTAGTCTAAATCGTATCCCAAAAATATCCCAAAAATGCTCAAAGGCGAGCAACGTCGTTTGCAAAGATACGCAATAGAAAGCATTCCTGCAAGGGTTTGTGAAGGGGTTCGTACTTGGTTTACGATTCTCGTCCTCTCCGCAAAAATCCCTTACAGAGCGTTCTGTGAGGGATTTTTCGTAAATAGCGGCCCAAAAAATGTCCCAAAAATCGTTAATTTGAACTTAAAAAGGTGTTCGCAGGTCGGCACCTTTCGACGAAGGACATGGAGTTCTTGTGAACTATCTCTTCCCTCCCTCTTTGGATTCGTTTACTAATATTTTACCGATAACCTCTGAGGCATAGCGTTCGTCGGTGTGGTGCGCGACTAGGAAGTTATATAGAAGTTTTTGGTCTGCCTTAAGATTACCCGTCCGGATGATGGCTGGTTGGTTGATGCTCATGAGCATAGAAAGACGATCCCCGGTTAAACTCTTAAGGGCACGTTTGATTTCTACCTTGGAGGTATCGTCTCTTGTGAAGATAAAAATATCCTTCTTGGTTAGGTTGTCAATGCTCGCCTGCTGAGAGAAGAATTGCTCAAAGTATTGCCTGTCGTTCTCTCCGAGGGAGTGCCCAAAGATAATGACCTCGTCTGTATTATTCAAGGCAGACACGATGTCCGGAGGGCTGAACGAGTCGTCCATTACCTTTTGTAGGAAATCATATTCGGGTTCCATGGGGGATCCGTCGCGGGTGCCGACGATTATCTTCCCATCTTCGCAGCTTCCGTGCATATAATTGACCGGAACATCTCTAAGGTTATGCTCCCGCATCTGGACGCAGGTGTAATTGAACGTGTAGATGCTTACCGAGTTACCGGCTTCAACACATTTACTGATGGCGAGAAGTAGCTGGAAAGCGATGGACAAATTCTCAGGAATAGGCTTCTCTATGGATTTCAGATACTTGTAGAGCCCCTCCTTGATGAGATCAAGCGCTTTTCGGTCACGCCAGATAGGAGACTTCAGGGCGTCATCTTTGAGATATTCATCCATTGCAGGAATCGGGCGCGCACTGTATAGAAGAACACCTTTGTCAACCAATGATTGAAGGAGATCTATCTTGTCATTGTACCAATGGCATGCAAATCCGTATGAAGTGAAGTCTTTTAGGAAAACCTTTTCCTCTTCAGTGAGGATGTCTTCTCCGTCTTTGAGGTTGTGAAGCCCTTTGTAATAGTTTAATAGTTCATTCTCAAGGTCATACCATTTTACGGCTTCCAGATTGTCCGGCCAGCGCTGATTAAGATGATGGATAAGTGGGGCTGGATAGTCCTTGGGACAGAACTTGGACTCCCAAAAGTCTTTGTAAGACGTTTTGAGACCTAGGTCAAGGTCAAAGCCATTACCGAGAACAAGTACTATTTTTCTTGATTCGGACATTCTATAAACTATTGTAATACTGCTTTATAAGAGCGGTCATCTTGGCCCGACGTGCTTCGAGAAATTCAGCATAGCGGGTATGGTCCATCTCTAGGACATCAAGGGGAATGCAGTTGTCCTCAAGATTTCGGATAAATTCCTCCTCTGTTTTGATGGACTTAAATGAGGTATCTTCCGCACCTCTGATTGCCTCCAGCGCCTCGTTCAGATACACCTTCGGGGCTTTCTTGCCAATCTTAATATTGATGGGCGTATCGAGATAAGCGTAGTTGGCTACCTGGTTGTATTCATGCTTGTCGTAGCCGTTGTCCACCAGGTATTGTTTCGGGAAAATGTGATGGATATCTCCTCCCAGGTTTACGAGTTCGCCGACTGGGATATGGGAAAGAAGGGAGTCTTTCTTGAAGAAATTCTGCGCCGCAAGGAAGACTTGATACGTGGGGTTGATGGAGGACACGAAGGTCAGATTCTGGCTTAGTTGGATGTTCCAGAAGTTGTCCGACAGGGTGGCATCCTCAATGGCCTTGAGCGTCGCCTTAACGCCGTTTTCTCCAATGGCACGGATGTCCTTTGCAAAGGATGATTCCGGTGAGGCGCTATACCGTCCGGTAAGGACGGAAAGAACGTACCATCGTTGTACAAGGCTCTTGATTTCATCAACAGGGGTTTCTTTGGATTCCTGCAAGATTAGATAGACAGCATAAGCAAAGTCTATGGCCATCACGGAGTTCACCAATTTCTTGGACGTGAAACCGGCGGTGCGGATAGCCAGCATAAACTGGGTGAAGTTGTAGCCATTGATGACGTTGTTTACTCCGGCCTCTAGATCTTGATAGGTGGTTTCAACAATCTCCTCTTTGAACTCACGGGTCTCGAAATCACGACCGGAGAGCATCGCCACGAGGTCGGCAAGCTTTGCCCTCTTACAACGATGCATAAAGGCCACTCGGAGTACGTCATCGCACTCGGGGTCATAGACAGTTTCCTTGTCGTCTTTGAGCCATTCCAGTTTGCCTAGATATCCGGAGTTGGCAAAGGCCAGGTCCTTCTCTTTGATTTTGTTGTAGAAGGTGCCATCTTTGCAGAGATGGGCGAAATAGTCGATGACCTTGCGGAGCGTATTGCCACCATGAATCTCGTCTGCCGCAATCTTGGACATAACGAAGTCACCCTGACTGAGGGCGGTCCCCTTTGAGTTGATACGAATAAAGATATCAGTAACGATATCAATATCTAGGGATGCGTCAAGTTCAATAACACCAATATTACAGTGTTGTAAATTGCGAAGACTCTCAATTACCCGATTCAATTCCTTTCCGTCCATTTCTGGGTTATCAGCAACATATTGCGGAACGAAATCATAGGTTGAGAAATTTATGTCGAATACCTCCGCTATATCAGGTATCCAGCGTTTACTCTTGAGGTGTGCTGGCGTCTGTACGGCGAACAACTCTGCATCAGGGTTTCCCGAGATGGCCGCAAAAGGGTCAAAGGCAATCTTGACACGACCTTCGCTATAATCATCAAACACGATGGTCTTTCCTGCGATGGCTGTCATAAGCGCCGTAATGCGCTGCTGGCCATCGATGAGGACTTTCTTACCCTCTGACAAAGAACCATTCTTGAGTTTGACAGAAGGATTCTTCCAAATGATAATGTAACCGGTGGGATACCCTTTATAAAGAGAGTCCATCAGGTCTCGTACCTGGGAGCGACGCCAAACAAAGGGTCTCTGAATCTCAGGAATTGCAATATCGTTGGCCTCAATCAGCCCAAGTATCTGGCTAATGGCCAATGGGTAGTTATTATATTTCTGTTTGTCCATATCAATAATACATCTCAATGTAGGAATACGCCTTGTCAAAGACCTCCTGGTCCTTAATCTGATACTTAATCCAGAGGATTGCACGGAGCTTCTTCTTGATCTCACGGCGGGCGGTAACGCTCTGGAAAGCATCATTAAACTGACGGACGATCTTGACCACCTCGTTGTCAATATCGTTCACCACTTGTTCGACAATGATGGGCGTTTCGTCGGTTTTGATGCTCTCGAATAGTTCCGTCAGAGCTGCACGTGCTTTTGCTCGCTTGTCCTCGGGCTGATCAATCTTTTTCTCCTCCTCCAGGACATCCTTAGCAAGTTGGAGCAGTTGCTTCAGGAAATCGATACTGGAAATAAGGCTCTGTTCCATCTTCTGGCGAAGCTCATCCAGTTTTTCCGCAAATTTCTTGTAGTTGGGGTCGCCTTTGTGAGTGCCGAGACGAAGCCTGAGAATCTTTTCAACCTCGACAATTTTCTTCTCTCGGTTCTTCTCGTCCTGGAGAACAGAATCAATGATATCGGCATCAACCACAAGGTCTTCCAGCGGAGTCCCAATATCAATCGTATCGATATTCCGGTGGATTATCTCAATGGTCTTAGCACCAAGGAGCGTCCAGATAAGCGATCCTCCTGTTGAAACGGGACGTACGCTCTGATAAACCTGGGCCATCCAAGTATAATCCTCTTGCCATTGAGCGAGGAAGGCATCCGGGCTGACGATTTCCCATGCTTTTGCAAGGCGAGCGAACTTCCTGGCGAAATTCGTCTTTACTCCTTCGTCTTTCAGACATTGCTGCGCAGCAGAAAGGCCTTCCCAGCCTCCGACAGTACGATCCACACCCGGGAAGAATTCCAGGCATTCCTGCATATAGACAGGAATGAGAGCCTTGATCTCATCAATATTCTTGATAACCGTTTTAACAGTCTCCTCGTCGAAAGCAAGTGATTTGGCAACATCGTCGAAAACGCCGACAAAGTCCACTACAAGACCGCATTTTTTGTTCTCGTTGTAAGTGCGGTTGGTACGACAGATAGCCTGCAGCAGCGTATGATTCTTCATCGGTTTGTCCAGATACATACACTGGAGAATCGGAGCATCAAAACCAGTGAGAAGCTTACTGGTAACAATGACAAACTTCAGCGGGGATAACGGGTCACGGAATTGGTCAAGCAGCTTCTTTTCTTCATCCCGGGTGCGACGATAAGCCTTGTAGTCATCCGCCTTATCACCGCCGGTATGCATCACGATGGTCGTCTGGTCATCCGTGCCGAGGAGTGCGTCAATTGCTTTTTTGTATTTCACGCAGCAGGCTCGGTTATAGACCACAACCTGAGCCTTCATGCCCGTAGGCTCAATATATTCCCGGAAGTGATTGACAATGTACTTACAGACCTCATTGATTCGATCCTCTGCCGTAAAGAATGCTTCAACGCTTGTACGACGAACAAGTTCTTCCCGATCAGTCTCGTTGATCTGATCCGTCAGTGCATCAAACTCTTCTTGCAGCTTTGCCTCATCCAGGTGCATGTTGACAGGAACGGTGCTGAAGTTCAACTCCAATGTAGCACCATCCGCCACAGAGTTCTGGAAGGTATATTTGGAAATGTAACCGTACTTATCTTCTTCCGCCCCGAAGGCCGCAAATGTATTGTGATCATTCCGGTTGATTGGAGTTCCTGTCAATCCGAAGAAGAAAGCGTTGGGCAAGGCGGTGCGCATCTTCTGGCCAAGGTCACCTTCCTGAGTGCGGTGCGCCTCATCCATAAGCAGGATAATGTTGTCGCGAGTATCAATGACCTCGCCATTATCCAGATCTCCAAACTTGAAGATGGTTGTGATCAGAATCTTTCTCTGACTTATCTTGGTCTCAAGCTCCTGCTTTGAGGTGATGTTTTCGACATTAGGAATCTCAGCGCGGGTGAAATCGCCCGTAATCTGGTCTTCCAGGTCAATACGGTCATCAACAATGACCACAGTTGGAGCTTTGAGTTCGTTTTGGAGGCGAAGCTTTTGCGCGGCAAATACCATCAGCCAAGATTTGCCAGAGCCTTGGAAATGCCAGATCAAACCTTTCCTCGGACCTTTGCCCGCACGATAGGTGGTAAGAACACGTTGGACAATTGCTTCTCCACCCAGATACTGCTGATAGCGAGCTACCACTTTAATCTTCCGTCCGCTAGTAGTCCCTGAAAAGACTGTATAGAAGCGGTAAATGTCGAGCAAGACGGATGGCCGGATAAGCACACCATAGTTATGGGCGACAGCCTTGAGGTCTCCCTTTTTGCGCTCCTCGTCTGCATACCAGGGCCCCCACTTTTCTATCGGAGCACCAACACCGGCATACTGTATCTCGCGTCCCTCACTAGAGAAGGAAAGGATATTCGGGACAAACATCTCCGGAATACTCTTCTGGTAATGGATAATGTCCATCGCTCCATCACCCCAGGTAACTTGCGGGCGTACCGGAGATTTAGCTTCTCCGATCAGCATCGGAATACCGTTGATGATATACACCAGATCCAGGCGCTTTCCTCCTTCCTTGCTCTGGCGCGGGAACTCCCATTGGTTGGTGACAACACACTTGTTCTCGGATGCTTTATTGCTGAAGAACCGAATATTGAGATTGTCTCCATCTTTCCCAAAAGGATAGGAGTTCTCTTCAAAAAGCAGTTTCCGGAACCGATCGTTGGCGGATACCAGTTCATCTGAATTACTGCCAATTGAAACCGCAGCACGAAGCTTATAGATAACTTGTTCAGCCTGGTCTACAGTGATGGGATTCAACTGTAGAAGAGCCTGCAGGAGCCATTCTCCTACAAGGATCTCATCATACTGGCGAGGTATGTTCTGAGGCTCGACATAGGTCCAACCGTTATTCTCTGCCACATTGATGAGCATCTGCTCTACGGTGTTGTTTTCGTTGAAATATGCCATAGTGTTTCGTGTTATCTAATTCAAATATTTTGATTTATCGGCCTGTTTGTAAATCTCTGCAAACCTATTTTGTTCGTAAATAGGAGGTAATCCTATCGGGAAGTCCGCCAGAAAAGAAGAAGGGACTCTTTTCTGCCCACCTGTTCCAGTCATATTCTTTGCTGCCTTTTCTCTGAAAACTGGTAAACGAGTTAAAGCAAGTGCCCAAAATGCGGAACTCCGACCTTCGATTGGGCGAAGTATATGAAACTCGGTAGAGCCCATTCCGGTATCATTCGTAAGTCCCTCGGCGATAGCACCTTTACCATTTTCCATACACGGGGTTATCTTGGCAAAGAGAACGTCTCCATTCTTGAAATAGGTGAATCCTTTCTTGACTTTACCGAACTCCACATCAGAAAGATCCTGAAGGTGTCCTTCCTCACTAACTGAGGGCATTGGGACAAAAGAAACTAAATCGCTGTCATTCAAAGATAATGCACCCCGGCGCGGATTAATCTCTACACAGTCTCCCAATCTTTTCAGAGGATACTTCTGATCAGGAGAAAGAGGATTCCCAAACATCTCGATAAATCGGGATTTCACCATTTCATCGGTGGCTAATAGAAGTGCATGATAACTCTCTTTGAGCTTTAGGGCTGACCACAGTTTGTTGGCAAGAGACTCTTGCTCCTCATAATCTGAGAGGTTGAACTCATAGTCTTTCAAATGTTCCCATTTGACGCGAGGAGATAAAGAGCCCGCAGAACCCTGTATTGCATAATCGAAGAATCGTTCATTCTGAATGATAAACGGAAGAAGCCGAGGGGAAATCTTTCCAGGAATCGCCTCAATCACTGTAATATCTCCAGAGCAAATTCCATCGAATGGTGCAATAACGGCCTTTTTCAAATAGACACGACGGCGACCGAGTAAGACTTGGTCTTTACGGAACATCTTAGAGAAAGTATTGTCGGTATCAGAATCCCACGAGGAAAGCGTAATTTCCCCAGGAACAAGGTGCTCCAATCCAATGATTGGAACTCCTTGGGTTGAACCTGTCCAAGTTTCCCTCTTCTCGATGGCGACATCCCCTAATTTAACCATTGCCATAGCTATTCGGATAACGTGTCTAACATAGTCTTAAAAGAATCCATTACCGAGCAGTGCAGATCTGACCACTCTGTGATAGAATCAGATAGAGAGAGAACCGATTCCTCAGAGAATTGTTTTGCATAAGCATACAACGAAATGTTTAGATTATAATTTTTCTCTGCCAATTCATTTATGCTTACGAGCCGACAAAACCCGTCTTGTTCAGCTGACTGGTGATAGCAAATTGCAATTTTTGCAATATGTTGATCTGTCAAGAAGCTTTCTCCATTCCGTCTTGTGACATCAGAGATAGCATTGATCATCAATATTCTTTGTTTTCTCTCGACCGGCTTGTTTCGATTGCAAATTATGATGCAAGCCTCCATCGGAGAGTTATAGAACAGATTAGGTCCGAGACCAATTACACAATCAACCAAATCGCTTTGC
This sequence comes from Bacteroidales bacterium, assembly GCA_016290295.1. GTDB lineage: Bacteria > Bacteroidota > Bacteroidia > Bacteroidales > WCHB1-69 > RUG11690. Next base: position 21,660 of record JAEETJ010000032.1, read on the forward strand.
ACCAAAGACTTCCTTATCTCGCTTTCTTCATCCCTGAAGAGGACTCCATGCGGTAAAAGAATCGCACAGCGCCCAGTTTTTTCGTCCATCGAGGCGATGATATGCTGGATGAAGGCATAATCGGCGCGTCCCTGAGGCGGAGTGCCGAACATATTGCGTCCCCAGTAGTCGTGTGCAAAAGCATCCCTATTCCACTGTTTGATGGAATAAGGCGGATTCGCAAGTACAATATCGAACTTCCTCAATCGGCTGCCATCCACAAAAGCAGGATGCGCGAGCGTATCCTCTCGAACAATGGAAAACTCTTCTACACCATTCAGATACAGATTCATCCTGGCGATGGACGCCGTCAAAGCATTGATTTCCTGCCCGAATACCTTTACACCCTGCCAGGGCTGTCCCTTATCACGGAGATAGTTCAAGCACTTGATAAGCATGCCTCCGGAACCACACGTCGGATCGTAGATACTCTCATCTGGCTTAGGCTGGAGGATCTCTGCCATCAGCGTGACAACCGTACGGTTGGTATAGAACTCCTGAGCCGTATTCCCAGCATCATCGGCAAACTTGCCGACCAGATACTCGTAGGCCTGCCCCATTTCATCGGCAGGACAAGATTCAAGCGACAGATCGTATCTGGAGAAATCCTCAATCAACGAGGTAATGATACTATCCGGCATTTTGGACTTATTGGTCCAGCCATCCTTCGGGCCGAAGATACCTTCCAGTCCACCAACGACTCGGCCGTCAACTTCTTCACCGGGGTTAGCCTGTTCGATAGCGATAAAGGCTTCCACGAGTCTCTGACCGACATTCTCGGTAACTTCACGAACATCGTCCCAGTGAGCTCCCTGCGGAATCTTTATTGCAAGGTCCTCGACCTGCATACCGGCATATTCCTCTCCGCCTTCCCGTAAGAAACCGTTATACTGCTCATCATACACATCGCTGATGCGTTTGAAGAATAGCAATGGGAAGATGTATTCCTTGTAACCGGCAGCATCGATCTGACCGCGCAGACGGGTCGCAGCGCCCCATAGGAAAGTCTTCATCTCATCCAGCGAGATAGGCTCTCCAGGGACACGATATCCCGAAACTAAATGCTTTGTTTTTAATGCCATATCTCTAACTGTTTATGATGGAACGGAATTCTGCTTCTGCCTTTTGGACAGCAAGCAATGCATCCTTAAACTCTTGCAGGACTTCGGCATAAGGACGAACCTCTTCCTTGTGGTAATCAATATATCTGTTCGGGGATAGATTCCAATCCTTGGCCTCGATGTCTTTCAGGGTGACCGCCTTGGAATAGTCTTCGAGATTCTCATAGCCCGTGTATAATTCGTACAGGCGATCAACATCCTCCGGAGCAAGAATGTTCTGAGCTCGTCTCGGCGTGAGAATCTTCGATCCATCAACCATCAAAATTCTGGAAGAATGGTCGGCTTTCTTAATCCGACGCAGGACAAGGAAACACGGTGAAAGTCCCGTACCGTAGAACAGCTTATCGCCCAACGTGACAACTGCCTCTATCAGATCTGATTTAATGAGTTTCTCTCGGATGCTCTTTTCGTCATCCCTAAAGAGAACACCCTGGGGCATAACTACCGCCATGCGGCTATTACCTCTGCCCATAGAACCGATCATGTGCTGGATCCATGCGAAGTCTCCGCACGAATCGGAGGGCGTTCCCCAGATATTACGACCGTATTTGTCATTCGACCACTCTGTGGCGCCCCATTTCTTCAAGGAGAATGGCGGATTTGCGATTACGCAATCGAAGGTCGCTAGTTCGCCTCCAGACAGGATCTTAGGATTACGCAGTGTATCTCCCTGCATAATGTTGAAATCAGATGCACCGTGCAGAAATAGATTCATCTTGGCAATAGCGGCGTTGACCACATTCTTTTCCTGTCCGAAAATGCTGCCACAGCAAAGATTGTCGTGATGCATGTGATGGACGGCCTCGATGAGCATACCTCCAGATCCGCAGGCCGGATCATAGACGGTTTCCCCAGGTTGCGGGTCAAGGATACGTACGAGCAATTGGACTACAGGGCGAGGAGTATAGAACTCGCCGGCCTTTGCTTTGCTGTCATCTGCGAAGCGCTTGAGCAGGATCTCATAAGCATCGCCCATCAAGTCTGCCGGATAATCTTTGTTCCCAAGGCGCCTGGTAGATAGATGTTCAATCAAATCGCGGATCTTCCCGTCAGGAAGGCTCTTCTTATCCGTCCACTTTTGCGCTGAAAAAGTAGAGAGGACACCATACAGCGTATCCGGATTTGCAAGCTCAATTTTACGCATGGCCCCAACAATCGCGGCCCCTAGATTCTCTGAACGCTCACGCACGTCGTTCCAGCCGCATCCTTCCGGGATTACGAAACGGTGCTGCTCGGGGAGAGAAGCGTATTCTTTATCACCACCGCTTTCCTCCAGGGCTGCTTCGGTTTCCTCATCGTAAACGTCGCTGATGCGCTTGTAATATAGGATAGGCGTGATATAGTCCTTGAAATTATCCTGCGAGACTGGACCACGCAAGATATTACAGGCCTCGAACAAAAAGTTAAAGAGGTCCGACACGGAGTCTATCGTTTTCGTGTTGGTTTTTAGGGCCATGGGGTTGCTTTCTTGCTAGAAAGCAAAGATAACGATTTTGGCAGGAATTCGTTGTCAGAGTACTATGAAATCTTCGCCCCAGCATGGAGATACCCGAATAAATAGAATGGCGCCTAGGCCCGTCTGCCCGGCGGCCGTTCCTTCACGGGGGCGGCCGTTTTTACATCTGCCTTGAGTCACGTATTCGTTCCCACGAGGATGACCGGCACTTTTGCCGAGGTGGCAAACTGTTCCAATCCGCGCTGTGGTACTTGGTCTGGGTGTTGCAATCCCTCAATGATGACGGCGCGGACGAATTTGCGGTTGACCATGCCCTGGGCTTTGCTGATAATGACACGAAGGTCCGGATTCTTCTGGTCGACAGTGTAGAGTCGGGTGGCTTTGGATTCATTCTGAACCATCCCTTCCAAGGCATCGGCCCGGCCGGTCAGAGAGAAGAAGACGACGTTGGTGTTCCATTTGTTCAGCAGGTCGGAAACCATTTGCGCCGAAAGGAAGAGCGCCCCCTCGGCGTCTTCGGCGCATACACAGTGAACACGGCCGTTTTCGAAACCGGGGATTTGATTGATTATTTCTGCCATATCAAGCTTTTTTCGGCAAATATAACCAGCGCTTCGGCAAAAAAGAAGCAGACGGTAGTAATTCTCTTTCTCCTATACTGAAGAAAAGGAGTCTGTATCGAAAAATAAGAATGTGAATTGTTTGATAAAGGATCGTATCAGACGTTATCCTTCAATATCCAAGTATTTCCTTTTGAATTCTGTGTAATAATCCCCCAGCCGACCTTCTAAAGCAATAAGTTCTTCCACCACGCAATCAGCGTAGATGACGTGGATAAATGGTTTAATTTCCTCCTTGCACTTCGTGAGGATATAGTCTACTCTTCCCTTGAGGTCCTTACGAAAGGCCGGAAAAAGAAAACAAACGTGCTGACCTGGATTCTTCGTGGCGTAAAGAATGTTTCGCCACAACTGATAGTTTTCAAAAAACTCGTATTGGTTTTCAGGGACAGAGGCTGTTTGTGACATCAAAGGCCCATATATCTTACTATACTTTTCAAGATGATTATCATCGTCTATTGCGTCTCCGAAACGATCTTCCGAATATTTCACTTCAACACTAACGGTCCGGATTCCGTTCTGTCCAGATACGTAAAAATCGAACTGAGTCTCTTCTGCAGGATCTTTGACATACTCATAGGCGCAGAAAGGGAACTCCGCGTCATGGCAGAATGGCCCTAACATCGAGAGCTTTTTTTCGGCAATGAGTGGTGTGAAAAAGTTGATCGTAAAAGCCTGGGAGGATGTCATATGGGTAAAATCATTTCGCAGTGTCCCGTTTGCATTGAGTTTCCGAATGCAACCCGTCAGTTCATCATCGAAACCTTTCCCTCCAATAAGGTTTTTTCTCGGGTCCGTAAAGACATGTTTTATCCCGTTACCGTTTTCGTTATCGTGTAAAATACACTGTTTATAATGGATGAGATGCTCCATCATCTTTTTCCGAGGATATGCGGTTTGCCTCTCATAACGGGAAACCCAGTTCGGGGAGGCATCTTCAATACATAGGTCGTCATTGGAGCACATATCCCCTATGTTAAGAGACCCATTAGGAACCTTAACGGAATAATAATTCTGATTACTATCTTGAAGAAGGAGCCGACTGTTTTTCGGTCCACTTTGAATGACGTATACAACGTTGTATTCCATAAGTTACTGATTGGATTGATAGCGGTGAAAAAGACGCGAAAACGTCTCGGAAAGGCTATTCCTAAGGGAAAGAGGCTCCAGGACTTCCACACTATCCCCGAACCCCAGCACATCCTGCTTGAAATCATAGTCCGGAGCAAGGTAGTACGAGAACACGCTATACCCACGCGTGGTCTCAACCTCTTCCTGGCTGCTGTGCAGCGGCAGGGAGCGGAAATAGCGGACTTGCTTGCCATAGACCTTCAGGAGGACTCTCTCGCGCTTCATGTCTGGGT